>CAYRZX010000172.1:0-14172 GCA_964428665.1 uncultured Gemmatimonas sp.
ATCACGGATCACGGTGATTGCGGGAATGGCTGACATGAGCTGGAAATCAAAGCGATGGTTGTGGGTGGCCCTGACCGTCTCCGTCCTTTTGAGCCTGGCCTGGGAGTTCTCCCCGCTCCCGGACGCCTCCGGGAGGCTGGAGGCCCTCAACGGGCAGGTGATAGGGTTTACGAGCGTGGACGTCCCCCTGACCGACGTCGAGCAGAAGGTCTTCGGCGGGGCCAGCGTCATCAAGCGGGTCTACCGCGGGGGGGGCGTCGCCTTCCTGCTGATCGTGATCGACGGGACGAGAGACCGCCATTCCGTTCACGACCCCACCTACTGTTTTCGGGGCGCGGGATGGACAGAGGTCGGAGGGGCGGACATTCCGGTCGCAGGGGGAGAGGGGAGATGGGTGCGCCTGCGGAAGAATGGCCGGGAGAGCGAAGTGATCTACTGGTTTTCCGACGGCGTGCGTCGCCACGCGTCCCCTGTGCGCTACTGGTGTCAGACGACGTTGCGGCGGGTCTCCCTGGGGGCCCTGGGCGAGGAGCCGGTGCTGGTGGTGGCGCAGCCCTTCGGCGAGCGGGCGGTGGACTGGAGGAGGGTCCTGGGGGTGTTTGTGCCGCTCCAGGAGATCTGACGCGATCTTTGCAAAAGTTCGGGATGTATCGGGATGTAGTTGTGAGGTTGAACCCCTACACGGAGGTAGGGGTCGGCGGTGTCTTTTGGCGATGTGGAGAGGCCATAGCAGTCCCGGTCATTTAAGTCAGAAGAGATAATAAGGAGGGATACTGAAATGAAAAGGTCTTCCTGGCTCGTGGTGTTTGCAGCCGTTGTGGGGCTTGTGCTCCTGGGGTGCGGCGGCGAGTCGATGAAGAATCCGGTGGGGGCCCCGAGCGGGTTGAGCGGCGGGGGGCTTCGGGCGGCCAAGCCCGTGGCCAGGGCAGAGTCTCTGGGTCCGGCGTCTGACCTGACGCTCGCGTCGGGGTCGGGGTGCGCCGTGGGCGGCGTGGGGCTGTTCACGCAGCCCGGCAGGATGACTGTGAACGTCCCGGCGGGGGCCGCGGTCAGGCAGGCGCTGCTCTACTGGGAGGGGCAGCACAGCGCCCCTGACAACGGGGACAACACCATCCGGCTGAACGGCGTCGAGATCACCGGCGACGTCGTCGGGGGGCCCACGCTGTTTTTCCTGGCCTACGATGGAGAACACTACACCACCAGCTACCGGGCGGACATCACCGGCCTGGGCATGGTGGGGCCTGGGATGAACACCTTCGCGGTGGACGGGCTGTCGTTCGGGTTTGACCCGCCCCGGAACAACGGGGCCGGGATGTTCGTGATCTACGACGACGGCTCCGGCCTCCACGACATCCAGGTGATGGACGGGAACGACTGCGCCTACAGGTATTTCGCCCCTCCGCTGGACGCGACGGTCCCGCAGACGTTCACCTTCGCCCCGGCGAGCGCCTCCCGGATGGCGAACCTCTCGCTGTTCGTGGGGAGCGTCAGCGACGGGAGGCCAAGGCCGAACGCCATCGACATCACCACCGGGGGCGTGACCACCCGCCTGGTCAACGCGCTCAGCAGCGCCCAGGGGCTTGAGTGGGACGCCCTCACCCTGCCGTTCACCGTCCCGGCGGGGGCGTCGGACCTGACGGTCCAGCTCTTTTCGCACGACGACGGGTCGGGCAACCAGCCCGCGTCTCTGACGTGGGTGACCGTCACGCTCTGCCTGCCCCTGGAGCAGCAGCCTCCGCCCCCGCCCCCGCCCAGTCTGATGGGCCGGATGACCGGCGGCGGGAGCGTGTTCACGGCAGACGGGATGCGGGTGACGCACGGGTTTGAACTCCACTGCGACTACACCGACCTGCCCAACAACCTGGAGGTCAACTGGAAGGGCAACCGGTTCCACATGGAGACGCTCACCTCGGCCACCTGCACCGACGACCCGACCATCGCGCCCGACCCGCCCCCGGCGGGGTTTGACACCTACCACGGCACGGGCGCCGGGCGGTACAACGGGGCATCCGGCGCCACCGCGGAGTGGACCTTCACGGACGCCGGGGAGCCTGGCAAGTACGACCACGCCGAGATCACCATCAAAGATGCGGACGGCAACGTCGTCCTGTATGTGTCGGGATACCTGCACTTCGGGAACCACCAGGCCCACAGGAAGTAGGCCTGAGGGGACCCGATGAACCCAGAGAAACGGCTACCCCTCCTCCGCCCGTGCAAGACAGGCTGAATGGCCCTCCCCCCGTCAGCACGACGGGGGAGGGGGATGCCGTCCCTCTCGCCCCTGTGGAAGGAGGTGAGCGAATAAACAAAACATCCGTCTGGAGTTCGAGGCGCTCAAGGAGGGAACATGCGTAACCTCTCTGAACCCCGATGCGCCAGCGGGAGCCAACCCACACCTACATCCCTGACGCAACTCTCCTGGGCAGGGGGACAGCCTTCTGCCCAGGAGGGCTTTACGGAAGTAGGGCGCGATCGGTGATCGCGCCGGGGATGGGGCTTTGCGAATCCCTTATAAAATCTGACTGTGGGGCGCCCTTCGACGGGATGCAGGGCCCTGAACCAGCGTGAAGGAGGAAGGCCATCGGGCAACCGGTGGCCTTCCCTGTCCGATGAGCAGCGATACGCCGATGTCATAGGGAGGTTTTCTGCGATGAAGATGTTCACGTCGAAGGTTGCAAGGTGCGTTGCCCTGTTGCTAACGGTTGTCGAGGCGGCGACACTGGCGGCGTGCGGTGGGGGGCAGGTGGTGCGGAAGGTTCCGGCCCCGGCGGGGGAACGGGCCGAAACGGAGGGCAGGGTAAGGGAAGGGGCGGACGCCGTCAGGGCCGAAGCGGAGGAAGAGGGGAAGGCGCGCAAGGCCAGGAAGGCGGTCTCCTTTGACTATGGCGACTACCGCCTCCTCACCGCCCTTCTGACGGATGTCTTCGAGGGGGCGGTTCAAAGAGTATGGCGGACGGCGTCCTTCTGGCTCGGTCAAAGGATGATCTCTTCCCTGAAGCGCCCCGACAAGGTCTTCACGGCCCTCACCGCCCTCCTTGCCGTCCTGGCCCTCTGCTGCCGCCAGGGCAGGACTTAGGGCATTTCACCAATAGTCCAGATAGTTGATTAATATATAAAATATACTTGACATAAAAGACATAATAAGCTATATTTGACATAAAATATATATATGGGTTTTTGTGGTCTTTCCGAGTCTTTGACGGGCGGTCATCCGGTGGAGAACAGGATGAGCTTCGATGCCTGCCCCGCCTCCGGGGGCGCGGGCGCTTCAAGGGTGCTGATGGTGGACGACGAGCCGAAGGTCCTGCGCGCCCTCCGGAGGCTGCTGCGCAGAGAGGCGTTTGAGGTCGTCACCACGGACTCTCCCGAGGAGGCCCTTCGGCTCCTGCGGGAGGGGCCTTATGCGGTGGTGCTGGCGGACCAGCTGATGCCGAACATCGAGGGGACGCGGCTTCTGGAGAAGGCGCGGGAGATCTCGCCGGACACGGTGCGCGTCATTTTGACGGGCCACGTGGACGTGCGGGCCGCCGTCGAGGCGATCAACCGGGGGGCGGTGTATCGCTTCGTCACCAAGCCCTGGAACGACGAGGAGCTTCGTCAGATCGTCCGGCAGGGGGTGTCTCAGCACGAGATGAGGGTGGAGAACAGGCGTCTTCAGGAGTTGACCGAGCGGCA
Source organism: uncultured Gemmatimonas sp. (assembly GCA_964428665.1). Lineage (GTDB taxonomy): Bacteria > Latescibacterota > UBA2968 > SICM01 > SICM01 > SICM01. Next base: position 3,676 of record CAYRZX010000172.1, read on the forward strand.
GAACGTTGAGCTGAAGGAGCTCTACCGGGCGCTGGCGCAGGCGCATCAACAGGAGGTCGACATCGGCGCCAGGGTTCAGCAGACGCTCCTGCTGGGCCAGCCGTTCCGGGATATTCGGGGCGCCCGGGTCGCCGCGCTCACGATCCCTTCGTGGCAGATCGACGGCGATTTCTACGATTTCTTCAACCACCACGACCGGTGCTTTGACGTCATCGTCGGGGACGTCATGGGCAAGGGGATCCCCGCGGCGCTTCTGGGGGCGGCCACCAAGACCCAGTTCCTGAGGGTCGTGAACCGTCTGATATCCTCCTCGGACGCCAGACAGCTTCCCGAACCCGGGGAGATCGTCACGGCGGTCCACGCCGAGGTGATCCGGGAGTTCATGGGCCTGGAAAGCTTTGTGACCCTCTGCTATGCGCGGTTCGACCTGGGGAGTCTGCGGATGGATTTCGTCGATTGCGGGCACACCAGGCCGATCCATTTTCAGCGCCGCACGGGCCGGTGCAGGATGCTCTGCGGCGACAACATGCCGCTGGGATTCAGCGAGCGGGCGACTTACAGGCAGGTCTCCACGCCGATCGACGCGGGGGATGTGCTCTGCTTTTATTCGGACGGCCTGACCGAGGCGCAGAACGGGGGGGATGGGGGTGAACCCTTCGGAGAAGGCCGCCTGTCGGCGCTTGTCCAGGCGAACGGGCGACTCGGGCCGGGGGAGTTGATCGACAGAATCCGGAGGGAGGTCGCCGCCTTTGCGGGCCCGGGGAGGTTTGCGGACGACCTGACGTGCGTCGCCATCCAGATTCAGGGTCACGAGACATCACAAATTGAACCGCAGAGAACGCGAAGAACGCAGAGAAACCCAAACGCGGGCTGCCACGGCAGGGTCGTGGCGGCCTGAGAGGAATCCGAGAGGAGGAGATCTCCATGGAAATGACTGTCGAGAAGGTCGGAGATGTGGCCGTCGTGACGCTGCCGGGAGAGCATCTCGATGTGAGCAACGTCAAGGCGTTCAAGCGAGATGTCGCGCCCGCGCTCGAGGCGAACTCCAGGGTGGTGTTCGACCTGAGGCATCTGCGGTTTGTGGACAGCTCCGGGCTGGGGGCCCTTCTGGCCTGTCTGAGACAGCTCAATCGCGCGGGCGGAGACCTGAAGCTGTGCGAGGTGTCGAAGCCGGTCCGCGCGCTCTTCGAGCTCGTCCGGATGCACCGGATATTCGAGATCTTCAACACGAAAGAGGAGGCCGTCCACTCTTTCGAGGGCGTGGAAGAGGTCGTCTGATCGGCCCGCAGGGCAGCCCTGTCGCTCCGGTTCACAGGAAGGGGAGAACCACAACTCATGAAGGCGATCATCCTTGCCGCGGGGAGGGGCACGCGCGTGCGTCCGATCACCACCACCGTGCCCAAGCCGATGATTCCGATCCTCCACAAACCCGTGATGGAGGTCCTGGTCCAGCTCCTGGAGAGCCACGGCGTGCGCCAGATCATGGTGAACACGAGCTATCTGGCGACCGAGATCGAGGGCTATTTCCGGGACGGGTCGAGGTTCGGCGTTGAGATGGCCTATTCGTTCGAGGGCCGCCTTGAAAACGGGCGTTTCATCGACGAACCCGTCGGCTCTGCCGGGGCGCTCAAAAAGATCCAGGAGCATTCGGGCTTTTTCGACGAGACCTGCGTGGTGTTGTGCGGGGACGCCGTGATCGACATCGATCTCACGCGGCTGATCCGGTTTCATCGGAAGAGGGGGGCCGCGGCCACCCTTGCCCTGACCGGCGTGGCGCGGGATCGCGTCTCAAACTATGGGGTCGTCGTCACGGACAGGGAGGGCAGGGTCCTCGAATTTCAGGAGAAGCCGGACGTCGATCAGGCCAGGGGCACGACGGTCAACACCGGGATATACGTGTTCGAGCCTGAGGTGATCGACCGGATCCCCTCCGGGGTCACCTACGACATAGGCGGGCAGCTCTTCCCGGACCTGGTCAGGGAGAAGGCCCCTCTGTACGGCGCGCAGGTCCCGTTCCAGTGGCTGGACATCGGAAGGGTGTCCGATTACTACGATGTCATCCAGATGGCGCTTCGGGGCGAGGTCAACGGCCTGTCCGTGCCGGGGACTCAGGTCTCCGAAGGGGTATGGGTCGGGCTCAACGTCCGGTTTGACCCCTCGCGGTGCAGGATTGAGCCGCCCGTCTACGTGGGAGGAAGCGCGACGATAGAGCCCGGCTGCAGCATCATCGGCCCGACGATGATCGGCCCCGGCTGCGTCGTGGAGTCCGGGGCCTACATCGAGAAGAGCGTGGTGTTTGACTACACCCGGATCGGCTTCTGCGCCCGGGTTCGAAACGTGATGATCTGCGGGGACTACTGCGTGGACCCTTCTGGAACGGTGATCAACCTGGCGCAGAGCGACATCGACTGGGCAGTGGCCGACGCGCGCAGCCCGAAGAAGGCCCTCACGAGCGAGCAGCAACAGTTCCTGGAGATGTTGCAGCAGGGGCGAGCGCTTGAGAAGAGGCCGAGGCGGGCGGTCTATGCGGCCTGACAGACGCAAACTGGCGCTCTTCGTGTTCATCGACGCGTTCGGCTGGGAGATCCTCCGGCGGCGCCCCTTTTTAGACGACCTGCTGAAGGTCAAGGCGCCGCTGACCACCGTCCTGGGCTACAGCTCCACGTGCGACCCGACCATTCTGACCGGCAGGCTCCCCCGGGAGCACGGGCACTTCTCGTGCTTCCGCTACAACCCGGCGGCGTCGCCGTTCGGGGCGTGCCGCCTTCTCGCCCTCCTGCCCGGGCCCATCGCGCGCCGCGGGCGCGTCCGCCGGGTGATGAGCAGGGCCATCCGGCGCTGCTACGGGTATACGGGGTACTTCCAGATCTACAACGTGCCGTTTCGGTACCTGCCGCTGTTCGACTACTCGGAGAAGCGCGACATCTACCAGCCGGGGGGCATCAACGGCGGCGTCCCCACCATCTTCGACCACCTCCGGGGCCGGGACATCCCGTTTTATCTGTCGGACTGGCGCAAGAAAGAGGGGGACAACCTGGCGTCCCTCGAGGCCGCCCTGAAAGAGGGGGAGGTCGTGTTCGCGTACCTGTATCTGGCGGCCATGGATGCCGTCCTGCACGCGCACGGCGCCCGGTCTCCGGCCGTGGAGGGGAAGGTCCGGTGGTACGACGATAGACTCCGGTCGGTGGTCCGCCTGGCTCAGAAAAACTACGATGCCGTCCATCTCCACGTCTTTTCAGACCACGGCATGACCGACGTCACCGATTGCTGCGACCTCGCGGCGAGGATCGACCGGCTCGGCCTGCGCTTCGGCGTCGATTACGCGGCGATCTACGACTCCACGATGGCGCGATTCTGGTTTCTCAAAGACCCCGCCCGCGAGAGGGTCGCCGAGGCGCTGAGGGCCGAGCCCAGGGGGGAGATCCTGTCGGAGGAGCGGCTGGCCGGGTACGGGTGCGACTTTGCGGACCGGGGGTATGGGGAGCTCTTTTTTCTGATGAACCCCGGCGTCCTCATCTGTCCGAGCTTTATGGGGGAGACGCCCCTCGCGGGGATGCACGGCTACGAGCCCCACCACAGGGACTCCCTGGCGATGTTCGCGAGCAACGTGACCCCCGACCCGATGCCCAGGCGGCTGGACGACCTGCACGGGCTGATGCTGAGAGAGGTGTCCTCTTGAAGTACGCCGTCTTCATCGCGACCCTCGTGCTGGGGGTGCCCGCCATGTCTTTCGCCGCCGCGTCGTCTGCGCGTCTGCGCGGGTGGCTGCTGGCGGCCCTGATCTTTTCCACGGCCCTGGGCGATGTGGCGAACATCTACTTTTTTTTCACCCGTTACCGGGGGCCGGACCGGGGGTTTGAGGTCAACCTGACCGACCTGATCGCGTGGGGGATGATCATCGCCCTGCTCATCCGGTTTCCGACGAAGATCAGGTGGGCGCCTTACAATTCGCTCTGGATGCTCCTGTTCTTCGGGATCGCCTGCGCCTCGGCGTGGGAGGCGCCGGACCGTCTGCTGGCGAGTTTTTCGCTGTTCAAGCTGGTCAGGACCTACGCGCTGTTCTGGTGCGTGGTGAACTGCCTGCGCGTCGGCGCGAGGCTGGACTACGTCTGGACGGGGCTGGTCGCGACAGGCGCGTTTATGACCGCGCTGGTCGTCAAGCAGAAGTACCTGGACCATATCGTCCGGGTCCCCGGCCCGTTCGATCACTCGAACACCGTCACGTCGTTCGTCAACCTGATCCTGCCCGTGGTGCTCGTGTGGGGGCTGTGTGACCGGCGTCTGACGAGGGGGCAGGTCCTGGCCTCCCTCGCGGCCGCGCTGGGCATGGTCTTTGCCGTGGTGTCCACGCTCTCCCGCGCCGGCCTGGTGCTGGCGGCCGGGTGCACGATGGGGGCGCTGGGGATCGCCAACCTCCGCGCGAGGTCCGTCCGGGTCACGGCGACCTCTCTGGCCGTCTGCCTGGGGATGCTGGCGGGGGGGCTCAAGTCCGCGGACACCATCCTGGAGCGCTTTCAAAGCGCGCCGGAGGAGAGCGAACTGGCCCGAAAGGAGTTCGAGGCGGCGGCGGTGTGGATGGCGAGCGAACATCCCCTTTACGGCGTCGGGCTGAACAACTTCTCTTACGTCCTGACGATCCCGTCCAAGTACCGGGAGTACTTCAGGACGATGGCTGGCGAGAAGCAGGCGGGCGTGGCCCACCACATCTACCTGCTGACCGCGGCCGAGATGGGCTACCCCGGCCTGATCGTGTTTGTGATCCTCATCGGGCGGTTCGCGTGGATGGCCGGACGCCACGCCTGGGGCGCCAGGTCCCTGGAGGGGACGCTGCTGTTCGGGTTCTTCCTCGGCCTCTGCGCGCTCTACACCGTGGGCTTTCTGGAGTGGACGTTGCGCATCACGCCGGTGACCTATCTCTTCATCATCTGTTGCGGGATCTGCGTCGCCCTTGCGGAGGTCGTCCGGGGGCAGCGGGTAGGGGCGACCGGCCGGTCGCCCCTGCGGAGGGTATGCGTCGCCCCGGCAGAGGTCTCTGTAACCCCCTCTTTATCCCCGTGAAACCCTGTATCGTCATCCGCTCGCACAACGACATGCCCCTCGTCGCGGACACGCTGGCGATGGTGCGCAGGCAGGACTGGCCGTCGGAACTGATCGTGTTCGACAACGAATCGACGGACGGCACCCTCGACGAGGCCAAAAAATACGCGGATCGCGTGTATGACGTTCCCGCGGGTGCCTACGTCCCCGGTCGCGTGCTCAACCGGGGCATGGAGGTCTCGCGCGGCGAAGTGGTGGTGTTTCTGAACGCGGACTGTGCCCCGCAGGGCGAATCGTGGCTCAGAAACCTGCTGGCCGGTATCGCCGACGACCGCGTGGCGGCGGCCTTCGGGCGGCAGATCCCCCGGCCCGACTGCCACCCGCTGTATGCCAGGGACACGGAGGAGACCTACGGGGACGGCGCCCGGCAGGGGCGCTGGCGGCACTGTTTCTCCATGGCGTCTTCGGCCATCCGTCGCTCGGCCTGGGAGGGGATGAGGTTCGATGAGCGGCTCCGGTACTCTGAGGACATCGACTGGACGTGGCGCGTGCGCCAGCTCGGGTATGTCGTTCGTTATGTCCCGGACTCGGTGGTCACCCACTCGCACAACTACACCCTGCGGCAGGCCTACAGACGCCAGTTCGGGGAGGGCCGGGCGGAGGCGGTGATCTTCGACTGGTCCCCCTGGCAGCGCTCTCTCCTGCGCTATTCCCTGCTGCCCTGTGCGCGTCGCGTCGTGGGCGACTGGGAATACTGTCTGAAGAGGGGGGAGATGCGGGGCGCGCTGTATTCGCCCATCCTGCGCCTGGCGCAACTCCTGGGCCGTCGCGCCGGGTTTCAGGCCGGCTGGAAGGAGGGACCGAATGGGGACGACCTACGCCCGACAGGCGTCCGCTGAGTTCAACGCGCGTCTGGACGCGGCGTTGCAGCGCCTGGCGGGGGATGTCAAAAGGGCACTGAGGGGCAACCTGATCGCTCTGGTGCTGGGGGGGGGCTACGGGCGCGGGGAGGGGGGCGTGGTGCGCGTCGGCGGCGTGGAGCAGCCGTATAACGACCTGGACCTGATCCTGGTGGTGGGGCGGAAAAAGGCCGTGCCGCAGGATGCCCTGGGGGCGATTCGCCGGGGCTACGGGGCGGAGCTCGGAGTGGAGGTCGATTTCGGGCGACCCCTGACCCTTCGGGACATTCAACGCTGGCCTCGCTGGTTGATGTGGCAGGACCTGTTGAACGGCCACACCGTCCTGGCCGGGCCGCCGGATGTGCTCAGGGCGCGGGCGCCGTCGGCGCTTCAAAGGCCCCTGCCGCCCATCGAGGCCACGCGGCTGTTGCTCAACCGCGGCGCGGGCCTGCTGTGGGCCACGCGCGTTCTGCGCGGCGTGGAAGACCCGCCGGACCCCGATTTTGTCCGGCGGAATTACTTCAAATGCGCCCTGGCGCTGGGGGATGCCCTTCTGATCGCCCACGGGCGGTTTGCCACGCCGTATCGCGGGCGCGACCTGCTGCTGGACCGGCTGGCGGCGGACTGCGCGGCAGTCGCCGCGCTGCGGGTGGGGCCGCTCTACCGGGCCGCCCTGCGCTTCAAGTTCTGTCCCGACGAGTTGCCCGATGCGCCGCTGAGCGAAGGGCAATTGCGCGCCCTGGCCGAGCGCTGGGGATCGGTGTTCCTGCACGTGGAAGGTCTGCGCGTCGGCCGCCCGTGGGCCTCGCTGGCGGAATACGCCGGGTGGCGCGGGGCGCGGGAGCCTGGGCAGAACGGCCCGGTGAGGTGGCTGTGGAACGCGCTTCGGAACAGGAGGTGGGGGGCCTGGTCCTGGCGGTATCCGCGGGAACGTCTCTACCGCCAGCTCCCGGCGCTCCTCCGGCTGACCGGGGCGCCGATCGTCGACTGGCCGGCGGAGACGGCAAGATTCCTGGCCGTCTGGGGGCGTTTCAATTGAGGGCCTTGCCCGGGGCAATGTCGGAAAAAGTCAAAATATATGTAAAATTATATTTTATATTATTGACATTTTTAATAAATTTAATATATTATATATGAAATATATAATAGTCGTAAAAATGCGCAACTGAGGGAATGGACCGCCCCTCGAAGCCCGTCAGGTGATCGCATGCTGGAAAGACAGGTGCTCACAACAGGTGAGATCGCCAAATACTGCGGGGTCAACCCTCGAACGGTCATCCGCTGGATTGAGCGGGGACACCTGAAGGCCTATCATCTTCCGGGACGCGGGGACAGCCGCGTGGAGGTGCAAGACTTTCTGAGTTTTCTCAGGGAGCACGAGATGCCGATCCCGGAAGAGCTCCTGGAGCCCCCTCGCGTCCGCGTGAGTTCATCGGGTGACTGATGAAAGGCTGGCCCTTAGAGATCGAGAATCTCCCGGGGAGCAGATAGGTGTTTGTTTTTCTGAAGATGACGTGGCCGGACGCTGAGGAGACGCAAGATGGCCGAACTCGACCGGGCGGAGGGGCGGGAGTGCATCGTGGAACAGCAGATCAGGGCCCTGCGGGCGCTGCAGGCCCTGTATGGGCACCCGCTCTGGAGGCGGGTGATCGTCGATCCCGCCCAGAATCCGGGCCAGCTCTACACCCCCCGGAGGGCGTTCGAGGCCCATCTCTCCGAGGCGGGGTTTCGAGACGCCCTGAAGGCCGCGAGCCAGATCGCGGCGAGTTTTGCCGTCCCTCTGAAAAGGCCCCGCTTCGATGAAGGAGTCATCGACAGGGTCCTTGCGTTCGAGCTGCCGGGGGGGCGCGAGGGCCGCAACGGGAGGGTCGAAGGATTCGACCCGGAGACGGCCGGGGGGGTCGAGGGGTTGGCGGGGTCGGAGGAGGTCCAGCAACTCCTTCGGAACAGCGGGGCCCGGCTGGGCGCGTTCGTGCCCGGCATGGAGATGATCGCCAGGATCTACCTGGGCCTGAAGAAGGGGTATGACCTGAACTATGCCGCGCGGCGCGAGATTCAAAAGAAGATCGTCTTCAAGTATCAGAAGGCGCAATACCCGGAACAGGAGGCCCGAAAGGCGTGCCATCTGGCCCTGAGATACTACTTCGCGCACCTGGTCGACGATGACGGTTCTGACCTCTGCGAAGGGCGCAAGGCGGCCCTGGAGATGACGAAGAAGATGGATGTGGACCTGGAGGGTCGCATCCTCGAGAGCCTCCGCAACGTCTGCCGCACCCTTGCATCGGAGCGGGCCTCCGCGGTGACGTTGCCAGCGGAATGGGGAGGGCATATCCGAGAGGCCTCCGGAAACCGAGAGACAGGGGGTGAGACCGCATTGGAGAATCAGCTCGTTGTGACAGATAGAAACGGTTTTGCGAATTCGCAGGCCGGGTCGCACAGGCCGGGGGCACATCCTGAGGCGCATCCTATGGAACCTCAACCCATCTCTTCAGCGGAGGAGAGGCTCCCCTTTGACCCCCGCACGCTGTTGCTGGGTCTCTGGCGGAGGTGGCCCACTCTCGCTGCGTTCGTCTTTGTGGCCTGCGCCCTGGGCGTCGCCTGCGGGGTCACGCTTGGCAGCAGGACCTACGAGGCGGAGACGGTCCTGCTCTACAGGCCGACGGAGGGGCTGTCTCCGTCCCTGCTGACGCAGATGAACATGGTGAAGATCCAGCCGAACCTTTCGGAGGTCCGGCGGAGGCTGAAGCTGCCCTATACCCTGGAGTCTATCGGGGAGGTCTGCGACGTCCGCGTCCAGGAGAACACCAACATGATGATCGTCCGGGCGGCGTGGAACTCCGCCGAAGGGGCGGCTGGCCTCGCCAACACCGTCAGGGACGTGTTCGTCGAGAACCAGCAGCGCATGCAGAAGGCGGACGTCGGCGAACAGATCCGAGACCTGGAGGAGCATCTGGAGGCCGTCCGCCGCCGACTGGAGACGGCCGACGCGGCGCTTCAGGAGTTCACCGGCGCGCAAAAGTTCGCCGGCGCTCAAAAGGCGGGCGATCTGGACCTGGAGGCCCAGGGCTATCTCCATCAGCTCGCCGCCCTGGACCGGCTCTACGAACGGGCGAAGGTCGAAAAGGAGACCGTGGGGGCGCGGGGGGAGAACCTCGACCACCTCCTCAACGGCCTGGACCGGGGCGTCATGGAGGGACCCGCCCCGTCGAGGGACCTGGAGGGGTTCGTGGGGATGAACGTCCGCCTCCAGGGGCTCCTCAGCGCCATCCAGGAGGACAGGTCGCACCGGGCCAACCTGGCCGAGCTGTCGCAGAGGGAGAAGGAGTTTGAGCTTTCCAGGAAGCTCAAGGAGAAGGGCTTAATTTCGGAGGATGTATATCAAAAGGCCCTCGCCGCCTACGAGAGGCAGAAGGCGCTCACGGTGGACACGGATCGGATCGGGGCCTGGCGGGAGGAGGCCGCGAAGCTGATGAGGGAGCGGGTGGAGCGCCTGGAGCAGGCGCGCCAGAAGGTCAAGGCGAAGCTCGATATCCTCCCCCAGCAGCAGCGGCAGCACGTGGCGCTCAGCCGCGAGGCCACGTTCTGGGAGGGGGAGATGAAGGGCCTCGAAGAGAGGCTGGCCCAGGCGCGCAGGGCCTACGAGTCCAGGTTGTCGGACTTCAGCATCGTGTCGAACGCCGAGGCGCCCCCCGTGCCCACCCATTCCAACCGCCGGATCCTGGCCGCGGGCGTGGCGTCCCTGGGGTCCCTGCTGGGGCTTGCGCTCATCCTCGCCCTGGAGCTTCTGGACACCCGCATCAAATCCGGCGCCGAGCTCTCCCTGAAGCTCCCGCTCCCCGTGCTCGGCGTCCTCCCCAGGTTGTCGCCCGACCAGCCGCTCTTTCCCGGCAGGGAGGCGTCGGCGCTGGCCGAGCCGTTCAAGGTCGCGGCCCACCACATCCGCCGCGCCGTGCCGAAAAAGGGGGCCCGTATCCTGGTGGTGAGCGCGAGGCACGGCGAGGGCGCCACGCTGGCGGCCACGAACCTGGCGGGGTGCTTCGGGCAGCAGGAGGAGCGGGTGCTGCTGGTGGACGCGCAACTCCGGTCGCGGGAGGACCGGGGCGCGATCTGCGATCTGATTCAGGAGGATGGGAGGACGTTCAAAGGGCTTGGGGCCTATCTCTCGTCCGAGACGGACCAGCTCCAGGACGTCGTGTGGCCGACCGCGCTGCCCGGGGTGGAGTGCCTGCCCCACGCCGGGGAGGCGGTGAACCCGGATCGGATCGGATCGAGGCGCATGCGCCAGCTGCTCGAAGAGGCGTCGGAGCGATTCAGCCTCGTCCTGATAGACGCCCCTCCGGCGCTGCTCTACGCGGACGCCGACGCCCTGACGCCCTGGGTGGATGGGATCGTCTTCGTGATCCAGAGCCGGGCCTGCCCGCTCTCCGCGCTGAAAAGGGCGCTCGACAGGTTGAGGAGTTCGGGGGCGCCGGTCGTGGGGGCGATCCTGAACCGCGTGGACCCCTTGTATCTGGAGTAAATTCTTGTGCATGGAATGATGTCGCCTGGCGCACAGGCCCTC
>CAYRZX010000173.1:0-14070 GCA_964428665.1 uncultured Gemmatimonas sp.
CAAATCGCCCCTTTTTTCTATACCACCCCTACGCTACTGCGTAAGTCGTGTTAAAAAATGAGAAAGGCGCGCACTTCATGAGTTTAGCTCTCGGCATTGACACGGGGGGGACCTACACGGACGCGGTGCTGCTGGACCTGGGGTCGGGGGCGGTGGCCCGCAAGGCCAAGGCCCTGACGACTCCGGCGGACCTGTCGGAGGGGATCGGGAACGCCCTGGCGGGGCTGGGAGAGCTGGAAGGGGGGCAGATCGAGTTCGCCGCGGTCTCCACGACACTGGCGACCAACGCCGTGGTGGAGGGGAAGGGGGGGCGAGTGGGCCTGATCGCGGTGGGGTATGACCGGGACCTCCTGCTGGAGACCTTCAGCCGGGGGGGGGCGAGGTCCCTGCCGGTGGACGAGGCGCGGTTCGTGGACGGGGGGCACGACATCTCCGGGAAGGAGCGGCAGGCGCTGGACCGGGAGGGGGCGCTGCGCGCGGTCCGGGAGATGGCCGGGCGGGTGGACGCGTGCGCTGTCTCGGCGCACGGGGGCGTCCGGAACCCGGCCCACGAGATGGCCGTGCGGGACGTGATCCGGGAGGAGACCGGGCTGCCCGTGGTCTGCGGGCACGAGCTGACGAGCGAGCTGGACGCGATCCGACGGGCCGTGACGGCGGCCTTCAACGCGCGGCTGCTGCCGCTCATCCGGGATTTGATCCGGGCGGTGGAGGGGGTGCTGGCGGGCCGGGGCATCGGGGCGCCGCTGATGATCGTGAAGGGGGACGGGCACATGATGGGGGTGGAGGCGGCCCGGCGGCGGCCGATCGAGACGCTGCTGTCGGGGCCGGCGGCGAGCTTCGTGGGGGGGCGCTACCTCTCCGGGGCGGTGGACGTGCTGGTGGTGGACATGGGGGGGACGACCACGGACGTGGCCCTGCTGCGGGGGGGCGTGCCGGTGCTGCGATCGGATGGGGCGGCGGTGGGGGGGTGGCGCACGCATGTGCGCGCGGCGGACGTGGCGACGACCGGGATCGGGGGGGACAGCCACGTGGGGTTCCGGGAGGGGGGGATCGCGGTGGGGCCGAGGCGAGCGATCCCGCTCTGCCTGGCGGCGGCGCAGCACCCGCAGGTGACGGACGAACTCCGGAGGCTGGCCCGGCTGGAGCGGCAGTCTCGCTTAGTCGCGCCGTGCGACTTCCTGGTCCGCGTCCGGGACGCGGCGGGCGCGGACGACCGGGAGCGGGCGCTGCTGCGGTGTCTTTCGGGCGGCCCCCGGTCGCTCGTTCAACTGGCCGAGGACCTGGGGGCGGCGCACCCGGCGCTGGTGGACGGGGGGAGGCTGGAGCGCACGGGCGCGGTGGCGCGCGCCGGGCTGACGCCCACGGACCTGCTCCACGCGGAGGGGGTCTACGCGGCGTGGGACGCGGAGGCCGCCCGGCTGGGTGCCGCGGCGACGGCGCGGCAGGCGGGAATGGCGGAGGCGGAGCTGATCGCGGCGGTGCGGGCGGAGGTGGACCGGCTGCTGGCCGGGGCGATGCTGGGGAAGCTGGCGTCCGGGTGGGCGTCCCCGCCGGAGGGGGCGCTGAGGTGGCTGGTCGAGCGGGCAGCGGAGGACGGGCGCGCAGGCCGGGAGATGCGCGTGCATCTGTCCGCAGGGCTGCCGGTGGTGGGCATCGGAGCGCCCGCCGGGGCCTACCTGCCGCGCGCGGCGCGCGTGCTGGGCGCGGAGGCGATCGTCCCGGAGCACGCGGAGGTGGCCAACGCCGTGGGCGCGGCCGTGGGGGGGGTGGCCGAGTCCGTGGAGGTGGTCGTGGAGGCTGTGCACTCGGCGGCGGGGATCGTGGGCTACACGGTCCACTCGGCGGACGGGATGTGGACGTTTGAGGGGAAAGAGGAGGCGGTGGGGCACGCGGTGGAGACGGCCCGCGGGCTGGCGGTGAGGCGGGCGGAGGAGGCGGGGGCGGGGGAGGTGGACGTGCAGGTGGAGCGGACGGACCTGACGGGGACGGCGGACCCGGCCTACGGGTCGTCGATCTTTTTAGAGACGCGCGTGCGGGCCACGGCGCTGGGGAGGGTGGCGCACAGGCAAGGATGAAGGAGTGACCGACCATGTCAGAAGACCGACCTTTAAAGCGGACGCCGCTGCACGCCTCCCATCTGGCGCAGGGGGCGAAGATGGTCCCCTTCGCCGGGTGGGAGATGCCGGTGAGCTATCCGTCCGGCATCTCCCAGGAGCATCTCTGGACCCGGACGCACGGGGGGCTGTTCGACGTGAGCCACATGGGGCGCTTTCTGGTGGAGGGGCCGTGCGCGGTGGAGCTGCTCCAGCGCGCCCTGACCCACGACATCCAGGGCCTGCCTGCGGGCGTGGCGCGGTACGGCCTGATGGCCCACCGGGGTGGGGGGACGCTGGACGACACGTTCCTCTACCGCCTCGGAAGGGAGACGTATCTCTTAGTGGTCAACGCGGGGAACGCGGACAGGGACTGGGCCCATCTGGCCTGGCTCAAGACGGACTGCTTCGCGTGGGACCGGGGGTGCGAGCTGATCGATCTGTCGGACTCTCTGGCCATGCTCGCGCTGCAAGGTCCTGATTCCGAGCCGGCGCTCCGCCGGGCCTTAGGCCGCGCGGGGGTCGAGGCGCTCTGGCCCGACGGGCCTCGCAACACGGTGCGGGCGGGCTGCGACCGGGAGGGCCTCTTTACCGTGGTGGCGCGGACGGGTTACACGGGGGAGCCGGTGGCGTTCGAGGTGATGGTCCCGGCGCAGCGGGCGGCTGCGTGGTGGTCGGCGCTGCAGGAGGGGGGGGACATCCGGCCCGCCGGGCTGGGGGCGCGCAACACCCTCCGCACGGAGGCGGGGCTCCCGCTCTACGGGGATGAGCTCTCGGAGCAGATCACGGGGCTGGAGGCGGGGCTGCATCAGCTGGGCATCCGGCTGATCGACGCGCGGGCGGACTTCGTCGGGCGGGAGGCGCTGCTGGAGCAGTACCGGTGCGGGCGGGGGATGCAGGTCGCGCCGTTCGTGATCGAGGGGGCCGGGCGCGTGCCGCGCGAGGGTCATTTAGTGGCGCACCGGGGGGAGGTCGTGGGGCGGGTGACGAGCGGGAGCGCGGTGCCTTATCTGACGCCGGACGGGGGACAGGCGGTCCGGCGCATCGGCTTCGCGTGCGTGCCGGCGGGCCTGGTCGTGGGGTTCAGGCGGGGGAGCGACCGGCGCACCGGGGACCGGGTCGAAATCTGGCAGGAGGACCCGAGGCAGCCGGGGAAGCGGACGCCGATCGGGGTCGCCGAGCTCGTGGACCGGTTCATCTCGGAGTCCTGCGACGGCAGGCGCGTGGTCCCGGTGCTGTATGAGGAGGAGGCGGAGGAGGAGATTTCGACGCAGGCCAAAAACTTCTTTCGGCGCGCCGTGGAGAACGACCGCTGGCGGCAGACGCGCTGCATCAACCTGATCCCGTCCGAGAACACGCCGTCGGAGTTCGTGCGGCGGGTCTCCGGGCTGGACCCGGCGGGGCGCTACGCGGAGCATCAGCGCATCCGGGGGGGGGAGGCGTTCTACTACCGGGGGACGGGGTTCATCGCGGATGCGGAGGGGCGGGTCAAGACGGCGCTCCGGCGTCTCTTCGGGGCGAGGGAGGCGGAGGTGAGGCCGGTCTCCGGGCAGATGGCCAACGAGGTGGTGTTCGAGGGGCTCGTCCGGTACCTGACCTTCCGGGCGCGGAGGCGCGGCCGGGACTATGTCCGCCTCGGCTCCGTCCTCAACCACGACCTGGGGCGCGGGGGGCACCTGAGCGCGCAGGCGATGGGGGCGCTCTACAACTTCGTGGCCCTGGACCCCAAGACCGGCCAGCCCTGCGTAACGGGTCTCCCCGCGCGGGAGGACTATCCGTACGCGGTGGACGTGGACCGGCTCGGGGACCTGATCGCGGAGACGCGGCCCGACCTGATCATCTTCGGCAGGAGTATGGTGATCGAGCCGGAGCCGGTCGCGGAGGCGCGGGAAATGATCGAGGGGATGGACTGGTCGTTCCGGCAGGGGCGCAGGCCGGTGATCCTGTATGACATGGCGCACGTGCTGGGGCTGTATGGGCCGCACTTTCAGGCGCCTCTGCGGGAGGGGGCGGACTTCGTCACGGGGAGCACGCACAAGACGTTCTTCGGCCCGCAGCGGGGGGTGGCGCTGACGGCGCTGGACGAGCGGAGCGGGTACGGGCGCTACCTGTGGGAGTGCGTGGTGAGGGCCTCGTTCCCCGGCGCGGTGAGCAACCATCACCTCGGCACGCTGGCCGGGCTGTATGCGGCGCTGCTGGAGTTCGAGGCGTTCGGGGGGGCGTATCAGAAGGCGGTGATGGACAACGCGAAGGCGTTTGCGAAGGCCCTGGCCGCGTGCGGATTGAGGGTGGAGGGGGACGCGGCGAGGGGATACACTCAGACGCATCAGGTGTTGCTCAACGCAGGGGAGGGGAGGGCGCAACAGGCGGCGGCGGCGCTGGAGGCGAACGGGGTCATCGTCAACCCGCAGGCGCTCCCGCAGGACCGGGGGTTCGGGGAGGCCAGCGGCCTCCGGATGGGGACGCAGGAGATGACGCGGTTCGGGATGGGGCCGGGGGAGTTCGAGGCGCTGGCGCAGCTCATCGCGGATGTACTGCTGAGAGGGCGGAACGTGGCCGGGGAGGTGGCGGCCCTCCGAGGACGGCATCTGGAGATGGAGTACGTGTTCAAGGACCTCTGAGAATCCGCTTGACTTCGCCGTTGGAGCAACCTATATATACCTGAAGAACATGAAGAACCCTTTCAACGGGAGGGCGGATGCCAGAGCAGCGTGCCACTCTTTTGAATGAGCCTGTTGTCCGCGTTGCTCTGAAGCAAGCCTGGCAAGATTCATGTCCTGGACTCAGTGGCGGCCATGAAGAAGGCGGCTTTATTCTGAGAGACCCGGAAGGCAAACTGAGCATTCTTCGCTGGCCTAAAGGCGGACAGAATGCGATTGTTCTTCCGTTGCACCCGAATTGTAAGATCGGCGAGAAGGGTATCGTGGCCACGTTTCACACCCATCCGAATACAGGGGGCGGTTTTCTTCAAGAACCGAGTGAAACGGACAGGCGTGCTGTAAAGGACGATCTTGACCTGAAAGGCGCGGGATACGAGGGTGAGTTTGTTGTCTCGCAACAGACGGTCTATCTCGTCACACCGACCGGCCAGGTGCGCGAAATGGGGACTACCACGAAGATTCTCTCAGAGGCATGAAGGAGGTCCACAGTGGCTACGGTATTGACGGCCGACGTGCTCCAGGACGATCTGGCTGTATCGCTGGCCAGGGCGCTGGCGGTGGCCAACAAAAAGGCCCGCGAATCGGGTATAGATGTGCCTCAAAGCCTCATCACCATCACCCAATGTTCTATCAACGGGGACTCGGTCTGGCGGATCAACTACGGCCCGAAAGACTACGTGGGACGGCGCGGCGGTGATCTGATCGTGGATGTAGACCCAACTGACGTGAGTATCAAACAGGTCCTTCGTGGGCAATGATGACAGGCTGCTCCGTCTGCGCCCATAAAGAATCCGCTTGACTTCGTCGTCGCCGGATCGTACCTTATCGCCGTTGATTCGAGTCGTTTTGACGACTTATTGCTGATGCTGTGGGGAAGGGGGTGCAGGGCATACAACGAGGCAGGCTACGCCGTGAGGTAAAGGTGTGGCCTTTTCTTTTTGTCCTGACCCGTCAGGCAGGGGGCCTGGCGATGGAAAAGGCGGCGGTTAGGGCTCGCGACTAAATAACTGTTACAACTTTGTTCCGCTTTCGCAGGGATTTCTCGGCGAAAGTGAGCGTTACTTGTTACACTTATTTTTGCGTGAGCCCTTAGCAAGCAAGAGAAACATCCTGAACGGCCTGATCGCCAGGCCGAGGCAGTGTAGAGAGACCCATCTGTGCGCCCTGCGGGGTGCAGCGCAGGTGGGTTTTTGTTTCACGCCAATCGGGAAATCTGAAAGCTGGGAGGTGCGTCATGCCTATAACTGCTCGTGACCTTGACCCTGGCCCAGTGAGTATATTCCTATCTTATCTTTTCCCTATTGGATTACATATCTCCAAGTTGAAAAGTTGAGATCAGGTGACGCGAGCGATGACCCGGTTTTTGACGCCAGCAATGTAGCAGAAAAACTCGCGGATGGCCGCCTTCAACTCCGGCAAGGTCTGGAAGAAAACATTGTGAAGGTTGCGCTCCCGCAGGACCGGGGGTTCGGGGACGCCAGCGGGCTCCGGATGGGGACGCAGGAGATGACGCGGTTCGGGATGGGGGCGAGGGAATTTGAGGCGCTGGCGCAGCTCATCGCGGATGTACTGCTGAGAGGGCGGAACGTGGCCGGGGAGGTGGCGGCCCTCCGAGGACGGCATCTGGAGATGGAGTACGTGTTCAGGGACTTGTCAAACGCTCCAGGACCTCCAGGATCTCCTCCAGTTTGAAGTCCTGGCTGAGATTGCGCAGGTGGGCGGCCAGCCGGCCTTCCTGCGCACCCAGCTTCTCCACCTCGTCTAAGGTCTTCTCCACCTCCGTCACGTTGGACAACTCCGCCGCCTGCTTCAGGCGTCCCCACAACGCCTCCGGCAGAACAATGTCCTCCAGGTCGAGGGGAGGTTCTTCAGAGACATCCACCGGCTCTGCATACTCGTATTCGACGTTCAGCAGTTGGACCAGGCAGGCGTAGACCTGCTCGGCGCGGAAGGGCTTGGGAATGAACCCGTCGAAGCCGGCGTCCAGGTATTGCCTCTTTTCGTGGTCCAGCGCAGAGGCGGAGATGGCCACGACCCTGGGGGCCTCCTTGCCCCTCTCCTCCCAGATGTGCCTTGCCGCCTCCATCCCCCCCATCACAGGCATGCGGATGTCCAGAAAGACGATGTCGAGGGCATCCGCCAGCACCCTTTCGACGGCCTGCCTGCCGTTTTCAGCCAGGCTCACCTCCACGCCGATATCGGCCAGCATCCTGGAGAGGACCTCGCGGTTCTCCACGATGTCGTCGGCCACCAGGGCAGAGACCCCATACCCCTGCTTCAGATGCTTGACCCGCGTCCACCGGTCCGCCTCCACAGAGGAGACCGGGGCCTGGGCAGGGGGCAGGGGGAGGGTGAAGAAGAAGCGCGACCCCTGCCCCGGCGTACTCTCCAGGTCCAGTTGACCTCCCATCAGTTCCAGCACCCGCCGTGAGATGGCCAGACCCAGGCCGGTGCCCCCCTTCCTGACCCCTTCCTCTGCCTGCGCAAACGGCTCGAAGATGGCCTTCTGAGCCTTCGGGGAGATGCCAGGGCCGGTGTCGATCACCTCGAAGAGATAGAGGGGAATTCCCCCCCTCATTCCCATCCACCTGTCGCTCCCATGAGGTCGCGACCCCTGCCCTCCCGTGGACGGGGGGATGAGCCCCCCCTGTGGTCCCCCCGTGGACGGGGGGACGGTTTCTTCCCCTCTAATCGGGGAGATTGTGACCCCCTCCCCGTCCACGGGGAGGGATGGGGTGGGGGCAGCTTCCTGCCTGCTTGCGGGCAAGGCAGTGACCCTGAGTGTGATTCCTCCCTCATCGGTGAACTTGACGGCGTTGCCCAACAGGTTGATGAGCACCTGACTCAGCTTGGCCTCGTCTCCATAGACCGGGATGCGCTCGGCCTGGGGCCGCTCCACTTTCCAGGTCAATCGCTTCTGCTCGCAGCGCAGCCGGGACATCACGTCCAGATTCTGCAACAACCCCTGAAGGTCGAAGTCCGAAGGGTGGAGTTCGAGGCGGCCGGCCTCGATGCGGGAGATGTCCAGCACATCGTTGATCAGGGTGAGCAGGTGGTCCCCACTGCGGTGGACGGTCTCGATGGCTTTTCGGTGGTTCGGGGAGAGGGTGGAATCGCGCTGGAGGATTTGCGCGTAGCCCAAAATGGCGTTCATGGGGGTGCGGATTTCGTGGGACATGTTGGCTAAAAAGAGGCTCTTGGCCCGATTGGCCCCCTCGGCGGCCTCCCGCGCCTCCGCCAACTCCACGTTCTGCACTTCCAGCGTCTCCGTTTTCTGCTGAAGTTCCCGGTTGGACTCGTCCAGGGCCTCGGTCTTCTCCCGGAGCTCCTGGTTGAGTCCGAACAGGTCTTTGTTTGCGGAGGAGAGCGCCGCGTTGGAGACCTGAAGCAGCTTGTCCCGCCGGAGCAGGCGCGTTGTCTGCCACGCAATGACGACGACGGCGATGCCCAGGGCGGACATCCACCCGATGCGCTCATAGGGCGGGTGGATGCGCAGGGTGACGGTCGCAGGCTTTTCCGAATAGACCAGGTCCCGGTCCACGGCCTGGACTTCGAAGGTGTAGGTTCCCCTGGGAAGGTCTTGGTATTCCACCTTACGGGCGTGGGTGTTCTTCCAGTCTTTGTCATAGCCCTTTAGCCGATACCGGTATATCATGGCCTCCGGGCGGGTCTTGAAATTCATCGCTCCGAACTCGAAGGCCAGAAGACCTGTCGTGGAAGGAATCGCCAGTTTGGATACGCCCTCGTAGCGACGATCGGCCACCACCGTCTCGATGAACACTGGAGGCGGAGATGGCCTGGGTGGGCGGTAGCGGGTCAATCCCTTGTCGGTGCCGAACCAGAGATTGCCTTCTCGATCCTGAAAGACCTTAGTCACGTTGTTACCAGCCAGGCCGTCGAGGTGGATGAATGTCTGGAAAAGATGGCCATCGTATTTGCTCGCCCCCCCGTTCGCGCCGAACCACAGATATCCTTCTCGATCCTGGGCAATCGACCATACCCAGCTGCCGGCCAGGCCGTCTGAGGTCGTAAAGGTGGTAAAAGGCGATACCGACATTCCGGTATTCGCCGCAGGGTCATATCGGGTGATGCCGCTCAGTGTGCCGAACCAGATTCGCCCCTCCCGATCCTCGAGCATCGACAGAACCCAGTTCTCTCTCAGACCATGCTGGACGGTGAAGGTGGTCCAGTTCTGCCCATCGTACCGGCTTGCGCCGAGCTGAGTGCCGAACCAGAGATGGCCCTTCCGATCCTGCAGGATTGTCCAGACTTCATTGTGGGTCAGGCCATCGGCTGTGGTGAATGTGACGAACGTTTCGCCATCATACCGGCTGACGCCTGCGCCGTTGTTGCCCGTGCCGAACCAGAGATTCCCCTCCCGATCCTGGAAGATGGAATGGACCGCGTCTCTGGCCAGGCCGTCTTCAGTTGTAAAAGTGGTGAAGGTTTTGCCATCATATCGGACTGTGCCGGACGAGGTGCCAAACCAGAGATGGCCTTCCCGGCTTTGAAGCATACACACGATCCCTGATTCCGCCAGGCCGTCTTCCTCGCGGAAGATAGTCAGGGTTTCGCCATTATACCGGGCCAAATTTATACCACCAATCCCGAACCAGAAATTTCCCTCTTGATCCTGCATCATCTTACTCAGGTTTCCCGCCTCGGAGGCGCCACTATACGGGAGGGTCATCCACGTCTGGCCGTCATAGGAGCTCACGCCATCGGTGGTGCCGAACCAGAAACGGCCTTCTCGATCCTGGAAAATGGAATACACGTTATTGTCAGTCAGTCCGCTGTTCTGTATGTTGAAGGTCGTCCACTCCCGGCCGTCAAACCGGCTCACGCCGCCGACGGCTCCGAACCAGAGGTTGCCTTCCCGATCCTTAAAAGACGACCAGACCACGCCACTGGTGATACCGGCTTGTCTGCCAAAAGTAGCCCACTCCCGGCCGTCAAATCGGCTAACGCCATTGCGGTAGGTACCGAACCAGGGGTTCTGTGTTCGATCCACTACCATGGAATACACCACGTCGTCGGCCAATCCGCTGTTCTGTGTGTTGAAGGTCGTCCACTCCCGGCCGTTAAACCGGCTCACGCCGCCGCCCCAGGTTACGAACCAGAGTGCGTCTTGCTGGTCCAGATCCATCCACATGATCTGATTGCTGGCCAGTCCGCTGTTCTGTTTGGTGAATGTGGTCCAGGTCCGACCGTCAAACCGGCTCACACCACCCTCATCACGAGACCCGAACCAGAGATGTCCCTTTCGATCCTGCAGAATAAATTTCACGCTATTGCTGGCCAGTCCGCTGTTTTGTTTGGTGAATGTGGTCCATGCCTGTCCTGAGCTTGTCGAAGGATCATACCGGCTCACACCGCCATCTCGTGTGCCGAACCAGAGATAGCCGTCCCGATCCTGGAGGATATGCGACACATTGTTGCTGGCCAGTCCGCTATTTTGCGTGGTGAAGGTCTTCCAGGTCTGGCCGTCATACCGGCTTGCGCCGCCGCCCCAGCTTCCGAACCAGAGATAGCCGTCCCGATCCTGAAGAATCGACCACACGTTCCCCCCTGCAAGGCCATCCTTCACTGTATAGGTGCGCCAGTGACCCATTCCACGCCCAGCGGACATCACCTTGCCTGGTCCCGCAGGCGCCACCTTGCCTGGTCCTGCGGGCGCAGAATAGAGCGCGAAACTATGTTGAATAGGACTGCCCGGTCTGTCTGTCCCGAAGGCCGCTCCCAAACTCCGTAAGGCTTCCTTCCACACCTGATCGCCCTGGAGCGCCTTCTCCTTGCCTGATACCTCGGATGGCATCTTTACCTCGAACAGCCGGCTGAAGATACTGTCCGGCGTCGCACGCCCGCGCTCTGAGAATTCCACCAGCCCGTGTCGCTTCAAGATGGGAACGACCTTTGCCTGGTACGCGGCCTCGAACTCCTTCATCCGATGGGGCGGGACCCAGAAGGAGAGCCGGGCCAGGGTGGGAGCGACCGGCCGGTCGCCCCTACGGTCCATTGCCCAGGCCGGGGAAATGCAAAGCGCAAAGTGCAAAGCGCAAAGCGCAAAGCGAAGAATCGCCAGGGCGAGCATTCGGTTAGGGAGATTCATGAAGCATTACCTCCCTGGATTACCCTCTCGGCCCAGCGAACAACGGCGGGGTTTCCCGGCATAATGTCTTCAGGAGGCATAGACTTCCTTACCTTCCCTCAGTACTGTTCGATAGATCAAGCCGATGTTGTCCTTGTGTTTCTCCAGGTCGGCGGGCGTTGCCACCAATATATCGAAAGGGACTCCCAACCCGCTAATCTGTCGATAGAGGAGTTGCGCGGTCCTGCGTCGGTGCGTGTCGTCGGGCATGATCACCAGCACATCGAGGTCGCTGTTCGGCCCCAGGTCACCACGGGCGGCGGAGCCAAAAAGGATAATTCTCAGGGGGTGAACGAGTTCAACGATACGTTGAACCAACTCGTCGATGATTTTTGGGTCAGGTTGCATGGTCAACCTCTACAATGGGCAATCACTCCGACGCCTCGCGGAACATGTCCAGGCCCTTGATGAGGGAAAGACACCCCAGCAGGACATCTCTTCATACGCCAAAAGATAACACCCCTTGAGACAAAAAACAAGGGCGACCAGACGGTCGCCCCCTTTGTCCAACCTGTCGCTTCCACAAGGTCGTGCCCCGCCGCCCTGAGCAGGAGGGGATCTTTAGTCCCCCCCGTCCGCGGGGGGACCATAGGGGGGCTAAAACGCATACTGTATCTCCCCCACCACGATCCTGCCTATTCTGGCCCCATCCACCATTTCAATGTGCTCATTGTCGAAGACGTTTGTGGCGGAGAGCCTGTAGGTGATGCCGTACTTCGTCCGGTAGCCGAGGTGAACGTCCACCACCGCGTAGGCCGGGACGGCGCCCACGTGGACGCCGGAGCGATAATCGAATTTCGAGACGTGGCGGAGGAAGACGTCAAGAGAAGCTCCTTTGATCAGGAAATCACCTGTCGAGAGACCGAGGTTGAAAATCGTCCGGGGCGTGTTGAAGGGTTGAGGAATGCCTCCGGCGTCCTCCAGTTGGCCGGCCTCGATAAAGGAGACATTGCCTTTGAGGACCACACGGTCTGTGGCGTACACGTCCACTCCCAGGTCGAATCCCCAAACCGGTTGTTTCCCAAAGTTGATGTTGGTCAGAGTCTGTTCCCCAGTTCGAGGATTCCCGTCTTCGTCCAGGGTGACAACCCCTCTGGCCAGGTCCCCGATGGGTCGCAGAGCACTGATGAAGTTTCTATTCCAGCTTTTGTAGCCGCTGAGGTCCAGGAACACTTTCTTTGCAAAGACCCCCTTCAGTCCGAGTTCAAATGTGATACTTTCCTGCGGCTTCAGTTTTGGAATACCGTCTGCAAATTGAGGAGGTAACGGGCCTCCTGTGGCGCTCCCAAACCTGAACCCCCTGCCGTTGCCTCTGGCCACTGTAGTCGGGCTGGTGCGAATCAGGACGCGCTGTTCAAAGATGGTCGGGTTTCTGAACGCCCGGTCGAACGTGACCCGGAAGGCAGCAACAGATTGAGGTTTGAAAATCAGCGCAGCCTTGGGGCTGATTTTCGCGCCATACACTTCATGAACATCCACGCGAGACGCTAAAATGACCCTGAGTCTTTCACTCAGCCCGGTCTCTGAGTGAGCATAGAGTCCGACTTGACTCACGGAGTTCTTTCCCTCGATACCTGTGACATTCGGCCTGTGCTGTCGAAAGTCAGCACCCACATTAAAGCGGGTGTTTTTCAGTTGTGGAATATCGAAATTGCACCGGCCGTCTGCCCCCCACAGGGACGATTTTCCGATCCATCCTGCCCTCTGCTGGGCCTCATCCGGCGGGACACCGGCCAGTCGGTTCTGAGCCCTGGTGTGCAAAAGGTATGAATCACCTGTGTCGTCTGCCATGCGATAGATATTCAGGTGTAGACCTGAGGAAGTATAGGTGACCTGCTGGTAATGATAGACCCAATCTATGATCTGAATTCGTCCTGTATTTACAAGATTGATCCAGTTATAGCGAGCCGCGCCCGCGTCAAGGCTCAGTCTGGATTTATCATCCGGGTAGTAAAACAGGCCCACTCCACTGCGCAGGGTGTTGGCGTCAAAGTCGGGATCATCGGTCATGGAGGCCGATCTGTCCGCGTTGAAAAACCGGGTGATCACCTCATAGTCGTGCGCCCTCTGATATTCCCCGGAGACCTTCCATCCCCACTTATTGCGCAGCCCCGCATGGCGGAACCGTCCCTTGAAGGCGCTGCGAGAGCCGCCGGCGACGGCGAAGGCCGTGCCCTGAGATTCTCTGGGGTCTTTCGTCGTGATACTGATCACGCCTGCAACAGCATCTGAACCGTAGAGGGCAGACCCAGGGCCGACAATGACCTCCACATCCTGGATATCATCCTTTGTAGTAGGATCAGTGGCTCCCACAGGTCCTCCTCCACCTGAAGGCATCGTCGAAATGCGACCGTCAATTAGCGATAGCATCCGGGTGTTCAAAACGGCATTGAGGCCCCTGGCGTTGAAGCTCTCATTCAGAATGCCCCTCTGAGTGTAGTCGATCCCCTTCACGTTTTTGATCGCGCTGACGAAGGTGTTACCCGCCGAATTTCTTTCTATCTCCTCCCCATCTACTTTGGAGATCGAGACAGGGGCATCCACGACGTTCTCCGCCCGGCGACTCGCGGAGACCACCATCTCCCCCATCTCATAAGGCGCAACCGCTATCCGAAAATCCACCTCCACAGACGCGCTGGCCACGACCACCACGCCTCTCACCGTCTCACCCCGGTAGCCCGTGAAAGTCGCCTTCACGGTGTACGTGCCCGCAGGGACGTTCTCGACTGCGTAGCGGCCGTCGGCCCCGCTTACCGCGCCTATCTTCTTCTTGAGCGTTGGACCGAGGACCTCCACCGTCGCACCCGCGAGGGGCTCTCCCCTGTCCTCCGCCGTCACGGTCCCGGCGATGCGGCCGGTCTGCGCGGAGGCTGCGACGGTCAGGGTGGCGATCAGGACAGCGGCATACAGCATCACGATTGGCCGGTGGACCAGCCGCGCGGAAAGGATGCAAGGTTTCATGGCGAGGCCCTCCTATCACGAAAAACGCAGGATCACGAAAGCGGATCGCGAAAAGCGCGAAACCAAACGCGAAAGTACGAAAATCACGAAATCCGCGAAACCACCCCACATCCACCCTGGAGGGGAAGAAGGGCTTCGCGTATTTCGCGCTCCTTCGCGCCTTTCGCGATTCCATGTTATGCAAAGGGCGTGCCGGATCTGAATAATA
>CAYRZX010000174.1:0-10768 GCA_964428665.1 uncultured Gemmatimonas sp.
CCCTCCTTCGGCTCCGTCAGCCGCCAGTCGCAGACCGCGCTCCCGTTCAGCCCGGCCCGCTGCACGTTCCTCAGGAACTGGTGCCCGCTCCCCCGGTAGCCGCTGCAGGGGACGCTCCCCAGCGGCTTATCCTTCAGGTTCAAGTCGTCGTAGAACTGTTCGTAGGGCACCCCCCGGCCCGCCAGCGTCCCCTCGGCCTGGACCGGCCCCAGGCCCGGGGCGCAGACGAACTCCGCCTGCGGGCCGTGCGCCGCCCAGTCGTGCTGTCCCCCGCCCCGCACGTAGAACACATCGAACACGTAGCTCCGCCCCGGCGCGGCCTCCACGTGGACGTTCGCCCGGCGGTAGAGCGTCACCCGGCCCGCATACGCCCCCTCGCAGGAGGCGTCCACCACCTGCGCAAAACCCTCCGACGAAAAGGCGCGCAGCCTCCCCGGCCCCCGCCCCTGCTTGACCGCGTCCACCACGACCGTGTTGTGGGCGACGGTGTTGTTGAAGTAGCCGAAGCGCCGGTGGTTGAAGGAATCGGTCTGTTCCGGGTATCCGAAGTCCGTCAGGAGGGCATTGTCGAAGGCAAACAGCAGGAGGTTGAGCTGGTCGTGGTGCATGTGGTGGGTGTGAGACCCGTAGAACAGGCAGCTCGCCGTCCAGCGCCCCGGCCCTCCGCTCTGCAGATTGGACAGGCCGTAGGCGGGCAGGAGGTAGGACCGATGCCCGATCTCAGGGGGCGGCCCCCCTCCCAGATCGGACAGAAGCTCCTCCACAGGCGGCTCGAACAGGTCCCGCCCCTCGATCTCCCCGGTGCGGACCGTCCAGGCCAGCCGGAGCCTCCGGAGAAACGGAGACTCCCCCTCCCCCGTGCGAACCGCCCAGCTTAGCTGGAGGTCCCGCAGGAACGGCAACGCCTTTCGGTAGGCCTCCAGGGGCCAGCGCGCCTGCCCGAACATATCCCCCGTATCCCCTGTGGGCGGCGTAAACCGGCCCGCCACGCAGGTGTGGAACGGCCAGGCCAGAAACCGCCGGAAGCGCGGGTCATCAAAGAAGTTGATCCCGAACTCGGCCAGCCCCTCGGCCACCCCTGCCAGCTCGTTAGTCCAGTGCAGGTTGTAGCCCGGAGACTCGTGGGGCACGCCGTCCCGGTACACGAGGTTTTCCAGGGCGTCCCGTAAGCCCACGTCGTTCTCCCGCCTGGGGCCGGGGTTGTCCGCCACGTAGAGGATCATCTCCTCCCGGCCCGGCCTCCCTTTCCCGTCTCCGAGGACCCGCGCCAGGGCGATCAGCGTCTTCTGGTGCATCCCGTAGTTGCCCGCGATCCGGTAGGACCCGTCCAGGACGTCCCGCGCGGCCTCCCGCAGCAGGCGCTCCCGGATCATCTCATTTAGCTCCGCCCCGCTCAGGCCCGCCAGGGCCTGAAGCGCCCGGTCCTCCCGCAGGAAGGGGCGCACCGCGTCATACGCCGGGGCGCAGGTGTTGGGGGGCTGGACCGCGCTGATCATGTTGAACAGCCTGCCCGTGTAGTTCGGGTTGTGCTCCCGGCCCTCCCGCGACTGGGTATGGTAGAAGTAGTTGGGATAATGCTTCGCCAGCTCATAGAGCAACAGGCTGCACTTGTGGGCGTAGCGCCCGGCCTGTTCGGGGTCCTCCGTCAGGATGCAGGCCGTTCCGAGGCTCTGGATGGCGACCAGCAGAAAACGGTGCATGCTCCAGTGGGCGTAGTAGGCCACGAACCAGTAGTTGGGCATGTCCGGCCCCTCGTCCGGCCGGTGCCAGCCCCACCCGTCGTCCGCGCAGGGGCCGGTCAGCAGTGACCGGTCCTTCATGCCCGACCGCAGGTAGGCCTCAAAATCGTTGGAAGGATACTCCTCCCCCCCCACCGGGCAGGTGATCTTGAAGGGCCGGTCGAAGTCGATGCCCCACTGGTAGAACCCCTTCTCGTTGGCCTTCACCCCGTGCACCGGGCAGCCGAAGTTGTGCAGGTCGTAGCCGCGCGGGACCTCCGGCGGGATCACGAGCGTGCGCAACCTCTCGTCGTCGTACGCCGCCCAGCGCCCGGCCTGCTTCAGAACGCCGTCCCGCATCTCCCGCGCCCATGCATATCGTTCCACGTTGCGCCGCATCACCGCGATCCGGGCGTCCGTGTAAAACGCGCGTTTATCCCCGGCCCTGTCCATGAATTCTCCCTGAAGGGGGGGTCTATTCTCTTCTTCAACGTTATGCCACGTTATCATAATACCGAAAGATCGCGGAGTCAAGCAGATTTCCGAAGGTGTAGCGCAGGATTCATTCCCGCGCTCTTTTCTTTCCCCCTTGACAAACCCCGCCGCGTACGATATACTCCCCCCCGTGAGCCACCTTCCCCTCAAACGCTTCGGCCTCGCCCCGCTGTTCGACCCGGCGCAGGGCGTCACCGTCATCGAGCCTCCCGGCAGCGGGCCGGGCTGGTGGGCCGGCGCGCCCGGCGCCCTCTACGACGACGCGACCCGGAAGTTCTACCTCTACTACCGCCTCCGGCGGCCCCGGGGCGTGGAGCCGGACCGGGGAGGGGAGTGCCGCATCGCCGAAAGTTCTGACGGCAGGACCTTCCGGACGATCTGGAGCGCGCGCAAATCCCAGTTTGACTCCGACTCCATGGAGCGCGCCGCGCTCGTCAAATGCCTGGACGGCGTCTGGAGGCTCTATCTGGGCTACGTGGACCCGCGCCACAAAAAATGGCGGGTGGACTTCATGGAGGCCGGCGCCCCCGACAGGTTCGACCCGGCGGCCCGCCGACCCCTGTTCGACCCGGAGGACCTCGGCGTGGAGGGGGTCAAGGACCCCTACGTCCTGACCCTCGGCCCCAAATACCACATGATCCTCAGCTACGCCACCCGATCAGGGTCCCTTTCCGCAACCCAGGAGAGGTCCCTTCACGCCACCGCCGACGCCTACAACACCGGCCTGGTCACCTCCCGAACGGGCCTGGCCACCAGCGTGGACGGCGTCCATTTCGACTGGCAGGGGGACATCCTCTCCCCCCCCGCGTCGGGGTGGGACGCCTGGTGCGCCCGCGTCTGCTCCGTCGTCTACCTCCCGCCCGTCTTCACGGCCTTCTACGACGGGGCCGCGCACGTGTCGGGCAACTATGAGGAGCGCACCGGCCTGGCCGTCGGCGCGGACCTCCGGTCCCTGGACCGGGTCACCCTCAGCGGGCCGGCCCTCGCCTCGCCGCACGCCTCCGGCTCCCTGCGCTACCTGGACGCCGTCCAGTTCCCCGACCGGATCTACTACTACTATGAATACGCCCGGCCCGACGGGTCACACGAAACCCGATTGAACATCGTGGAGATTTAAGTTCGAGCCATGAATGTCTCTCGCCAGGAACTGAAAAACCTGATCGAACGTCGGAACCGTGCCCTGAATGCTTTCAATCGGTGGGAATCCGAGCACCCCCGTAAAGATCCGGGGTCAGAGCAGATATTCGCCTCTCTGGGTACCCTCTATGCCCTGCTGCCTCCTGACACTCGTCGCCGGGAGGAGGACCCGGAACGCAGAGGCATTCAGATCATGCACCAGATGCTTCGGTGTCTGAAATAGGGCTTTTATGACCGACCAGGAAGCTGCTCTCGTCGCCATCGCCGAAAGGTTGGAAGCCCTCCAGATCCCCTACATCGTCATCGGCGGGATGGCGAACGCAGTTTGGGGAGAGCCTCGCGCCACGCTCGACGTAGACGTCACGGTCTGGGTCGATGACCAGGAGATACCGGCGATCCCCGAGCGCCTTTCAGACCTGTTTACAATCCTTCCTGAACATCCCATTGACTTCATCCGACAGACTCGCGTGTTGCCCATAGAGACGCAGAAGGGGGTGCTCATAGATCTGATCTTCGGGATGCTTCCATTCGAACTGACAGCGATTCAGCGCGGAGTCAGTCGGCTTGTAGCAGGTAAGCCCATCCGATTCTGCACTGCCGAAGACCTGATCCTCCACAAGATCATCTCGGAGCGCGACCGGGACCTTCAGGACGTGAGGGCGATCCTGCGTCGGCGCGGCTCCGGTCTGGACCGGGACTACCTTGAACCCCGTATTCAGGACCTTTCAGACACCCTTGAACGTCCGGACATCTGGGTCAACTATCAGAACGGGCTCCGTGAAGGAGGAGGAAAGTGATCATCCAGAGCGTGACCCTTCAGGCCGGCCTGCTCGTCGCGGGGCTGCTGCTCATTGTCGGAATGGCCCTCGCGGAGACCGGCGCCTTCCGCACGCGGTCCGGGCGCGGGACGCACCCCATCCCGCCCGGCTACGGCCCCAGAGGTCCCATCGGGCCGAGCGATGCAGAGGTCGCCGTCGAGTCCCCCGCAGCCGTGGTGGACGGCGCGGGGCGGAAGGGGGCGCCCTATCAGGCCTTTCCGCCGGACGACTCCGGGGCGTTCGTCAAGGCCCTGAAGGAGGCGTCGGACAGGGGCGGCGGGGTCGTCTATATTCCGCCGGGGACCTACCGGATCGACGAGATCGTGTCTGTGCCGGCTAACATCACCCTGCACGGCGCAGGCCGGGCCACCCACCTCTACACCACCCGTCTGGACGGCAACGGAGGCTTTATCACAGCCGGAAACAACATCCGGTTCACCCAGTTCCGGCTCCAGGGACCGTCCACCGTCCGGATGGTCCAGAACATGGCCAAGGGCATCCACGTCACGAAAGGCTGCAAGGAATGTCGCATAGATCACATTGAGCTGTCCGGGTTTGGCTACTTCGCTATCGGAGTCACGGAAAAAGGGGAAGCGACCGTGGAGTACGTCTACGCCCACCACAACACGCAGAACGGCTACGGCTACGGCGTGATGGTGGTCACGGGCGGCCAGGTCCTGGTGACGGACTCCGAGTTCGAGCAGAACCGGCACGCCATCGCCTCGAACAGCGCCGGGACCTCCTACAAATGCCTCTACAGCTACCTCCACGGGGACGACGAGACCTACCAGGTCGGCGCGCTGGACACGCACGCCGGGATGTCCGGCGAGGTCGAGATCGCCCACAACCTCCTGGAGAACCTGCGGACCGGCCTGTCCCTTTCGGACGGCTCCGGGAAGATCCATCACAACCTGATCCGCAATGTCCACCGGTTCTGCAACATCCGCGAGGGCACCCACAACGGGAAGGTCATCCCCGGCGCGGAGGCGCACGACCTGGTTTTTGAGCACAACCACCTCGAAAACGTGGACATCCCCTTCGACATCCGCGCGGGCCGGCGCATCGTCATCGACGGGGAGATGGTGAGGGAGTAGGGAAAAGATCGAAACGGAGAAGGGGGAATCGGAGAAACGGAGCACCCCTTTCCCCCCTTCTCCCCGAAACGGAGAAAGGGAGAGCCGGAGAAACGGAGAGGGTTTTTTCGCCGGTTCGCCGGTTCTCCGTCTCTCCGATTCTGAGGGGGTGTAGGGGAAGGGCCGTCCCCGGCTCCCCGTTTCTTTCCGGCCTCTGGGAGGTTCATTTTGGCGACAGTCGAGACGGACGGCGTCATCATCAGCAGCGAGGTCGAGGGCGGAAATGCGGACGGGCTGCGGGAGG
The DNA here is from genome assembly GCA_964428665.1 of uncultured Gemmatimonas sp. Classification (GTDB taxonomy): domain Bacteria; phylum Latescibacterota; class UBA2968; order SICM01; family SICM01; genus SICM01. The sequence continues at coordinate 5,546 of CAYRZX010000174.1, forward strand.
CAGGGCCGGGGCGCGTGGCCTTCGGGCCGAGGGAGGACCCCATCCCGCACGAGACGCAGGTGAAAGGGCCGATCAGCTGTTACGTCGTCTGCGTCCAGGCCCGGAATCCGACCGCCCAACCCCGGACCCTGACCCTTGACGTGGAGGTCCCGCGCTGGTTGATCGAGGCCGGGTTCGACTATTTTCTGAAAAAGACCTTCTGGGCGCGGCCTGAGGACGCCCTCGACTGGTCCCCGCTCAACCCGGAGATCCTGGACGGTTGCTCCCGCCTGCGCGTGACCCTCCGGCCCGGCGAGACGCGCATTCTCTCCTCCACCGCGAGTTACCCCTACTCCTGGTGCTGCCGGAGGCTGGAGGCCCTCGCCGGGGCGCGCCCGGACCTGACCCGCCTGCGGGAGATCGGCCGATCCGGGGAGGGCCGGCCCATCCTGGCCCTCGACGCAGGCCGGCCGGGGGGCCTGAGACGGGCGGTCTTCACCGGCACCTCGCAGCCCGGAGAGCCGGCGGCCTGGGCCGTCCTGGCCATGGCCGATGCGATCCTGAACCGCCCGGACCTCCAGCCCTGGCTCAAAGACGCCGAAATCAGCTTCGTCCCCCAGCCCCACCCCGACGGCGTCGTGGCCGGGGCCTGCAACGCCAACGCCCGCGGGGAGATGGTCTTCGTCGGCTTCGAGGAGATCGCACAGGGGCAACCCGGCGCGACCGAGGCCCTGGCCCTCTGGGGGCACCTCTCCGCCAGCCCCCCCGCCGTCTACGTGGACTATCACTTCCTCCCCCTGCCCAATCACCCCCTCCCCCGGCCCTACGTCTTCAGCCCGGACCTCTACACCGACCCGGGGCGACGGGCCCTGGCAGAACGGCTGACCGACCGCTACATCCGGATCAGCGGGTGCCCGCGCCCCTCCGCCATCCCGGTGGGCCACCCCCTGTGGCGGAACCTGGCGACCTACCAGGCCGCGGCCCGCTGGAACACCGTGAGCTTTCTGTATCAATATACCGGCCCCACGACCAGCCACCTCCTGGCGCAGCAGCGCGGGCCGGAGGTGATGCAGGCCGCGCTGGAAATATGTCTGGGATAGACCTATGTCCGTCAGATTACCGAAACCCTGCCCTAAAAGGAGACCGCCCCCATGATCCGCCTCGAAGACACCACCGACCTCACCCCCCCTGTCCTCCCCCCCGAAAACGACCTCAGCCGGCGCTACCTGCGGATGATCGAGAAGTGGGTCCCGGTCGGCGTCGAGCACTTCGCCACGTGGCCCAACCGCCCGAACTGCGGCCACTTCTTCGGGGGCTGCCACTGGTACGGCAACGAGACCAACGGCCCGGCCAAGGCCTTTGCCCTGGCCAGCCTCTCTCCGGAGTATAACGAGAAGGTCGCCGGCGTCTCCCGCGAGCAACTCCGGGAGATGGCCATCCAGGGCATCCGCTACCTCTGCTTCACCCACGACACCGGCCCGGAGGACTGCGTCCGGCCCGCCGTGGGCCTGGGCCGGCCCGAAAACTGCAACACCAAGTGGGGCGAGCGGGGCAGGGGGTTCTTCCGCGAGAGCCAGTGCGGCCACGGCATCGCGGCCATGTCGCTGACCTGCCTCCTCCTTCGCGACCACCTGGACGAAGAGACCTGGATGATGATGGCGCGGGTCAACGAGGACTACGCCGGACGCTTCGGGGACATGCCCCCCAAGAGCGGCGTCTACTGGGACACGCAGATGGAGGAGAACGCCTGGACCTCCCACGGCCTGGCCTCCTGCTTCCTGTTCCTCTCCCGCCACGAGAAGGCCGCCGCCTGGGAGGCCACGGCCCGGCGCTGGATGTTCTCCACCTGCGCCACGCCCCAGGACGCCTACGACCTCGGCGCGCTGGACGGGAACACCGCCCGCGCCCTCACCGCCCGCACCTACACCACCCTGCCCGACTACTGGGCGGAGAACCACGGCATGGTCCACCCCAGCTACACCTCCTCCGGCGTCCGCTCCCTCATGAGCGTCGGCTGCCTGCTCAGGCTCGGGGGCCGGGACCTCCCCCCGGAGCTGTTCTGGAACCGCCGCCGCGTCTACGAAAACCTCAAGGCCCTCACCGACGGCGCCGGCTACGCCCAGGCCATGCAGGGCATGGACTGGCACTACCTCCCCACGGTCGGGAGCGAGACCGCCCACGCCATCGCCTCGGTCTTCTTCAAAGACCCGGACGCCGCCGCGCTCCAGCGCCGCGCCCTGCGCAACGCCGAACTCCGGCAGGACGGCAACCAGGGCTGGATGTACGACCGGGAGTTCGCCCGGAAGGCCCACGACCAGCAGGACCCGATGATCATGCGGGAGACGACCATTGGCAGCGTCGCCGCCCTCTACCTCTTCCACCGGCTGATGGGCCCCGGCGCAAGGCCCACGCCTGAAAAGACGCTCGAAAAGCGGCTCTCCGGCGTGCGCCACTATCCCCACGCCGGGTTCGTCCACCACCGGCACGGGAAGGGGCAGACCTCCTTCGCCTGGCGCAACTCCGTCATGGCCCTCCCCCTCACGCGGGAGGGCATCTACACCGTCGCCCCCTGCACAGACACCTGCCTGGGTCGCCCGAAGGTCAAGGACAGACCGGACAGCCACCGCCTCCAGAGCATCCGCGTGGCCGAATACGACGCCGGGTTCGCCGCCGTCCTGGTGATGGACCGCTGCCAGGAGACCCTGCGCCAGGAGGTCCTGTTCGCCAGCCTGCCGGACGGGCGCGTCCTCTCCTTCGAGCGGTTCATCGCGCTGGAGGCCGTCACGGTCGAGGCCCTGGACCAGGGCTTCCTGCGCATCACCAACGAGCATTTCCCCCTGCTGGGCGACAACTGCCGGGGCGCGCGCGTCCTCCACCGCCCGGACGGCTCGACCGAGTACAGAGGCTGGCTGGGCGACTCCGAGAGCGACGACATCATCGACACGCTCGACCACCCGGCCTGGCTCAACATCGACGACCGCCTCGGCATCCGCTTCTCCGGCGCGGGCCGGGCCATCTACCACAACCGGCACTACATCCGGCCCTACCGCGCCATTGCGGACGACCTGACCCTCTCCCGCCAGGATGGCGAGCAGGCCGTGAAGGCCGGGCAGGAGGTGGGCCGCCTCAGCGCGCTGATCTGCCCCGAGCAGAAGCGCAGGGCCACGGCCTCCGCAACCCTCCTGGTCCCGAAAGCCCCTGCGGACGCGGTCTGTCTGGTCACCGACGGCTTCTTAGCTGCGGCTAATTTCAGGGAGTCCAGCAGGGCCTGCGCCTTCGAGCTGCCCAAGCCGGAGGAGGTCCCCGTCTATCCGGGCGCGACCGTCGAGGCCAGAAAGAACAGGCTGCGCGTCACCGTCCTCCTGGAGGGCCGGAGCGCCGTCCTGCTCCAGGCCCGGCAGACGCTCACCGTCAAAGGAGACATCCGGGTGGAGACCACGCCGGACGGGGCGGCCTTCCTCACCAACCCCGGCAAAGGCAGGTTGTCTGTGAAGATCGCGGGCGGCAGAGGAAAGGGAGGGACGCGGCAGGTCGGGGCGGGGCAGAGCAGGAAACTATGACACGTGAGAGGTGAAAGACCACAGACCACAGGACCACAGACCACAGACCACTGGTTCTGGTCTTGTTGTCTGTGATCTGTGGTCTCGTGGTCTCATTTGCCGTTACGCCGATAACCCCAGCCTCTTCCTGACCCTGTCCCACGGGATCGGCTTTTCTTTGAGCCGCTTTTCGAGCAGACGGCGAAATTCCGGGTGGTTCTTGATCAGGGCATCGATCAGGTCTTCGTCCTCCCGGATCGGGACGAGCTGGAAGGCGGGCGACCCGTTGACCGTGACGACCACAGGCTCTTCCCGGCAGAGCGATCCGTAGCGGCTCAAATTGGCCTTGGCTTCACTCAGAGGCACGATCTTCATGATGACGTGTAAACTCCTTCCCCTGCACAAATAACCTGTTTCCGACCTTTTCTCCGACAAGGACTATCGTAACCCTGTGGCTTTCGGGTTCGACATTGTAGAGCACCCGGAATCGGTCGGATATCCGAAGCTCATACTGCGCGACGGGATTAGGGTCTAACTCCTTCAGATTCTTGCTGACGGCGGTCGGATTCTGGGTCAGCTTCCGTTCGACGGTCTTGATGATCGTCACCTGGTCGAACTTCTGAAAGACCCGAAGGTCTTCAAGAGCGCTCGGAAGGATTTCGAGAGACCATTTCATGTCAGAAATATACAGAAGACCAGAATAATAGTCAACCTTTTTTATAGTCTACAAAAAGGTCCAAGATGGGAGATTCTGTCACCCAATCGGACATTGTGGATGGCCTCCGAGCCCTCGGCCTGAAGGCCGGAGACGTGGCCTTCATCCACAGCTCCCTCATCTCCTTCGGCCACGTGGAGGGCGGGGGGGAGGCCGTCGTCCGCGCGTTTCTGGAGGTCCTCGGCCCGGACGGGACCCTCGGCGTCCCGATCTTTAACAGGTACTTCACGGAAGGCCCCGGCCAGGTCTGGGACCGGGACCATTCCCCCTCCCTGATGGGCCGGATCACGGAGACCGTCCGGGCATGGCCCGGCGCGCGCCGCAGCCCCCACGCCGTGCATCCCATCGCCGCGGTCGGGCGTCTGGCGGAGGACCTGACGGAGCGCCGTCACGTCACCGACTTCGCCTTCGACAGCCCCTTCGCCCGGTTTCTGGAACTGGACGCCTGGATCGTCCTGATCGGCGTCCCCTTCAACAACTGCACGATGGTCCATCTCCTGGAGGAGCGGGCCGAGATCCCCTACCGCCACTGGGTGGACCGCGCGGGCGTCGTCGCCGAAAACGGGGTCTCCACCCTTAGGACCTTCCCGTTTCTCCAGCGCTACCCCGGCGTGGGCAACGACTTCCTCCCGCTCGGCGACCGCCTCGAAAAGGCCGGCCACGTCCGCATCGAGACCATCGGAAAAAGCACGGTGCGCTGCTTCCGGAGCCGGGACCTGTACGACATCGGCACGATGGCCCTGCGCCAGGACCCCCTGTTCCTGGTCCGCTCGCAGGACAAAGCTGAGGCCCGCAAGTACCTCCCGAAGTACGGCGAGACGCTGGACGCCTCCCCTGCCCTCCCGCTCTGGACGCCGGAGGACCCGGTGGCCCGCCGGCTGTCGGAGGTCCTGCGCATCCCGCGTCCCTTCACACCGCCCCTGGTCGAGATCCGTAACCGGTGGGAGACGCCGGACGGCCTGATCCTGGAGGAGTTCCGCCTCAAAGGCG
>CAYRZX010000174.1:10868-14042 GCA_964428665.1 uncultured Gemmatimonas sp.
AACCGGTGGGAGACGCCGGACGGCCTGATCCTGGAGGAGTTCCGCCTCAAAGGCGGGCCAAGCCCCCTCATCCCCGGCGCGATCGCCATTCCCAGGGAGCGCCCCGGCCCCCTGCCGGCGGTCATCTGCCTGCACGGCACGGGCGGCACGTGGGAGCGGGAGATGGAGCAGCCCTTCTTCCAGCGGGGCTCGACCCTGATCGGCTGGGCCAGGGAGCTCGCCCGGAGGGGTTTTGTGGCCGTCGCCGTCACGCAGTTCAGCCACCCACCCCGCCCGGAGCCGTGGGACTGGGAAGGGCCCAAGCTCCTCCCGGCATACGGCCGCACCGGCATGGGCATGCTGGTCTCCGACCTGCTCCTCTGCGTGGACTATCTGAGCGCAAGGCCCGAAGTGGATTCCAGACGGATCGGCGTGGGGGGATTTTCGCTCGGAGGGATTGCGGCCTTCTACGGGTTCGCGGTGGACCGCCGGATCGCGGCGTGCGTCACCTTCTGCGGGGGCGTGGGGTCCGTGCGCCGGCTCATCCGGGAGGGGACCACGCGCTACCACAGCGTCTATTACTACGTCCCCGGCCTCCTTTCCGGCTACCTGGACCCCCCGCAGATCGTCTCCGCCCTGGCCCCCCGGCCCCTCCTGGTCTGCGGCGCGACCGGGGACATCGGCATGCCCCTCTCCGGCCTGCGCGACTTCGAGGCCGCCGCGCGGGCCGTCTACCGGGCGCGCGGGGCAGAGGAGAGGTTCCGGCTGTTCGTGGAGGAAGGCCCGCACGCCCTGACCGTTCCCGCCTTCGAGACCACGGCGGAGTGGCTCAAAAAGGTATTGTGAAAAAAGAACCCCCACGCTGAGCGTGGGGGCAGGTGATCTCGTGTCCCATGATCGCAGCGACTTCTTATTTCACCACGCCCAATATCCTTCCGACAAGCTCCACCACCTTCGGGTTCAAGACGATCTGCAAAATCAGCACCACAATCACGAGTATCCGAAGTTTCCAGGTTTCGTCTTTGAACTCCCCCCGAAGTCCCTGAATCTGCTTCTCCAAATCCGCCTTTATGAGAAGCATGTCTTGCTTTAAGAGTTGAATGCTTTCTTTTAAGAGATAGATGTCTTGCTTTAAGAGTTGAATGTCTTCCTTCAGGGGAGTAAGGTCTTCTTTCGTAGCCACTTCTCCCCTGATCTTCCCGTCCACATACTCGATGAGGGCTTTGGTCTCACCCTCTCCAAGACGGGGCTTCAACTGCTCATAGAGGTCAACAGGGCTAAGAGGCATAGCACTCTCCGGGTTGCGCCATTTTGTCCAGGCACAAAGATAACCCATCACAGCCCATTAATCAAGCTGGATTTTCGTCACGGCGATAAATCGCCGTGCTACGAAAAAATACCTTTACCCAACACGGCGATAAATCGCCGTGCTACAAAATATATGCCCTCCCCCATCCCCCCTTGCGCGGGGATCAATCCCCGCGCTCGCTTTGCCTCTCCCTGTACACTATTGGAATCCGTACCGTAAATGTAGACCCCTTCCCCACCTCGCTCTCCACGCTGATCGTCCCGCCTAACAGCTCCGTCAGCTTCTTCGTGATCGACAGCCCCAGACCCGTGCCCTTCTGCTGCTGATGCCTCCCCTCCACCTGACGAAACTCCTCGAAGATGTAGCCCAGCGCATCTGCCGGGATACCAATTCCTGTGTCAGATACAGCGATCTCCAGAGTCTTGTCCTCTAATAATCCTTCGCTGGGGGACAGGCCCTCACCCCCTACCCCCTCTCCCGCGTGCGGGAGAGGGGGGGCAAGCGTAGCTTGACGGGGAGAGGGCCTGACAGAAACCTTCACTTCTCCCTGTTCCGTAAACTTCAGCGCATTGCTCAACAAGTTGATAATGATCTGCCGCAGCCGGGCCTCGTCCGTGTGCGCCTCTCCCACCCCGTCGGTGATCTCGTAGTTCAGTGCCACGCCTTCCTTGACCAGCGGACCGACCGTCTCGCAGCAGGACGCGATCAGCGCCTTCACGTCGAACGGCTTCGCCTGGATGTCCACCCGGCCCGCCTCGATCTTGGACAGGTCCAGGATGTCGTTGATCAGGTTCAACAGATGGTCCGCGCTGGCCTTCACCTTCGTCAGATTGTCCCGCTGGCGCTCCGGCAGGAGGTCCCCGGCCCTTCGCAGGACGAGCCGAGTGAACCCGATGATGGCGTTCATGGGCGTCCTGAGTTCGTGCGACATGCTGGCCAGGAACTGCGACTTGAGCCGGTTGGCCTCCTGGATCTGCCGGTTGGCGGCCTCAAGGTCTTCGGTCTTCTCCTGAAGCGCCCGGTTGAGGGCAAACAACTCCTTGTTCCCCGCCGACAGCGCGAGGTTCGACTCCCGCAGCCGCCTGTCCCGCCGGACCACGCGGGCCGTCTGGAGGCCAATAGCGCCCAGGAGGACGGCCATCAGCCCGATGAACCAGGGCTGCCTCCAGACCGGCGGGACCACCACAAACCGGATCGCCGCAGGCGTCGGGTCCACGTTGAAGTCCCGGTCCCGCGCCCGAACCTCGAAGGTATGACCTCCGCTCGGCAGGGAGAGGAAGACCCTGTTCTTCTCGTGAGAAAATGGGGACCACTCGCCGCTGTCCATGCGGTAGGAGTACTGGACCTCCTCCTCCGGCGTGGCCTTCCACGGGTCCGCGCCCGTCCAGGCCAGGGTGGTGTTGCCGGGTTGAGAGACCCTGTCCAGAGACAGGGTGATCTCTGTCTGCGGGGGATCGGCGTCGAACTGGTAGCGGATCGTCTGGAGACTGGGGATGACTCCCTTCTTTATGGCGATGCCAGCAAAGATGCGGTAGTTCCAGCCTTGAGAGATGTCATTGATCCAGAGCGCCCCGTCGCGGGACTGCCGGAGCGATACATCCCAGAATTCGAGTAACTTCAAAGGGAGAGCGTACGTCGTCCAGGTCTGCCCTTTCGTTCCACTCAGGGCAGGCTCTGAGCCTGCCGAACGGGTCCGGCCGTCGAACCGACTGATCCCTTTTAGTGTGGCTACCCATACGCTGCCGTCCACAGTCTGGAGGATGTCCTTGACAGCATTATCCGCCAGCCCATCTCGCACATCATAGCGGGTCCACGTCTTCCCAGTGTAGTGGAACTGATAATTCCAGAAGATGCCTACAGGGCTGAAAGAGTTCAGGTTGCAGGAA
>CAYRZX010000175.1:0-14034 GCA_964428665.1 uncultured Gemmatimonas sp.
CGGCCAATGAGTCCGCGGCCAGCGGGAGGCCGGTGAGGCCATGGAACGGATGAGGAGGCGACATGGAGGCCCTTCAGAAGGCCGATCTGCTGGACTGGCGACGCTACCTGCAGGACGAGGTGGACGCCGCCTATCTCTACCGCCACCTGGCGGAGGCGGAGCAGGACCCGGCGCATCGGGATATCTACCTGCGTCTCGCCGAGGTGGAGGACAAGCACATCCGACAGTGGCAGAAGCTCCTGAGCGAGGCCAGGCAGCCGGACTCCCGGAACCAGAGGCCGTCGCTTCGCGCGCGGGCCATGGGCTGGATGGCGGGGCGCTTCGGGCCGGGCCTGATCGCGCCCATTCTGCTGGCCGAAGAGGGGCACGAGGTGAAGAGCTATCTCCGGTTTGCGCGGGAGACGGCGCTGCCCCAGGCGCGTGCAGTGGCGACCTCCATCGCCCGCGAGGCGGCGCACCACGCGCAGACGCTGGCCACGATGCTGGACAGGGGGAGCGAGCCCTGGCACGCCGTGGGGTCCGGGGGATTGCTGCGCAGCGTGGTCTACGGGTTCAACGACGGGCTGACGGCGAATTTCGGGCTTATCGCGGGGGTGATCGGCGCGGCCGTGGACGAGCGGGCGCTGCTGATCGCGGGGGTGGCCGGGATGATCGCCGACGCGTTGTCGATGGGGTCCAGCGGCTACCTCGCGGCCAAGAGCCAGGCGGAGGTCTACGCGCACGAGATCGCGATGGAGCGGGAGGAGATCCGGATGATGCCGGAGGTGGAGACCGAGGAGCTGGCGCTCATTTACGAGGCCAAGGGCATCCAGCCTGCCCGCGCCCGAGAGCTGGCGGACGCCATGATGGCCAGCCCGGAGCAGGGGCTTCAGGAGAAGGTCCGGGAGGAGCTGGAGATCTCCCCCGCCGGCATGACCCCCCTGAAGGATGGGTTCGTGACGGGCCTGGCCACGGCGTTTGGGGCGCTGATCCCGGTGCTGCCGTTTTTCATCCTTCCCCTGACGGCGGCGGTCTGGGTCTCGTTTGTCACCAGCATGGCCGCCCACTTCGGGGTCGGCGCGGTCCGGAGCTTTTTCACGGGCCGGGGGTTCCTCCGGAGCGGCTTCGACATGTTCGTCGTGGGCCTCGGGGTGGCCGTGGTGGGGTATGTGATCGGGGATCTGATGAGTCGTTTCTGGCTGGGGGGATGAATTAAGGAATAAGGAGGGACGAGGCCATGATCATCTGGGTTCGCCTGGAGACGCTGGCGAAATATGAGGCCGGGGACGGCGACTTCAAAGTCAGGCGGAGGTTTGAGCAGCTGTCCGGGCTGCCGTGTCTGGGGCTGCACTTCTCGCAGGCGACGCCCAAAACGGTGCGCGACCTGCGCCCGAGGGCGCTGCTGTTGAGCGGGTGCGGGACGTGGTTCCGGGACTTCGACGTGCGCGACTTCTACGTCTTCGAGGACATGGTCCATGCGTGCGCCGATGTGCCGACGATCGGGTTCTGCGGCAGCCACCAGTTGCTGGGGTTCATGTTCAACGACGGGTTCCGGAACCTCGACCGGGTGATGGATGAGCCGATGCGTCCTCTGCGGGACGGCGAGCCCCAGATCGGGGTCACGACGAAGGACAACGTGGGCTGGCTCATCGAGCAGGGGTTCTATTCGATCCGGAAGGTCCGGCCGGACCCCCTGCTGGACGGCCTGCCCGATCCGTTCGTCGTGCGGGAGTCGCACGTCTGCGAGATCAAGCGTCTGCCGCCCGGCTTCGACCTGATCGCCACGAACGAGAACTGTCGCGTGCAGGCGATGAAGCATCGCGAGCGCCCGCTCTACGGGACGCAGTTCCACCCGGAGGGGTGGCAGGAGGAGTATCCGCACGGGCGGCAGGTCCTGCTCAACTTCTTCCGGCTGGCGGGGATTTCTGAATAGAAAAGAGAGGAGAACCAGCCATGGCCGAAACGCTGTTCCCCACGACTGTCATCGGCAGCCTGCCCAGGCCGGCCTGGGTGCGGGAGGTGATCCTGGACCGCAAGGAGGGGCGGCTGTCCGAGGAGGAGGCGGACCGTCTGCTCGACCGGGCGGTGGAGTCGGCCCTGCTGTTGCAGGAGCGGGCGGGGGTGGAGGAGGTCACCGACGGCGAGTGGCGTCGGGAGAGCTACGTCAAGGTGTTCGCGGAGCGCGTGCGGGGGTTTAAGCCGGACCTGAACCCCAGCGGCGGGCTGCCCTACCCGGCCGTGGTGGCGCAGGTGGAGTACTTTCGCCCCATCGCCGCCGAGGAGGTCCGCTTCGTCCGGGCGCGCACCCGGAGGCGGGTCAAGGCGACCCTGCCCGCCCCTTACATCATCGGGCGGCGGATGTGGCACCCGGAGCACTCCAGGGCGGCCTACCCGACGCGCGAGAGGCTGATGGCCGACTGTGTGCCGGTCCTTCGGCAAGAGATCGAGGCGGTCCGCGCCGCCGGGGCGGACACGGTGCAGCTCGACGAGCCCTGGCTCAGCACGCTGGTGGACCCCCGCTTCCGGGAGAAGGAGGGGGTGACCGACGTGCGCTATGAGATGGACCTGTGCGTGGACCTGGTCAACCAGACCCTGGACGGGATCGGGGGGATCGAGACGGGGATGCACCTGTGCCACGCGCACTACGACCGGAGGCACGTCACCGAAGGCCCCTACGACCTGATCATGCCCGCGCTGGCGAAGGCGCGGGTGGGCACGATCTCGCTGGAATACGCCACGCCGGCGGCGGGCGGCCTGGGGTCCCTGGCCCGGTTCCCTGAGGGGGCGCGGCTGGGCCTGGGGTGCATCGACCACTGCGACCGGCGGGTGGAGACGCCGGAGGAGGTGGTCGCGAGGGTGGAGGAGGCGGCGCGCTATGTGGCTAAAGAGCGCATTACGCTGCACCCGGACTGCGGGTTCTCCCCGTCAGTGCAGAACCCCATGGACCTGGACGAGGCCTACCTGAAGCTCAAGGCGATGTGTCAGGCGGCGGAGGCGCTCCGCAGGCGCCACGCATGATGGACCCATTTCGGATGCGGAAGGGGTAGATGCAGCAGGCAGACCTTTCAAAGGCCCTCATCTCCGGGGAGGAGCCGCTCGCCGCTCCCGGCGGCATCACCCTCCGGAGCGGGATCGTGGCCCTGGCGGCGCTGGCCCTGGTGGCTTACCTGATGCCGGTCTGGCTCATCCGGATGAAGGGGCCGGAGATGCCGGGGGTCTATCTCCCGCTCATCCCGTTCACGGCCGTCCTGCTGCTCGTGGCGCTGCGCCACGCCCCCCGGCCCTTCCGCCTCCAGTTTTCGTCGGGGGAGGTCCTGTCGGTCTTCTGCGTGCTGGCCATCGGCCTGAGCGCGTTTCAGGCCGTGGGTCAGCTCATCGCCCTGCTCCCCACGCCCTATTACTACGCCACGCCGGAGAACGGCTACCGGGAGCACTTCCTGACCGAGATTCCGGCGTTCTTGGTGCCGTTCGACCCGCTGGACGAGGGGGATATCTCGGAGCCGATCCTCCGGTTCTACCGGGGGTCGCCCCACGGCGTGCCCTGGGAGGTGTGGATCGGCCCCTTGACCTGGTGGCTCGGCCTGCTGACGCTGATCTTCGCCGCGCAGTTCTGCCTGGGTGTCCTGCTGCGGCGACAGTGGCTGGAGCACGAGAGGCTGATGTTCCCGCACGTGACGATGGTGACCAGTCTGGTGGAGGAAAAAGGGGGGGATCGCCCTCAGGTGTTGAGGGACCGGCTGTTCTGGGCCGGGGTAGGGGTCAGCGGGTTCATCTTCCTCCTGGAGGGGCTCAACCACTATTTTCCCGCCGTGCCCAAGCCGGGGCTGGCCAGCCTCTCCATGCGGGACTTTCTGGTGGATGAGCCCTGGGCGAGCATGCGCCCGGAGCTGGCGATTCAGCCTTATCTGGTGGCCATCGCCTACCTGCTGACCACGGAGATCACGTTCTCGATCTGGCTGTTCGCCGTCCTCGACAACCTCTTTCAGGCCGCTGCCACCAGCCTGGCCCTCACCCCGTCCATCCGGGGCGCGTGGGTCTCCAACATCAACACCGGGGCGGATACGGTGGGGGCCATCGTGGTGTTTCTGGGGGCGCTCGTCTGGACCGGCCGCCGGCATTTCAGGGGTGTCCTGAGGCGCGCCTTCGGGAGGGCGGACGGGGCTGACGATCAGGCCGAGGGGATGGGCTACCGGACGGCGTTCTACGGGTTCTGGGCCTCGGCCTTCGGCATCCTGGCCTGGTGCGCGGCGGCAGGTATCCCCCTCTGGTTCGCGGCGCTGGTGTTTGGGATCTACGGGCTGGCGGTCCTGTTCGTGGCCCGTCTGGTGGCTGAGATCGGCCTGCTCACGGCGTGGAGTTCGTGGATACTGCCGCAGATCGTGGCCATTCAGCTCTGCGGCTACAGGGGGGGAGAGGCCGGGGCCGCAGCCGCCGCAGGGGCGGCCAAGCCTCCGCTGCTCAAGGGGTTAAGTGTGCTCTCGTTCGTCTGGCCGACGGTGATGCTGGGGCCGCACCTGATGCCGTTGATCCTGACGGGGTTTCAGGCCACGGAGGAGGCGGCGCAGAGGCGCCGCTGGACGCTCCGGCTCAGCTTTGTGGGGCTGCTGCTGGTCATGGTCATCTTCGCCTGGCGGATGCTGGCGGAAACCTACGCGCGGGGCGCGCTGAACTCCGAGCTGGGCTGGTACCGGGAGTCGATCTGGGTGTTCAACAACGTGCTCATCCGGGACATCTTCCTGCGGGAGAGGTCCTGGGTGACGGACTGGACGCACATAGGTTTTATGGGCGTGGGGGGGGCCGTGATGGCCTTCCTGCTGGCCATGCGGCGGGCGTTCTACTGGTGGCCCATCCACCCCATCGGCTACATCACGACGGGCATCCACCGGGGGCTCTGGTTCTCGATCTTCATCGGATGGTTCATCAAGCGGACGGTCCTTAAGTACGGCGGGGGGGACGCGTTCAAGCATCTGATCGGGTTTTTCATCGGGCTGTTCGCGGGGCAGTTCGGCATGGCCGCCCTCTGGTACCTCGTCGGCCTGATCGCCGGGGAGGTCGGGTTCGGGATCCTGTGAGGTAGCGGAAGGCACACTGATTCGGAGGGATGGGATGATGCAACGGGGATTTCAGGGGCAGGCGGGACGGAACACGGTGTGGCCGAGGGTCATAGACGGTTGCGCATCAGGTCCCGTCGGACCTCAAGCCGGGCCGATATCTCCTGACGCTGGCCCTGCTCGATCCCTACACTGAAAAGCTGGCGGTCCACCTGGCCATTGAGGGGCGCGACAGCCAGGGGTGGTACGGCCTGTCTGAGATCGAGATAGGTGAAAGTCGATGACCGACCGGGAGCGTTTCCTGGCGATTCTGAACTACGAGCAGCCGGATGAGCCCCTGCTGATGCAGTGGATGGGGTTCAGCGAGGCGACGCTGCGGCGCTGGCGCGGGGAGGGGATGCCGGCGGATGTTAGCCCTCACGAGTACTTCGGCCTGAAGCGCGCCCGGAGCCTCCCCGTGACGGTGTTCCCCTATCCGGCGCGGGAGGACATCCTGCTGGAGCAGGGCGAGACCTGGCGGATCGTGCTCAACAACCGCGATCTGAAGGTCCGGTACGACGATAACGCGCCTTACATCCCTCAATTTCTGGACTATCCGGTCAAGTCCCGCCAGGACTGGGAGCGCTATAAGGTCAGGATCAACCGAGGGTGTGAGAGGCGCTACGATCGCTTACGGGAAACCGTTGATCTCTACCGGAACAGCGATCAGCCGGTCATTCTGGGCTTGCGGGGCTGCTGGGAGATCCGGTATTTCCTGGGGATGACGGAGGCGCTCTGCATGCTCTACGACGATCCCGATTTCGTCGTGGAGATGCTTGATTTCTGGTTCGGGCACCAGTGGGAGATCATCGAGCGGGTGTGCGAATACGCGACGCCCGATGCGGTGTGTATCTGGGAGGACCTGGCCTACAAGAACGGGCCGTTCGTGTCCCCGGAGATGTACAGGCGGTTTTTCGCCCGCTATCACCGGGAGACGTCGGAGCGGCTGAAGGCGCACGGCATCCGGCATTTTCTGGTGGATTGCGACGGCAAGATCGACGAACTGCTGCCGCTGTTCCTGGAGAACGGGATCACGGGGACGTTCCCGCTGGAGTGCCAGGCGGAGGCAGACCCCGTCAAGTTCAGAAGGCTTTATGGAAAGGCTGTGCAGCTCATCGGCGGGATCGACAAGCGGGCGCTGATCCAGGGACAGGAGGCGACGGCCGCCGAGGTGGACTACAAGCTGCAGAACCTGGTGGCGGATGGCGGTTTCCTGCCTGGCATCGACCATGCCGTGCCCCCGGAGGTGTCTCTGGAGACGTTTCAGTTTTACATGAGCTATCTGCGGGAGACGTGGAAGAGGCTGATGCAATGAGCGAGCATCTGTGCCTATCGGAGGACATGCTGCTATGGAAAATCGCCACATCGAGCGCGTCGTTGACCTGACCGACCCGGCGCAAAACCGCCTCTACAACATGACCGTGGAAGAGGCCCGCGAACGGGTCACCCGGGGCTCAACCGAGGCTGTGCGGGAGATCGACGGATCGTTTGCGCTGGTCGGGAGGGACGGACAGGTGGTGAAGCTGGCGCGGTCGCTCGACCGGCCGATGCGCTACTTCCTGGCCAAGCAGAGCGACGGCCCCGCCCTGGTCGTGGCCGACCGCATCGACGCGATCCACGCCTGGCTCAAGGCCGAAGGCCTCGATGACCAGTTTCATCCCAGCTACACGCGGATGGTCCCGGCCCACTATGTCGTTGAAGTCCGGCTCGTGGGCTGCCCAGACCCGGAGCCGACCTACACCCGCTTCTTCGCCCCCGAGCGAAACGCGCTGCCGGCCGACCTGGACCACATTGGCCGCCAGTACATCGGCGCGCTCGCAGACGAGGTGGCGAAATGGTTGCGCGCCGTGCCGGCCTCAGAGCCGATCGGTGTCTGTTTCTCGGGCGGGATCGACAGCGGCGCGGCCTTTCTCGTGACGTATCACGTGATGCGAAAGCTCGGCATGAATCTGGGTCGCTTGAAAGCCTTTACGCTGTCGCTTGGGGGTGGTCCGGACCTTGACCAGGCCCGCCGCTTTCTAGACTCGCTCGACCTGGGTCTATTTCTCGAACCGATTGAGGCGGACCAGGCAAGCCTGAACATAGATGAAGTCATTCGCGTAGTCGAGGACTACAAACCTCTCGACGTCGAGTCGGCCTCCATGGCCCTGGCCCTCTGTCGCGGCATTCGCGAGCGCTACCCGGAGTGGCGTTATCTGATCGACGGCGACGGAGGCGACGAAAACCTGAAGGACTACCCGATTGAGGAGAACCCGGAGCTGACCGTCCGGAGCGTTCTCAACAATCGTCTCCTGTATCAGGAGGGCTGGGGCGTCGGAAGCGTCAAGCATTCGCTCACCTACTCGGGCGGGCAGAGCCGCTCTTACACGCGCACCTATGCGCCTCTCCGGCGGTACGGGTTTGAAGGCTTCAGCCCCTTCACGCGCCCCCGGATGATCGAGGTGGCCGAAGGCATCCCTTTCGTCGCCTTGACCGACTACGACGTCAGCCGGCTTTACACCCTCAAAGGGGAGGTCGTCTCGCGTGGGATCGCGGCGGTCACGGGGATGGAGATGCCGGTCTTTCCCAAGCGCCGCTTCCAGCACGGCGCCCTCCCGAACGATGAGTTCCGACGTCGGTTCTTCGCGCGCGAGTCCGACTACCGGAGACAATTCCTTTCCCTTTATGCCTGAGGCCCAGGTGATTTCGCCTTACCCAGAGCGCGCCGCGGAGCGGGACCGCTGGGTCCTTGAACGCCGGCCCTCGCGAAACCGTCTCGACCCCTGGCGGCCCTATGCCTTCTTCGTCGAGGAGGAGGCCTCCGACTCAGGAATGGTCGTGCCGGTGGCGGTGGTCTTTCTGACCAACCGGGAGTGCCCCTGGCGCTGCCTCATGTGCGACCTCTGGCGCAATACCCTGACGGAGACCGTCCCCGGTGGGGCGATCCCGGAGCAGGTCCGCTTTGCGCTGAGCGCCCTGCCCCCGGCCCGACAGGTCAAGCTCTACAACGCCGGGAATTTCTTCGACCCGAGGGCCATTCCGCCGGAGGATTTCGAGCCCATTGCGAGACTCATCCGTCCATTCGAGCGCGTCATCGTCGAGTGTCATCCGGCCCTGGTGGGGGAGGCCTGCCTTCGATTCCGGGACCTGCTCGACGGACGTCTCGAGGTGGCCCTCGGCCTTGAAACCATCCACCCGGAGGTCCTGCCCCGGCTGAATAAGCGAATGACGCTCGATCAGTTCCAGCGCGCGGCGGACTATCTCCGCGCCCACGGGATCGACCTGCGGACCTTCATCCTGGCCGGGCTTCCGTTCGTCGACCCGGAGGGGGCCCTCGACTGGACCCGGCGCTCGCTCGACTTCGCCTTCGATTGCGGCGCGACGGCCGTGTCCCTCATCCCAACCCGTACGGGCAACGGCGCGATGGAGGCGCTTGAGGAGCAGGGGGAGTTTGTGCCGACGACGCCTGGAATGCTGGAGGTCGCAGCGGCCTACGGACTCAGTCTTGGTCGTGGGCGCGTGTTTGTTGATCTGTGGAATCTGGAGCGTCTCGCACGCTGCCTCGCGTGCTTTGAGGCCAGGGTCAGAAGGCTTCGGGCGATGAACCTTCATCAGAAAGTTCTGCCGCCTGTCGGATGCGATCAGTGCGGAGGAGGGCGCTGAAAGGCTCCCTTGACACCGCCGATGTGACCGACAATGCTAAAGAGGACTAGTGACCCATGCCCGAAGGACTTATAGAAATGGCGCATCGATCTCTCGTTCGCGTCGTGTGTCTGGCGCTCGGGGTAGTCGCTGTCGCAGCCTGGGGCCAGACGTCGCGTGTGACCTTCACGGATGTCACGGAGCAGGCCGGGATCGACTTTCGGTACACGTTCGGCGACTTCACGATGGACAATATCCTGGAGAGCAGCGGCTCCGGCGTCACGGTATTTGACTACGACGGCGATGGGGACCTGGACCTGTATATGCTCAACGGGACCTATCTGGAGGACATCAGCGATCCGAAGGGGCGCGTCTTCCGAGACACTCCGGACAGGCTCTACCGCAACAATGGGGATGGGACGTTCACCGAGGTCTCGAAAGAGGCCGGAGTGGACGACCGCCACTGGAGCATGGCGGTCGGGGCGCTGGACTACGACGGCGACGGTGACGTGGATCTCTACGTGCTGAATTACGGGCCGAACGTATTCTACCGCAACAACGGGGATGGGACATTCACCGAGGTCGCCGATTCGTTACGTCTGCGGGGGCCGGAGACGCTGAACGGCTTCACCAAGTGGAGCGTGGGCGTGGCCTTCTGGGACTACGACCTGGACGGTGATGTGGACCTGATAGTGGGGAACTTCCTGGCGTTCGACCCCTACTACCTGTCGCCGAAGACGCCGCACCTGATGCCCCATCCGTCGGAGTATCGCGGCCAGGCCTCTCTGCTCTACCGGCAGGAGTCCGACGGCGCCTTCACCGACGTGACGAGGGAGGCGGGGTTGTATTACCCCGACTCGAAATGCATGGGGTTGACGCTGTTCGACTATGACGGGGACGGCGATCTGGACCTTTTCCAGGCGAACGACCACCAGAGGAACTTTCTGTTTCGGAGCGAGGGGAAGGGGAGATTTCGGGAGGTAGGCGAGGCGAGCGGCGTCGCGGTCAACGATGAAGGAGTCCCGGCGGGCTCCATGCACGGATCGATCGGGGATGTGGACGGGGACGGTCTGGTTGATATTCTGGTGGTCGATCTCGAACACAGTGCGCTGTACCGCAACTTAGGCGAGGGTCTTTTCGAGGACATTACAGAGCGGAGCGGTCTCAAGGGTGTGTTTAAGGGGATAGGGGGGTGGGGGGCCGCGCTCTTCGATTTTGACAACGACGGGGATTTAGATATCTTCTCTGCCAATGGGTTAGGAGATGTGCTCGTCGATCAACCTCCGCTCCTCATGGAGAACGACGGGACGGGCCACTTTCGGAATGTGGGGCCGGAGCGGGGCGCCTATTTTCAGGGGAAACGCTCCGGGCGTGGGGCTGCGATATGGGACTTCGACAACGACGGAGACAGGGACATCATCGTGTCTCACATCGACCTGCGGGCTACGGCGGCGCTGCTCCGGAACGACGGCGGCAACCAGAATCACTGGCTGGGGCTGACGCTGGTCGGGGCCGGGGGACCGGCCTCCGCTATCGGGGCCAAGGTGACTGTTCAGGCAGGCGGCCGCAGGCAGGTGGCGGTCCACCAGTGGGCCACCACCTACCTCTCGCAGAATGACCCGCGCATGCACTTTGGACTTGGGGGACAGGATCGGGTGGAACGGCTGGAGATCCGCTGGCCGGACGGCCGTGTTGAGGCTTTTCGCAATTTGGCCGCTGATCGCTACCTGAAGGTCGTGCAGGGAAGGGGTATTCGAAAGTAGTTTGAAGACCCCCTGGATACAGGAGGTAAAAAGCCGATGACACGCTGCCTGGCGGTGACCCTGATAGGTCTGATCGCCTTTGGTTCGTCGGCCCTTGCCTTAGAGGTCAAGACGGGCGACGGGCTGGGGATGGTCCTGAGTGAGACCGGGCAGGTGACAGGCCTCTCAGCGGACGGCACGGAGCTTCTTTCGCCGGGGAAGGTCGGCGGGTTCCTGTTAGGGGAGTATCGGCTCAATCCGGGGCCGGAGCTGGTCGAGAACGGCGGCTTCGAGGGGCCTGGGGGTTTCCGGATGAGCGGGGGATGGCGTCGGGACACCACCACGGCACATTCCGGCAGCGCCTCCCTCCGGCTCGATGTGCCCGAAAAAGGAGAACTCATCCTCCAGGTCCCCCTCAAACCCGATGCCGTCTACATCACCACCTTCTATATGAAATTCGGAGGGCCTGGATGGGACACCTATCCTCCACATCCGCCGACAGGACGCGCAGGGGAACACCATTCTGAGGCAGGCCAACATCGAGCACCTGGGCATCTACCATCCCGGCTGGGTGCGCTGTCAGCACACCTTCCAGACCCTGCCCGGCACGGTGCGCGGGGAACTGATGTTTCATGTCGTCTACGGCAGGCAGCAGGGGAAGGTCTGGATCGACGACCTGAGCATCCGCGAGCTTCCGCAACCCGAACAGGTTCCCATTCAGGGCAGGGTCTTCTCTAACCGGGACGGAGAGGAGATCCGGGCCGAATGGAACGGCATCCAGCTGGACGCGACCATCCGGGGGCTTTCCGACCGCATCGCGATCGAAGGGGTTCTCCGGGACACGACGGGCAGGGACCGATGCGTTCAACTCACCTGGCGTCTTCCCCTGTCCGCAAAGGGCTGGCGCTGGTACACGGGTCTGGACAGCTTTCAGGTGATCGAGGCCGGCCGCACCTACGCCAACGGGGCCGTGGGCGTGCCCTGGTTCGTCCATCTGCTGGACGGCATCTCCAGGGAGGGCTGGAGTCCCGAAATGAAAGGCTACCAGCGGATACGCATGCTGATGTACCAGAAGACCTGCGGGGACTGGGGCGGGATCAGGTGGCGTCTGTCGGACGCGGAGATCGAGCGGCGTCTCAACACCTGTCTGACGTATGCCTGGTGGCCGGGCATCGACGGCGCGCCCCAGGAGACGTTTGACCGGAAGCGGCCCATTTTTAAGAGATACATCCCCCTCCTTCGGAATCTGGCCCAGGCGGGCTGGGAGCCGGTCACTCACGCCGTTGCAAAGCCTGAAAGAGCCGTCATCGAGCGCTTCGGCGGCGAGGGCGGGCGGCGGCTTTTCTTCACCGTCCCCAATCCGGAACAGGGCCCTCAGGATATCTCCGTCACCGTGGATGCCAGGGCGTTGGGGCTCCCCGCTGACCGGCTCAGGGTCTTTGACGCCCTGGCGGGGGAGGAGATCGGGCCCGTTATAAGGGACGTGGCTGGGGCGCTCTCCTTTTCGTTAAAGGTCCCGGCTCAGACCACGGCTGTGTTAAGGATCGAGTAGGGGGGAAACCTGGGGGCTTGGACGTTAAAGGGGTGAGATGGCAGTGCGTCTGGCTTTAGTCGCTATGACCTGTCTCCTGATGACATCCTCGGCCGGTTGGTCCTACGAGGTCCTGAAGGGGCACCCGAGGGTCTACTTCACGAGGGCGGACGTGCCCGCCCTGAAAGAGCGGGCGCGGACGACGCACAGGGCGGCGTTCGACCTGCTGATCCAGGCCGCGAACGGGTTCCGGGCGGGGGACCGGATCTCTATGAGCGACTGGGGCTACCAGCGGGCCTTTCCGACTCTGGCGTTCGCCTTTCTGATGACGGACGAGGGGCGCTACCTGGAGGCGCTGCGCCACTACATGGATGCGTACGCGGCGGGTTACGACGCGAAGGAGAAGTTCCTGAACACGGAGGTGCTCTGGCACGCGACGATGGCCTACGACTGGTGCCACGACCGGTGGAGCGCGGAGGTAGCGGAGGCGCTACGCGGGGCTGATCTTCAAGGTGAGCGACGCTCTGTTCAAAGAGTGGCGGCACAACGACTTCGGCAATCAGTTCGTCCTGCAGCACGTCAGCCCGCAACTCTTCGCGGGCGTGGCCCTCTCCGGCGACGGGATCGACGACGCGCGGGCAAAGGCCATTCTGGACAGGGCCTATGACAACCTGATCAACCACGCCCTGCCGGCGGCGGCCCACGAGGGGGGCGGGCACCTGGAGGGGTTCAGCTACTCCGCGTGGGGCTTCACCCGGCCGCTCACCTATGCCCTGGAGATGTGGCGCGTCGCGACGGGGGAGGACCTGTTCAGGGGGAACCCTTACTTCGAGAACCACGCGGTCTGGAACCTGCTCTGCCGCCGGCCCCACGACGGGGCTCAGGAGCGGATGGCGGACTGCCCGTCCAACACGAAGTGGGGGCCGGCCAACGAGGGGACCTTTATGCCGCTCCTGGCCGGGCGGGTGGGGGACGGCTATGCGCAGTGGATCGCGAACCAGATCCCCGTGCGCTACGGGGTCTGGGCCTGGATGAACCTCCTCTGGCACGACCCCGCGCGGGAGGCGAAGGGGCCGGAGGGGCTGCCCCTGGCCCGGCTGTTCCGGGGCGTGGGGCAGGCGGCCATGCGGTCGGGGTGGGGCGACCCGGACGCAACCTTCGCGATGTTCATCTGCGCGGACCACATCGTGGGACATCAGCACATGGACGCCAACAGCTTCGTCATCCACAAGCGGGGGAGTCTGGCCGTGGACAGCGGGGCCAACGACTACGGGGCCCACGGGAGGAACTACTACTGGCGGACGGCCGCCCACAACAGCGTCACGGTGACGATGCCGGGGGAGGACTTTTATTACAACGGGACGGAGTCCAACGACGGCGGGCAGAATGTCTTCGCCCGGAGCAACCACGGCAATGAGCCGATCCCGACCACGATAGACGAGGTCCGGGCGCAGGCGAAGTGGGACATCGCGGACATCCCGGCGTTCGAGACGAACAATTTCTACACCTACGTGCTGGGAGACGCGACGAGGGCCTACGACCCCCGCAAGCTGACGCAGTTCACGCGGCAGTTCCTGTTTATTAGGCCCGACTATTTCGTGGTGTTCGACCGGGTGACGAGCAGGGACGCGAGTTATCCCAAGCGGTGGCTGCTCCACGCCCTGCGGGAGCCGGTGGCGCAGGGGGATCTGGTCACGATCACCGAGGGGCGCGGGCGGCTCTTCTGTCGGACGCTGCTGCCGGAGGGGGCCCGGATCGAGAAGGTGGGGGGGCCGGGGCGTGAGTTCGAGGTGGAGGGGGTGAACTACCCGCCCAGCCCGGACAAGCTCCGGGAAAGCCCGGAGGCAGGGGCGTGGCGCGTGGAGGTGCGGCCCGCGCAGGCCGCGACGGAGGACCTGTTCCTCCACGCGCTCCAGGCGGCGGAGGCGGAGACGGCGACGATGGTCCCGGTGGAGAGGGTGTCGCAGGGGGATCAGGAGGGGGTCCGCCTGCGGGTGGGGGGCCGGACCTGCGAGGCGCTGTTCAACCGCGCGGGCCCTCCGGGGGGGAGGTTCACGATCCGGGAGGGGGA
>CAYRZX010000176.1:0-13897 GCA_964428665.1 uncultured Gemmatimonas sp.
CGTGCCCCGGGTCGATGATCACCGTGTGGATCTTCCAGACCTCCCGCTCCGCCCCACCCTTCCCTGAGTCCTGAGTCCTGAGCCTGCCCTGAGCAGAGTCGAAGGGTCCTGAGTCCCGAGTCACAGATTCTGGCTTTGAACTCAGGACTCGTGACTCAGAACTCAGGACTGTCTTTATGCGTCCCGGCGCAAACGGCTCCACGAGAGGCAGAAACCCCCTGACCGGGACGTGGACCGCGCCGTGGACCCACCGGGGCGGGTCGGGCAGCCGCACCGACGACCGCCCCACCGCGACCACGCAGGCCCCCGGCGTGACGACGATCTGACCCTCTCCCACGCGCAGCCTCACCTTCTGGGACGCCGGAAGCCACTCCACGGCCCCCCCGGCGGCCCGCACCACCGCCGTCAGCGCCACGTAGGCCTGCCCGTCGATCTGGACGGTTTTAAGGACCTCCTGGCCCCACGCCAGACCGGTGAACAGCGAGCAGCAGAAAGCGATTAAATAACTTTTCATCATTCCGCGTTCATCGTTCTGCGTTGCCTTTTCATCGCCGCGGCCATCTCTCGCTCGGCCTCCCGGCGGGCGATGGCCTCCCGCTTGTCGTGCGTCTTCTTCCCGCGCGCCAGCGCCAGCTCCACCTTGGCCTTTCCGCGCCGGAAATACATCCTCAGCGGCACCAGCGTCAGCCCCCGCTCCTCCACCCGGCCGATCAGGCGGTTGATCTCCCGCCGGTGCAGCAGCAGCTTCCGCCGCCGGGTCGGGTCGTGGTTGAACCGGTTCCCCTGCTCATACTCGTCGATGTGGGCGTTGAGCAGGAACACCTCCCCGTTCTCCACGCGGGCGTAGCTCTCCGGGAGGCTGGCCTTGCCCATGCGCAGGGACTTCACCTCCGTCCCGTGCAGCGCCAGCCCTGCCTCAAACGTC
Organism: uncultured Gemmatimonas sp.; assembly: GCA_964428665.1. GTDB lineage: Bacteria > Latescibacterota > UBA2968 > SICM01 > SICM01 > SICM01. The sequence continues at coordinate 926 of CAYRZX010000176.1, forward strand.
TCCAGGATGTGGTATTCGTGCCGGGCCCGCCGGTTCTGTGCGATGACCTTGATCGGTTCGTCCATAATTTGGAATATAGAGCATTGCCCCCGCAAAGTCAATTTGCTCTTGCGATCAGCGAGGGTCTATGGTATATTTATGCCGCGCTTTAGCACTCTCCGCATAAGAGTGCTAAAAATCGTTCTATAAGTATTGTTAACAATAATTTATCATTAGATACAATCAACCCGATCCCCTCAGAAGGAGGACACACGGAGATGGCGAAGCTGCTGGAGTTTGACGTGGCCGCGCGGGATGCCCTGAAGCGAGGCGTCGATCAGCTGGCCGAGGCTGTCAAGGCAACGCTCGGCCCGAAGGGGCGCAACGTCGCGCTCGATAAGAAGTTCGGTTCCCCCACCATCACCAAGGACGGCGTGACGGTGGCCAAGGAGATCGAGCTGGAGAACCCCTACGAGAACATCGGGGCGCAGATGGTGAGGGAGGTCGCCTCCAAGACCTCCGATGTGGCCGGTGACGGGACGACCACGGCCACGGTCCTGGCCCAGGCCATCTTCCGGGAGGGCCTCAAAAACGTGGCCGCCGGCGCAAACCCGATGGACATCAAGCGGGGGATCGAGAAGGCCGTGGAGGCGTCGGTGAACGCCATCCAGTCCCTCAGCAAGGCCACGGTCAACCGGGGCGAGATCGCCCAGGTGGCCACCATTTCGGCCAACGGGGACAGGGCCATCGGGGAACTGATCGCCGACGCCATGGAGAAGGTCGGCAAGGACGGCGTCATCACCGTGGAGGAGGCCAAGAGCACCGACACGACCCTCGACGTCGTGGAGGGGATGCAGTTCGACCGGGGCTACATCTCCCCCCACTTCGTCACCGACCCCGACGCGATGGAGGCGGCCCTGGAGGACGCTTATATCCTGATCCACGACAAGAAGATCAGCAACATGCGCGACGTCATCGAACTCCTCCAGCGCGTCGCCCAGTCCGGCAAGCCCCTTCTGATCATCGCCGAGGAGGTGGAGGGGGAGGCCCTGGCCACGCTCGTCGTCAACAAGATCCGGGGCACCCTCAAGGCCGCCGCCGTGAAGGCCCCCGGCTTCGGCGACCGGCGCAAGGAGATGCTGGAGGACATCGCCGTCCTCACGGGCGGGCGCGTCCTCTCGGAGGAGGCGGGGTTCAAGCTGTCCAACGCCGTCCTGTCCGACCTGGGCCGCGCCAAGCGGGTCACCATCGACAAGGACAACACCACCCTCGTGCAGGGGTCGGGCAAGAAGGCCGACATCCAGGGCCGCATCGGCCAGATCCGGCGGCAGATCGACGAGACCACCTCCGACTACGACCGCGAGAAGCTCCAGGAGCGCCTGGCCAAGCTGGCCGGCGGCGTGGCGGTGGTCAACGTGGGCGCGGCCACGGAGACGGAGATGAAGGAGAAGAAGGCGCGGGTGGAGGATGCGCTGCACGCCACGCGGGCGGCCGTGGAGGAGGGCATCGTGCCGGGCGGCGGCGTGGCCTTTATCCGGGCCCAGGCGTCTCTCGACAGGCTCAAGGCCTCCGACGACGAGCAGATCGGCGTCAACATCGTGCGCCGGGCGCTGGAGGAGCCCCTGCGCCAGATCGCGTCCAACGCGGGCCACGAGGGGAGCCTCGTCGTGCAGAGGGTCAAGGAGGGGAAGGGCGCGCTCGGCTTCAACGCCGACACCGAGGTCTACGAGGACCTGGTCAAGGCGGGCGTGATCGACCCCACCAAGGTGGCGCGGTATGCCCTGCAGAACGCCGCCTCCATCGCCTCCCTGATGCTCACCACGGAGGCCGTGGTCGTCGACAAGCCGGAGAAGGCCCCCCCGATGCCCCCCGGCGGCCCGCACGGCCACGGGCCCGATTTCTGATTCATCCCCCCTCCCTCCCCTCTCTCCCCTTCTCCCTTCCCCCCTCTGAGGGGAGAAGGGGGAGGGGGGAATGGGGGTGGGTAGGGGGTCGCCTCCCGCCTTCCGCCTCCTGCCTTTTTCCTTTCCCCTTGACTTCATTTCCACGAAATGCCTATATTGAACCCGTTGCAGCGCCAGGGAGATGCCCGACATGTCTGACATTCTGCGTCTTAAAAAAATGGTCTTTCACGGGCGGCACGGGCTCTTCCCTGAGGAGCGGAAACTCGGCCAGAAATACGAGGTGGACGTCGAGGTCCGGGCCGACCTGGCGCCCCGCGCCGTCGTCGATTACACGCAGGTCTACGACCACGTCGAGGCCGTCGTCACCGGCGAGACCTACGAACTCGTCGAGGCCCTGGCCGACCGCATCGCCACATCCCTGGTCGAGCGCTTTCGCCTCCCGGAGGTCCTGGTGCGCGTCCGCAAGCCCGCGCCCCCGTTCCGGGGGCACTTCGACGGCATCGAGGTGGAGGTCCTCCGCAGGGGCGCACAGGGATGACCATCGCCTGCGTCGGACTCGGGTCGAACCTCGGGGACCGGGGGGGCGCGATGGAACAGGCCCTGCGCAGCCTCGCGGCTCATCCCGGCATCCGGGTGCTGGCCGTCTCCCCCGTCTATGAGACCGATCCCGCGGGCGTCCTGGACCAGCCCCGATTCCTGAACGCCGCGGCCCGGCTCGCCACCTCTCTCAGGGCCAGGGCCCTGCTCGATGTCCTGCTCGAAACGGAGCGGGAGATGGGCCGCAGGCGGGTCCGCAGGTGGGGCCCCCGCAACATCGACCTCGACCTGCTCCTCTACGAAGACGCAGTCATTCGCCAGGAGGGCCTCGTGGTCCCGCACCCGCTCCTGACGGAGCGCCTCTTCGTCCTGGCCCCGCTGTGTGACCTGGACGACGCAGCGGTCCACCCGGCCCTCAAGAGACCCCTGCGCGACCTCTATGCGGACCTGCACGGCGGTCATCCGCTCAAGCCGGTCGGCAGGCTGGACTGGGAAAGGCCGTGAGCATGAGCCAGGCCCAATACATCGCCATCGAGGGCGTCATCGGGGCGGGCAAGACCTCCCTCGCCCGCGTGCTGGCCGAACGCCTGAACGCCAGCCTCCTCCTCGAAGAGATCGAGGAGAACCCCTTCCTCCCCCTGTTCTATGAGGACCCGTCCCGCTACGCCTTTCAGAACCAGGTCTTCTTCCTCCTGAGCCGTTTCCGCCAGCAGGAGGAGCTCATTCAGGCCGACCTGTTCCGGTCCACCGTCGTCAGCGACTACCTGTTCGCCAGAGACGCCATCTTTGCCCACCTGACGCTCAACGACGCCGAGATCGCCCTCTACGACAGGCTCGCGGGCCTCCTCGCGCCCCGGGTCGTCCGCCCGGACCTCGTCATCTACCTCCAGAACAACACCGACAGGCTGATGCAGCACATCCGGCTCCGGGGCCTGTCCTACGAACGGACCATCAGCCAGGACTACATCCAGAAGCTCAACGAGGCCTACAACCACTTCTTTTTCCACTACACGGAGGCCCCGCTCCTGGTCGTCAACGCCTCCCAGATCGACTTCGTGAAGCGCGAGACAGACCTCGACGACCTGATTCGGGCGATCCGGACCCCGCCGGCCGGCACCCGATACTACCACCCGGTCAGCGCCGAAGACAAAACGTGAGATAAGAGTCCGTATGGGTTCACGTGTTACGCCCGATACCCTGTCCGCCATGAAACGGAGAGGTGAGCCCATTGCGATGCTCACCTGTTACGACTATCCCACGGCGCTTCAGCAGGAGGCGGCCGATGTGGACATCATCTTCATAGGAGACTCCGTCGGCATCAACGTCCTGGGGTATGAGGGCCCCCAGCAGGTCACGATGGAGGACATGATTCACCACACGCGCGCCGTGCGGCGTGGGGTGGAAAAGGCGCTCCTGGTGTCGGACATGCCCTACGGCTCCTATGCGACTCCCGACCAGGCCGCCCAGAACGCCCTGCAACTGGTCGAGGCAGGCGCGGAGGCCGTCAAACTGGAAGGGGGCCTGGAGGTCCTCGGTTGCGTCGCCGCCATTCTCGCCCAGGGGATACCCGTGATCGGGCACGTCGGCCATACGCCGCAGAGCAGAGAGGGCGGACGGGCCGTGTTCGGGGACCGGGCGGATGAGGCCCTGGCCGTGTTTGAGAGCGCCCGCGCCCTGACGGATGCAGGCATCATCGCCATCGTGCTGGAGTGTATCCCTGAGCGGGTGGCCGGGATCATCACGAAGGCCCTGAGCGTCCCGACGATAGGCATCGGCTCTGGCCGAACTTGTGACGGCCAGGTGCTGGTGGCGCCGGACATGCTGGGCTGGAACAGGACCCCCTACCGGTTTGTGAAATCCTATGCGGACCTGGCCGCCGTCACCCGGAAGGCGTTTTCGGATTATGTCGCCGACGTCAAGACCCGCCAGTTCCCATCCGATGAGCACAGGTTCCGGATCAAGGGGGAAGAGCTTCAAAAGTTCAAGGATCTGTTGTAGGGGTTTTTTGTACGTGCAAGTCATTCATCCGATCTCCGGCATGCAGCGCACTGCCGACGCCCTCCGGGCTGCGGGCCGTCGCATCGGCCTCGTGCCCACGATGGGCTACCTCCACGAGGGCCACGTCAGCCTCATCCGGCAGGCGCGAAAGCACGCCGACGAGGTCGTCGTCAGCATCTTCGTCAACCCCAAACAGTTCGGGCCGGGGGAGGATTATCAGGGCTACCCGAGGGACCTCGACCGGGACCTGCGCCTCATCCGGGAGACGGGCGGAGACATCGTCTTTATCCCGGCCCCGGAGGAGATGTACCCGGTGGACTTCACGACCTCCGTCCACGTGGAGGGCCTCACCGGGGGCCTCTGCGGCGCGTCCCGTCCGGGCCACTTCCGGGGCGTGACGACCGTGGTGACCAAGCTCTTCGCCGCCGTCAAGCCCCACCTCGCGGTGTTCGGCCAGAAGGACGCCCAGCAGGCCCTCGTCATCCGCCGGATGGTCCGCGACCTGAACCTCGACGTGGAGGTCCTGATCGCCCCCACCGTCCGGGAGCCGGACGGCCTGGCCATGAGTTCCCGCAACGTCTACCTGACCCCGGAGGAGCGCCTCCAGGCCGCCGCCCTCTATCAGGCCCTCTGCCTGGCCCGGCAAATGGCCGGGGCCGGCGAGCGGGACGCGCAGAACATCATCCGGAAGATGCGCGACCTCATCTCCGAGCGCCCCGACGCCCGCATCGACTACGTCTCCATCGTCGATACGGGGGGGTTGAAGCCGGTGGACCGGCTTTCCGGGGAGGTCCTGGTGGCCGTGGCCATCCGATTTGGACGCGCCCGGCTGATCGACAACGTGATCCTCAACCTGTAGAGAATCGTCCACCTGAGACCTACATTCCCCCTTGCTCCTGCGTCAGATATTTGTTATCTTTTAGATTAACAAAGACGTAGGGGCGTATCTCCTACACCCCTGTTCAGGCCTTTCCAATCCCCTTGCTCAAATCCTCTGAAAGGAGTTGCCCATATGGCCCATACACTGCCTGCGCTGCCCTATCCTTTTGACGCCCTGGAGCCTCACATCGACGCGCAGACGATGGAGATCCATCACGGCAAGCACCACAACGCCTACGTGACCAACCTGAACAAGGCCCTTGAGGGCCAGGCCGCCCTCCAGGCCAAATCCCTCGAAGACCTGATCGGCGCCCTCAGCGGCGTGCCGGAGGCCATCCGCACGGCCGTCCGGAACAACGGCGGGGGACACGCCAACCACAGCCTGTTCTGGACCCTCATGAAAAAGGGGGGCGGTGGGGAGCCTTCAGGCGACCTGGCCGAGGCCATCAGCAAGGCGTTCGGGGGCTTCGCCGCGTTCAAGGAGAAATTCTCAACCGCCGCCACAACCCGTTTTGGGAGCGGCTGGGCCTGGCTCTCTCTGGACAAGTCGGGCAACCTGATTGTGGAGTCCACCGCCAATCAGGACAGCCCCCTGATGGAGGGCCGCAAGCCTGTCCTGGGGCTGGACGTCTGGGAGCACGCCTACTATTTGAAGTACCAGAACCGGCGCCCTGACTACATCGCTGCCTGGTGGAACGTCATCAACTGGGACGCGGTGGCGCAGGTCTACAAGAAGGCGCGGGGATAAATTTTGTAGGGGCACGGCATGCCGTGCCCCTACCCTATCCAGGAGGTCATTCATGAGCGTCACCGTGGGGGGAAAGGCCCCCGATTTCACCCTCAAGACGAAGACCGATAAGGGCCTGGAAGACGTCTCTCTCAGCTCCTTCCAGGGCAAGCAGAACGTCGTCCTCCTCTTCTTCCCGCTCGCCTACACCGGCGTCTGCACGCAGGAGATGTGCGCGGTGCGGGACGGGCTGAAGGAGTACCAGAACCTCAACGCCCAGGTGCTCGGCATCAGCGTGGACAGCCCCTTCTCGCAGGAGGCCTGGGCCAGGGCGGAGAGGCTGAACTTCCCTCTGTTGAGTGACTTCAACAAAGAGGTCTGTGCGGCTTACGACGCCAGGTACGAGGACCTGCTCGGCTTTAAGGGCGTGGCCAAGCGGTCCGCCTTCGTCATCGACAAGCAGGGCATCGTCCGCTACGCCTCGGTCTCCGACGATGCCAAGAGACTGCCGGACTTCAACGCCATCAAGGCGTGTCTGGCATCCCTGAGTTAGGAGGTATATTTAATGGTTAGTGTCACCGAAACTGCCGCTGCGAAGATCAAAACGTTGCTCAGCGAGCAGGGGCACCCCGAATACGGTCTCCGCATGCAGGTCGTCGGTGGAGGTTGTTCCGGCCTCTCCTACCGGCTCGCCTTCGACAAGGACGCGACCGATCAGGACACCGTGATCGAGGAGAACGGCGTGAAGGTCTTCGTCGACATGAAGAGCGCCCTCTACCTCGCCGGCACGCAACTGGACTACGTCGATGGGTTGATGGGCGCTGGATTCAAGGTCAACAACCCGAACGCCAAATCCTCCTGCGGGTGCGGCGAGTCCTTCAGCGCGTAAAAACAGTCCTGAGTAACGAGTCCTGAGTGCTGAGTAAAGACAAAAACCCTGTTTTTTGCTTTTACTCAGCACTCAGCACTCAGCACTCAGCACTTTCTTGAGGACGCCGGGCTTGGAAGCGCAGGACGTCTACGACATCACCATCATCGGAGGGGGGCCGGTCGGGCTCTACGGGGCTTACTATTCGGGCATGCGCAGCGCCCGCACGAAGATCATCGACAGCCTGCCACAGCTCGGCGGCCAGCTCGCCGCCCTCTACCCGGAGAAATACATCTACGACGTGGGAGGATTCCCCAGGGTGCTGGCCAAAGACCTGGTCGGCAACCTTGAGGAGCAGGCCCTTCAGTACGACCCGGCGGTCTGCCTGAACGAAAAGGTCGTCGGGCTGACGTCCGACAACGGCGTCAGGACCCTCGTCACCGACAAGGGGACGCGCCACTTCACGCGCACCCTGGTCATCGCCGCCGGGATCGGGGCCTTCGTGCCCCGGAAACTCGACCTCCAGGACATCGACCGACTGGAGGGCAAGGGGATCTGGTATTTCGTCCGGGACGTCGAGGTGTTCCGCCATAAGGAGATCCTGATCGTGGGCGGCGGCGACTCGGCCCTGGACTGGGCGCTGCTCCTGGAGAAGGTCGCCCGAAAAGTCACGCTGGTCCACCGCCGGGACAAGTTCCGCGCCCACGAGGACAGCGTCGCCCGGCTCCTCGCCTCCTCCGTCGAGGTCAAACTGTTTCACGAACTCAAGGCCGTGCACGGAGACGACCGGCTCGAAGGCGTCACGATCTTTGAAAACCGGACGAAGACCGAGTCCACCTTCAAGCTGGACGCCCTCCTTCTCAACCTCGGCTTTCTGGCCAACCTCGGCCCGATCAAGGAGTGGGGGCTCCAGATCGAGGGGAACGCCATCTGGGTGAACTCCACGATGCAGACCAATCTCCACGGGGTCTACGCCGCCGGAGACATCGTGGACTATCCCGGCAAACTCAAGCTGATCTCCACCGGCATGGGGGAGATCGCCATCGCCGTCAATTACGCCAAGCACGAGATCGACCCGGACGCCAGGGTCTTCCCCGGCCACAGCAGCGACATCGGCGGCCCCCTTGCCAAGAGGTAAGCATGAAACCCAGAATCTTTACCGTGGCCCAGGCCAATCGGCAGATTCCGAGGGTGCAGAAAGTCATATCAAGGCTTGAAGAGTGGCAGCCCAGGCTGCTGGAGGGCCGGGAGCGTCTCAAAGAAATAGCAGTCCTCCAGGCCGATGAAAAAAGCCCAATCGACCACCGCGAGCGTATTCGTCTGGGCCACGAGGTGGAGATGGCCGAACACGAGATTCTCAGCGCCCTTCAGGAGATCGAGGAGGTCGGCTGTGTGCTCAAGCAAGGAGGGCTTGTCGATTTCTTCACCGTCAAGAATGGCATCCTCTACGAACTCTGCTGGCACAGCGGCGAGGAGGAGATCCGGTTCTACCACGAATTCGGCACAGGTTTTAACGGACGGCAGCCCCTCACCCCAGAGGACATCGCAGCGATGGGGGTCGGATTTTCCGGGGTCATATGATCTCACGCGACGACCTCATCAGGGCGCTGTCCGGCGTCGTCGGGCCGTCGGCGGTCATCTCCTCCCCCGACGAACTCCGCGTCTACGAATGTGACGCCTACACCATTGAAAAGGCGACCCCGGTCGCGGTGGTCCTCCCGGAGTCCACACAGCAGGTGGCGGGGGTCGTCCGCCTCTGCAACGCCCATCGCCTCCCGTTCGTCCCGCGCGGGGCCGGCACGGGGCTGAGCGGTGGCTGCCTCCCCCCGCAGGGCGGCGTCACGATCAGCCTCAGCCGCATGAACCGCATCCTCGACGTCGACCTTGAAAACCGGACCGCCCGCGTCGAGGCCGGGCTGGTCAACCTCTGGCTGACCAACGAAGTCGCCCATCTGGGCTATCACTACGCCCCCGACCCCTCCAGCCAGGGGGCCTGCACCATCGGCGGAAACGTCGCCGAGAACTCCGGCGGCCCGCACACCCTGAAGTACGGCGTCACCACCAACCACGTCCTCGGCCTCCGGATGGTCCTCCCCGACGGGGAGGTCCTGGACCTGGGAGGCGCGGCCTTCGACCCCCCCGGCTACGACCTGAGGGGCGTCGTCATCGGGTCCGAGGGGACGATGGGCATCGTCACGGAGGTCCTGGTCCGCCTCACCCGCACCCCCCAGACCTGCCGCACGGCGCTGGCCATTTTCGACCGGGTGGAGGACGCCAGCCAGACCGTCTCCGACATCATCGGAAGGGGCATCGTCCCCGCCGCCCTGGAGATGATGGACCGGATGATCATTAGCGCCGTGGAGGAGGCCTATCACTTCGGGTTCCCCGCCGGGTCCGAGGCCGCCCTCATCGTCGAGCTGGATGGGCTGACCGCCGGCATCGACCGGTCTGTGGAGCAGGTCGTGGAGATCTTCCGTCAGAACAGCGCCCGCTCGGTCCGTCTGGCCCAGACCGAGGACGAGCGCAAGCTCCTGTGGGCCAGCCGGAAAGGGGCGTTCGGGGCCATAGGCCGCCTCAGCCCCTCCTACGTCACGCAGGACGGCGTCGTCCCCCGCACCCGTCTGCCCGAGGTCCTCTCGCGCATCGCGGAGATCGGCGCCCGCCACGGCCTGGCCATCGCCAACGTCTTCCACGCCGGCGACGGCAACCTCCACCCCATCATCCTGTTCGACGAGCGCGACCGGGAGCAGCTCAGCCGGGTGATCCGGGCCAGCGAGGAGGTCCTGAAGCTCTGCGTGGAGGTGGGCGGCACGATCACCGGGGAGCACGGCATCGGCGTGGAGAAGATGAACCTGATGCCGCTCCTGTTCAACCCCGAGGACCTGGCGCTCATGCAGCGGGTGCGCGACGTGTTCAACCGGGACGGCCTCTGCAACCCCGGAAAGGTCTTCCCCACGTCTAAGTCCTGCGTGGAGCTTCAGGCCACGCGCCGGGCAGCGGCGTGTTAAACTATCAGCTATCAGCTATCAGCTATCAGCAAAAGAATGCAGGTGTCAGATGTTGGTCTTTAACCGATACCTGATCCCTATTTTTCTGATTTTGGCTGAACGCTGACGGCTGACGGCTGACGGCTTCATTTTTTGCTTCGGAGGAACAGATGACCCCTGAGTTGATAAGTATTTCAGTCGGCGTGTTCCTCCTCCTGGGAATCGGCATCGGCTGGCTGCTGTGCGCCCGCGTCAAGGCGCGCAAACTGCTTGAGATCGAAGGCCAGATGGAGAAACGGACGGCCAAGCTGGTCGAGAAGGCCGACCGGGACCGGAAGGCGGCCTTTCTGGAGGAGAAGAACGCCTGGTACGTGCTCAAGACCAAGATGGAGCGGGAGGTGGAGGACCGCAGGCGGGAGGCGGAGAAGCTCCTGCAAAAACAGCACGAACTGGAAGAGAACCTGAGTGAAAAGACCGAGGCCCTGCGCCGCCGCGAGGAGACGGTCGCGGAGCGCGAGCGCCAGGTGGCCAGCTATGCCTCTGACCTGGAGACCCGGGAGCAGGAGCTGCGGGAGATCCTGGTTGAACAGCGCGTCAAGCTGGAGCGCATCTCCGGCCTGAACGTGGACGCCGCCCGCGAGATGCTCCTGGAGAGCCTGCGCGAGGAGACCAGGCGCCAGGCCACGGGGATGCTGAAGGAGATCATCGACCAGGTCAAGGAGCGCGCGGAGCGGGAGGCCAAGAAGATCATCTCCCTGGCCATCGAGCGCTGCTCGGCGGACCAGTGCGTGCAGTCGTCCATCTCCGTCGTCCCCCTGCCCGACGACGACATCAAGGGCCGAATCGTGGGCAAGGAGGGCCGCAACATCATCTCCTTTGAGGCCGCCACCGGCGTCAAGGTGATCGTCAACGACACCCCGGAGGCCGTGGTCCTCTCCTGCTTCGACCCGGTCAAGCGAGACATCGCCCGGATCGCCATGGAGCGCCTCGTCCGGGAGGGGCGGATCAACCCCAACCGGGTGGAGGAGGTCGTCGCAGAGGCGTCCCAGAAGGTGAAAGAGGGCATGCTCGAAGAGGGGCGGAAGGCCTTTCAGCAGTGCCGGATAGACTCCCTCCACCCCGACCTCATCCAGCTCCTCGGCAAGCTGAAGTACCGGATGAGCTACGGCCAGAGCGTGCTGGAGCACTCGAAGGAGGTGGCCTTTTTGGCCGGGGCCATGGCCGCGGAGCTGAAGCTGGACGAGAAGCTGGCCCGCAGGGCCGGCCTCCTGCACGACATCGGCAAGGCCATGGACCACGAGATGGAGGGCACCCACGTGGACATCGGCGTGAGCCTGGTCCGGAGATACAACGAGCCGATGGAGGTCGAGAACGCCATTATCGCCCACCACGAGGAGGGGGAGGTCCTCTCCCCGATCTCGTTCCTCGTCACCGCCGCCGACCGCATCTCCGGCGCCCGGCCCGGCGCCCGGCGGGACGACGTGGAGGGCTACATCAAGCGCGTCAAGGACCTCGAGGAGATCGCCCGGTCTTTCGACGGCGTGGACGACGCCTACGCCATCAACGCAGGCCGGGAGGTCCGCGTCATGGTCAGCTCCCAGAAAAAGACGGATGCCGAGGCCGCGGTCCTCGCCTTCGAGATCGCCCAGCGCATCCGGTCGGAGCTGGTCTATCCCGGAGAGATCAAGGTGACGGTCATCAGACAGACCGTCGGGATAGAGTGGGCGGGCAAGCCGAGCCGCAAGCGGCGGTCCAGACATCATAGACCTGAAAAGGGAGACGGAAGACATGGCCATCAAGGTCGGCCACGAAATGACGCTAATCGAAAGGCTCTACCTGCCGGCGATCAGAAAGGGAATGGCGCTAACGTTCAGGCACATGCTCGGGAAAAAGTTCACTATGCAGTACCCCGAGAAGAAGTGGCCGGTTCCGCCAGGGTATCGCGGCCTCCACAAACTGACAAAGGATGAACAGGGACGGGTCAAGTGCGTGGCCTGCTACATGTGCGCCACGGCCTGCCCGGCCGAGTGCATCACCATCGAGGCCGCCCCGGCCCCCTGGCCGGACCGGGAGAAATACCCCGCCCGGTTCGACATCGACATGCTCCGCTGCATCTTCTGCGGCTACTGCGTGGAGGCCTGCCCCGAGGAGGCCATCGTCATGACCGAGGTCCACGAGCTGGCCGCCGGCAGCCGGCAGGAGTTGATCTACACGAAGGAAAGACTCCTGGCCAACGACGCCCGCGTGACCTACACGGCCAAGCCGGACCTGGACGGCAAGGTGACGGACGAGACGACGAAGAGCGGGGACACCCACCCGCACCACCTGCCCGCCAGACAGCTCGATCCATCGCACAGGTTATTTTAGGCGCATGTACAACCCCACCGTCATAGACCATTTCAAGAACCCTCGCAACGTCGGCATCCTCCCCGACCCCGACGGCCAGGGGTATGCCGAGAACTCGGTCTGCGGCGACGCCATGACCCTCTATCTGCGCGTGGCGGACGGCCGCATCGCCGAGGCGAAGTTCAGGGCCTTCGGCTGCGCCGCGGCCATTGCGGCCAGCTCTGCCCTCACGGAGATGCTCAGGGGCCGCTCCATCGAGGAGGCGTTGCAGGTCCGGAAAGAGGACGTGGCCGAGTCCCTCGGTGGCCTCCCCCCCACCAAGCTCCACTGCTCCATCCTGGCGGAGGACGCCGTCCGGGCGGCGGTGGCCGACTACCGGAAGAGACAGCCGGGCGCATGAGGCCCCTGATCGGCGCGCACACCTCCATCGCAGGCGGCCTGGCCAACGGCCTGATCGAGGGCCGGCGCATCGGCGGGACGACCGTTCAGGTGTTCACCAAGAACGCCTCGCAGTGGCGCGCCCCGGCGCTGTCTGACGAGGCCGTCGAGGCCTTCAGACGGTCCCGGACCGAGACCGGCCTCTCCCCCGTCGTGGCCCACGACTCCTACCTCATCAACCTCGCCTCGTCCGACCCGACGATCGCCGGGAAGTCCTTCGACGCCTTTTTGGAGGAACTCCGGCGGGCCGAGACCCTCGGCATCGACCACCTGGTCACGCACCCCGGCGCGCACAAGGGGGACGGCGAG
>CAYRZX010000177.1:0-4341 GCA_964428665.1 uncultured Gemmatimonas sp.
CGAAGCTGAAGCTGGTCATGATGTGGGAGACAGCGCCGGGGATGGCGGAGCGGGTGCGATCCCGGGCCCCGGAGTACGATGTGGCGCTGGCGACGGAGCCGGGCCGGCTCCTGAGGGAGGTCGCCGACGCGGACGCTGCCTTCGGGAGGTTGCCCAAGGAGCCTTTTCTGGCCGCGAGGAGGCTGCGGTGGGTGCAGAGCATCGGGGTGGGGTTCGAGACGATGCTCTACCCGGAGATGATCGAGAGCGACGTGGTCATCACGAACACGGCCGGGGCGTTCGACGCGGCGATGGCGGAGCACGTCTTTGCGCTGCTGCTGTCGCTGACGCGGGGGATGCGGGCCTACCACGAGCTTCAGAAGGCGCGCGGGTGGTCGCGGGAGGCGCCGATGATCCAGCTCGCCGGGAAGACGATGGGGGTGCTCGGATTGGGGACCATTGGCAGGTCCGTGGCCATCCGGGCGAAGGCGTTCGACATGCGGGTGATCGCCCTGGACGCGCAGGTGAAGACGCCGCCGGAGGGGGTGGACGAGGTGTTCGGGCCGGACCGGATGGAGGCGGTCTTCCGGGAGTCGGACGTGATCGTGGTGGCGCTGCCGCTGACGGAGCGGACGCAGGGGCTGGTGAACCGGGGGCGGCTGCGGATGATGAGGCGGACGGCCTGCGTGGTCAACGTGGCGCGGGGGCCGATCATCGCCGAGGCGGACCTGATCGAGGCGCTGAGGGCAGGGGAGATCGCCGGGGCCGGGCTGGACGTGTTCGAGCGGGAGCCGCTGTCGAAGGAGATCCCGCTGTGGGACCTGCCCAACGTGGTGATCACGTCTCACGTGGCGGGGCGGTCGCCGGAGGGGTCCGACAACATCGAGGCGGCGCTGGTGGAGAACCTGCGCCGGTTCGCGCGGGGGGAACCGCTGATGAACGTGATCGACAAGCGGCTGGGGTACAAGATTCAGTGAGGGGCGGGCGGAGGGCCGCCGGGGGGGATGGATTAATCCTCCTGAGCGAGGGGATGGATGATGTAGCCCCCTGAGCGCTTGTCCCGTTCCAGCCGGACCAGACCCCGGCGGTCGGCCTCCTCCAGCAGGGCGCTGAAGGAGCGAAAGCCGTAGGAGGGCTCGTTGAAGCCCGGCTTGCGGCGCTTGAGCGCCTGCTTGACCATGGACCCCCACACAGGCTCCTCCTCGCCACGCTCGGTCTGCAGGGCCTCGACGGTCTCCACCACGAGGTCGAGGGCCGCCTGCTGCCTGTCCACCTCGTTCTTCCTGGGCGGAGACTCTTCCCTGACGCCGGATTTGACGGGCTTGCGCGCCGTGCGCTTTTTCTTCTGCGCCTCCTCCAGCACGAGGTCGTCGTAGTAGATGAACTCGTCGCAGGCGGCGGTGAGGAGGTCGGAGGTGGATTTTTTGACGCCGACGCCGATCACCAGCTTGTTGTTCTCGCGCAGCTTCGACACGAGCGGGGAGAAGTCCGAGTCGCCGCTGAGGACGACGAAGGTGTCCACGTGGGACTTGGTGTAGCAGAGGTCGAGGGCGTCGACCACCATGCGGATGTCGGCGGAGTTCTTTCCCGACTGGCGCACGTGCGGGATCTCGATCAGCTCGAAGCCGGCCTCGTGCATGGCCGCCTTGAACTCCCTGTAGCGCTCCCAGTCGCAGTAAGCCTTGCGAACGACGATGCTGCCCTTGAGCAGCAGCCGTTCCAGCACCCTCCTGATGTCAAACTGGGGATACTTCGCCTCGCGCACGCCGAGCGCGATGTTCTCGAAGTCGCAGAAGAGGGCCATGTTTTCGATCTCGGGCTGGCCGGGCATGAAAGATCTCCGGGGCGCGGTATTAAAAGCCGCGCCCTCTTTTTAGAGCCGCATTCCAACTTTTCTTGCTCGTGCAAGAAAAGTTGGACAAAAGAAGCACGCCCCTCAAGCGCCGGGGAGGCTGGGCGCGCCGTACTCTGTCCAGTGGAATAATCCTGATCCCGTGGTAGTCCGAGCCCCTTCCACCACTCCCCCGCGCATTCTGCGCTCTTTCCCCTCCGTGCCTTCACGAACATCCTGCTTGAAAGCCGGGACGGCGCGCCCCTTATCCTTTTGACAAGTCTACTCCCCCTTTCCTTTAGGAAAGGGGGATGGGGGGATAGGTTTAAATCACCGTCGTGACCTCCGGGGCTACCGGCTGACCGTTCACCGAGAGGCTCGTCCCACCGACGCGGACGGCGCGAAGCAGGCGGCCCGCCCCGTCCTCGAAGAGGGCGACGATCTCCGCGTCGGACTGACAGCCGTCCAGGCCGATGGCCTCGGCGTTCCGGCGGATGAAGAGGCGGTAGCGCCGGCCGTCCACCTCGATCCGCGCGCCCTCCCCGGCGCCGTCGAGCAGGGGGGTGATGACAGGGGGAGCGTCCGCGACCTTGCGGGGGAAGAGGACGGTCAGGAGGTAGTCGAGACGACGGGGCATCTCGGCGTGAACGTCGAGGTGGTAGAGGGCGGCCTCCTCGGGAATGGGCTGTTCGCCCGGTCCGTAGCCGAAGGGCTGGAAGTCGAACCCCTCGTGCTGCCGGAGGTGGAGGCCGTCCCGGTGGCAGAAGACCACGTCGAGGGCGGCCCTGTCGTAGCGGACCAGGACACGGCGGCCTCTGGCATCCACCTGCATCGGCCTGGCGGCGTGGAGGTGCCAGCCCCACATCGCCTCGTGCGAGGGCTCCAGGTAATCCACAAGGGCGAAGAAGCGGTTGTCCAGGCAGAGGACGGCCCGCGCGCAGCGCCGGACGCGGTCGCCGTAGGCGGCGGTCGCGTCGCCCACGGCGTAGGTGAGCGCGGGGTCGGTGTGGAAGGCGGTCAACTACTGACGCCTTTAGGCGTCAGCTTGTAGATCGCTCAGGCAGCAGCGTCCACGTAAGGTCGGTTGACTCCGGCCCTGCGGATGTTCTCCGCAGCGATGTGGTCAGCCGGGCCAGAGAAACCGCAGCCGACGCAACGGAACAGATCACGAGAGGGGCGGTTAGACTTATCGACATGGCCACATTCAGGACACGTCCGGGAAGTGTTGCGGGGGTCTACGAGAACGAACGGGACGCCTGCCAACCTCGCCTTGTATTCTACAAAAGTCCGAAGTTGAGCAAACGCCCAGGAGTGCTGGATGCGTCTCTGCGGCTTCCTAACCGTAATCCGTTCGCGGATACCCTTGAGGTCTTCGAGGGAAATTCCGCGCCCTGTGCCTTGAGCCTTCGCAACCAGCCTCTTGGAGATGCAGTGATTCACGTCACGAGCAAAACGACTCTCTTTCCGACGGCGTTTTTTGAGCAACCTCTTGGCGGATTTGGTTCCTTTCACCTGGAGCTTATCCCTGAGCCTGGCGTGGCGCTTTCTCAGGCCGTTGACTGTGCCTCCGGCGAAGGTGTCACCGTCGGAGGATACAGCAATGTTGGCGATGCCGAGGTCCACACCTATGAAATCTGTGGTAGGGATAGGGGTTCCATCAGGCACATTCACCAGGGCCAACAGGAACCACTTTCCGTCTTTGCGTCGCACCAGGTCGGATTGCCCGACGGCGGGGGTAAACCTTTCTCTCTGGTATTGTCCCATGATCATCGGAACGATCAGGCGGCCTTCAAGGGTCAACAGGCTTACTCTGTCCAGCCCCTTGAAACTCATGATGCGCTGGTCATAGGGCATAGCTGCGAAGGGACGAAAGACGGGGCGCTTCTCCTTGTCCCGCTTGTAAGCCTCCACCACCTGAGCGATGCAGCGCACAGCCATCTGTGCGGACAGGCCGAACATTGAGCGCAACTCGGCGTAGTAAAGCTTTTGAAGTGCAACCTTGTTCGCCATCTTGTGCTCAAACGCCTTCTTCGCCAACCAGGAAGCGGCTTCGTTGAAACGCCTCACGGTTGCCTGTAGCTTGGAGTCCTGGTCCCTGTCGGGAATAAGCTGTATCTGAAGAGTTAGGTTCATATAGATCAATATGGTCTATATGTCCACAAAAGTCAAGAACAAAAGAGAGACGCTTCCTCCGCCCCTGAAGTCGGCGGCCTCCGCGTGGGTTTATTCTGTGAACGAGAAGGTCTCGCTCCACGTTTTGTCCTGGCCGCAGCCGAGGGCCCGCCAGCGCCAGTGGTAGACACCGGGCTTGAGGGATTCCGGCAACAGATAGAGCGTGCGGCCACGGACTTCGCAGGATTTTGAAGAACGGGCCGTCAGGCCGGCGCTCTGGCCGACGCGAAGCTCATAGTGCGTCGCGCCGGGGACGGGCCTCCAGACGAAGCCGGGGGGGTTGAGGTCGGCCTCGGCCCCGTTCTTCGGGCGGCGGGAGTCGACGAGGGGGTTGGGGGAACGGTGTTCGCGCATGGGAG
>CAYRZX010000177.1:4441-13740 GCA_964428665.1 uncultured Gemmatimonas sp.
TCCGCCAGGGCGCAGACGGCCTGCCCGGCCTCCTCGGCCTGGGCGCGGGAGATGTCGATGTGGGTCACGGCGCGGCAGGTCGTGCGGCCGTGAGGGCTCAGGCGGACGCCGGTCTCGGCGAACAGGCGGTCGATGAACGCGAGCGCGGTGAGGCCGGTCTTTTCGACCCCGAACCGGACGATGTTGGTCTCCACGGCGTCGGGGTCGATCTCGACGGCCTTCGAGCGGGCGATGAGGCGGGCGAAGAGTCTGGCGTTCTCGTGGTCGTCGGCCAGGCGGGCGACGTTGTGGCAGAGGGCGTAGATGCCGCCGGCGGCGATGACGCCCGACTGGCGCATGGCCCCTCCGAGGCGGTGCTTCCACTGCCAGGCCCGGTCGATGAAGTCGGCGGGGCCGGCCAGGACGCCGCCCACGGGCGCGCCCAGGCCCTTGCTCAGGTCGAGCCAGACGGAGTCGAACGAGGCCGCGAACTCCTTCGCGGGGACGCCGGAGGCGACGGCGGCGTTCAGGAGGCGCGCCCCGTCCATGTGCGCGAGCGCCCCGCACTCGTGGGCGGCCTGGCAGACCTCCTGGACCTGCTTGAGCGGCCAGACGCGGCCTCCGCCCATGTTCGTGGTCTGCTCCACGGAGACGAGGCGGAAGGGGGGGCGGTGGCGCGAGGCCTGCCAGATGGTCTCCCGCACCTGCCGGGCGGTGAACATGCCGTTCTTCCCGTCGATGGGGTAGGGGATGGCCCCGCAGATCACGGCGGAGCCTCCGGCCTCGGCGATGAGGGGGTGCGCGGTGCGCTCCAGGAGGATGAGGTCGCCGGGCCGGCAGTGGGCGGCAAAGGAGATCTGGTTGCACATCGTGCCGGAGGGGAGGAAGACAGCGGCCTCCTTGCCGAGCAGCTCGCAGGTCATCCGCTGGAGTTCAGTGGTGGTGGGGTCCTCTCCCTTCTGCTCGTCGCCCACCTCCGCCGCGCACATGAACTGGCGCATTTCGAGGGAGGGCCGGCTGGCCGTGTCGCTGTAAAGGTCTATCCGGACTTGGGACATGGGGAACCTTTCTCAAAGGATGAACGTGAGACGGCAGACGGCAGACGGCAGACGTGAGACCTCACCCTCCCCCTTCTCCCCTTCTCCCTTCCCCCCTCGGAGGGGAGAGCGGGGGAGTGGGGGCAAGGGGGCGGGTGAGGTCCGCTTTTATTATACTTCCCGTTCCAACAGCCGTCAAGCGGAAATGCAGGCCGCTTATGAGAACAGGACGCGGACCTCGCGGACGCGCCGGCAGGGGAACCGGACGCAGCGGCTCTCAGGGTCGTGGTCGAACGCCTGCTCCTGACCGTCGGCCAGGACGCTGACCGGACGCCGGGGGGCGAAGAGGGCGAGCTTCGTGCCGTCGTAGATGTCGAGCCTTGCCGTGACTTCGGCATCGGCTATCGTGAGCGCGGCGTGACCGGAGCTGTTGGTCTCGAACATCAGGTCCCCGTCGGCGGAGAGGCGCTGTCCATTGTGCAGGGCCACGTCGGCGATGCGACCGTTGACGCGCCGGACGAGGCAGGAACGGCCCACCGCTGAGACGCCGGAGGCGTCCATCTCCGGCGGGTCCTGCGCGAACAGGGCCAGGTCCTCCACAGCGCCGTGGAGGATGCGCGCGCCCAGGGTGTTCGGCCCCCGGACCGCCGTGACGACGTTGGACGGCAGGGTGGAGGCCGGGCGGGGCGCGAGGACCGACAGGAAGTAGCCGCGCTGCACAGGCTCAGAGGGCCGCAGCTTGAGGAACCGGACCTTTTCGGCCCCTTCAAACGGCCTGGGGGCGCCGGTCTCCTCGATGGGCTTTTCGTGGACTTCGCACTCGAATGCCTCCGGCGCGAGGAGGGTAATGTCGGCAGCGGCATCGTCCTGCGTGACGGTGATGCAGTTCTGATGGACGGCCAGCTCGCCGTAGGTGTGGAGGAGCCAGTCCATCCGGGCGGGGGCGCGGGCATCCACGTCGTCGAAGAGGAGGAAGTAGTCGGATGGGGCGGACTCGTCGGTCCTGCGGAGATAGATGACCTCGCGGACGAAGCTGCTCACGTCGTCCTGCTCGTAGGCCAGCGAGGCGTCCCCCACCAGCCGGGCGTGCCAGGGGGTCTCGAAGGGTCCGGCGACGACGCCGCGATGGTCCGGCTCGCCCCGATTGCCCTGCACGCGCACCCGGCCGCGCTGGTCCCGGTTGTTGACGAGGATCGTGTTGTGGGCCTCGGTTTCGCAGCCCCAGATCTCGTGGGGGTAGAACAGGTCCACGATCAGGGGCTTTCCATACGCGTAGAGGACGAAGTGGTTCGTGTCGTGGTGCTGGTGGTCCCAGTCCTTCTGGCCGCCCTTGAGGGCGAAGAGGGTCGCCTGCGGGTCCTCCCAGCGGCTGCGCAGGACGGCCCAGTCGATGTCCTGGAAGATTTTCGAGAGGGGCAAGTCGGCAGGTGGCTGGGGCTGGAGGTCGGGGTCGCACCAGAGGAAGCCGAAGAGGTTCGGGGAGGCGGCCTGGGAGGCCATCCGCTGCGCGATCCACCGGGCGCGGCCGTCCTGGCAGGTCCGCGCCAGGCGGTAGAGGAACTGCCCCGGGAAGCCGGCCCCCTTTCCGCAGTTGGAGAAGGGCACGAAGCCGGATTCGTCGGGGGTCAGGAGGTGGATGAACCACTCCGGGAAGCGGCGCAGGCGGGGGTTGTCGAAGAGGTCGATGCGGCCGCCCGTGACCCGGTGGAGGGCGTCCATGAACAGGGTCGCGTTGAACCAGGCGTAGCAGGCGTAGGAGACGCTCTCCCCCCAGTCGCCGTCGCGGCCCAGGGCCTGGCCGTAGCGCCAGAGCTTCTCCCGGCAGAGGCGGACCCAGTCGGCGGCCTCCGGCTCGTCGGGGAGGAGGCTAAGGGCGGCCACGCCGGCCTGGCCGAAGATGACTGCGCCCCAGTTGCAACGGCGCCAGTGGGTCCACCAGGCCCTCTTCTGCGTGGCCTCGACAATGGGCCTCAGGCCGCGCCGGACGATGGCCTCGCGGACCCGATGTCGCTGGTCCTCCGAAAGGGCGTCGTGGAGCCAGTCGTAGGCCAACCCCAGGCTGCACGCGATCTCGGCGCTCACCAGGTCGGCCTCGGCTTTGTGCTGGGGGTGAGACCAGGAGTCGGCGGCCAGGATGACCTCGATCTCCGGCGTCGCGCGCCGCGCGCAGGCGGGCTCCCCGGCAAGGGCGTGGACGGCGGAGAGGACGCGCAGGGCGTTTGAGCTGGCGCGGGCCTGCTCATAGGTGGTCTGACCTGTGGGCTGCCCCGGAGGGTCGCTCCTGAGGAGCCGGTCGGCCTCGGCCCTGACCCGCTCCCACATCGCGCTGGCCGGGGGGCGGGTCATTTTTTGACGCAGAGAAGGCAGGTCCTCGCGGGTGAAGAAGAGGTAGGGGCGCGGGCCTGGAGGGGGCAGGTCCGGTCCGTGCGTCTTGAGGTAGGCCGTGCCCAGTCCCCTGCCCCGGACGGTGTAGGCCGCGTCCAGGGGCTCCGCCTCGAAGCGGAGGAGGCGCTGGCCGTCCACCTCCTCGGTCCGGGCCTGGACGGGGTTTCCGGCGGCGTCCAGGACGGATGCGCCGTCGGCCTCCGGCGGGAGGGAGATATTCAGGGTGAGGGGGTGGTTGTAGAGACGGGGGTCCGTGGCGCAGAGGAGGCGCAGGGCCAGGGCGTCGTCGCCGGCGGGGTGCGCCAGGAGGAGGGAGTGGTCGCGCTCCTGCTGGTACTTGTGGGCAGAGGCCATGCCTGTCTGCCAGACCTCCGCCCGATGCGCCCGGACGTGGTCCAGGAGGCGGAGGAAGACGGGGGTGGAGATGTAGAGGTGGCCGGCGTCGATGCCGTGGAAGTGGGTCTGCAGCCAGTCGCCCGCGGCCAGGGCGCGGCTTAGGCGCTCTTTGAAGGCGTCGAGGGTGAAGGAGGGGTAGGCCTCGCTGCACGACATGGACGCGCCGGGCTGGAAGAGGGCGTACTTCGCGAGGAAGAAGTCGAGGGGCTTGCGCTGGAGCCAGACGGTGGCGCCGCCCTGCTGGAACGCCAGCAGCTTCCCCCGCTCGGGCTGCAGGCGCCAGATGACCTCCGCGCAGCCTCCGATCTGCTCCTCGGCCTCCCGGTCGGTCCTGGCCCCCCGGTGGTGGAGGGTGTGGTCGCCGAGTTCGTGGCCCTGTTGGATGATGGGGCCCTCCCAGTCCGCCCTGTGTTCGTTGTAACCTTTGTTGCCGGGGTTGATCAGGAAGGTCCCGACAAACCCGCGCTCGTTGAGCATCGGCACGGCCTTCTCCACGTGCGTGGGGTGCGCGTCGTCGAAGCGCAGGCTGAAGGCCGCCTTCTTCCCCCTGAACCAGCGACAGATCCCAACCTCCACCATGGCTGCCTCCTCTGGTAAACATCAGACCACAGACCGCAGACCACAAGACCACAAGACCACAAGACCAGAGTCAGTGGTCAGTGGTCAGTGGTCAGTGGTCGGTTCTCGAGTTTTATCCTCTCCCGATGTAGAGCTGGCCGACGGGCAGGACGATGGCCTCCAGCAGGTTCACGTGGGGCGGGAGGGAGGCCATCAGCACGGCGGTCTGGGCGAGTTCGTCCACGGTCATCATCGGCTCGGCGTCCTCCCGCTTGGCGCTGGCCTCCCGGCGCTCCACGAGGGTGTTGCCGGGGTGGAGGCAGCCGCAGACGATGCCGTGGGCGCGGCCTTCGAGGGCGGTGACCTGGGTGAGGCCCCAGAGGCCGTGCTTGGTGGTGCTGTAGGGGGCGGAGTTGGGCCGGACGCGCTGCGCGGAGATGCTGCCGATGTTGATGATGCGCCCGCCGCCCTGCTTTTTCATGATGCGGAAGGCGGCGCGGGTGCAGAGGAAGGGGCCGCGCAGGTTGACGGCCATGACCTTTTCCCAGGCCGTCAGGGTGAGGCTTTCGAGGGGGCCGCCGTCGAAGGCGCCGGCGTTGTTGACCAGGACATCGAGCCTGCCGAAGCGGGACAGGACGGCGGAGAACAGGGCCTCCACCTGGGCCTCGTCGGTGACGTCGGCGGGGTGGGGGAAGACCACGCCTCCACCGGTTGACAGTTCCTTCGCGGTCTGATCCAGCATCTGTCTGTCGCGCGCGGTGATGGCGACGGACGCCCCCTCGGCGACCAGGCCGCGCGCGATGCCCTTGCCGATCCCCCGGTTGCCGCCCGTGACCAGGGCGACCTTGCCGTCGAGCTTGCCCATGAGAACCTCCTGAAAAAATTTACCGCAGAGAACACGGAGAACGCAGAGAGAGAGACAGATGTACGCTGCCGCATCCCAATGGTAAGGAATCAGAGGGCAACTTTCAAGGAGATTTTATTCCAAACCCATTGACAAAGCCTTTATGATCTGCTATCATCTGCGGGGTGTGGATGAATTGTGAATTGTCAGTAGATCACGAAATGGCGTAAACGGCCCCAATCAGGCGATTTATCGTTCAGGTGTAGGGGCGACTCTGGCGAGTCGCCCGTCGGCCTTGTGCAATGGGATCGCCGGGCGGGTCCAGACCCGCTTCCCCAAACGCTCCCATGAGGTCGCGTTCCCTGCCCTCCTACCCCAACGGGGTAAACCGACTGATCCTGGGCATCAGCCGCCAATTCGTGACGTTTCGTGATCTACTGATTGTGGATTGTGATTGTGAATTGTGGACATCTTTTTCGGATGAAAGCCCGTATGCGCGCGCGCTGTTCTATCCTTCTGTATTTCATTCTCTTGCTGGCGCTCCCGGCCCGCGCTCCGGGCCGCGATCTGCCCAACGTCCTGCTGATCACGGTGGACACCTTCCGGCACGACCGCCTGGGTTGCGCGGGGTATGGCCGGGACACCACCCCGAACTTAGACCGGATCGCGTCGGAGGGGGTCCTGTTCACGCAGGCGATCTCGTCGTCGTCGTGGACCACGCCGGGGCTGATGTCGGTCCTGACGGGGCTGTACGCCCCCACGCACGGGGTGGACGCGCGGGACAGGTCTCTATGGGCGGGCGCGCCGACGCTGCCCCGGCTGCTGAAGCCTCTCGGCTACGCCTCGCCGGACATCTGCTACCTGACGGTCATCCCGAACTTCGCCGGGCTGGGGTTCGACGCCTATGCGCGGCGCGACTCGCTGCTCACGAGCGGGGACGAGGTCCTGTTTCAGTGCCTGGAGGATTACCGGGATCGGAGGTTCTTTATCTATTACCACTACCGGGACCTGCACCTCCCCTATAACCCTGCGCCGCCGTATGACCGCCTGTTCGCGCCGGAGGGGTTCGACTGGACGAAGCTTCCGGAGGCGAAGCGCCGGGCCGTGACGGAGGATGTCATGATCCCGTTCGGGCACGTGACGTTTGAGGAGGGGGATCGGGGATGGATCGCGGGGCTGTACGACGGGGAGGTGCGGCAAATGGACGAGCGGTTCTTCGGGCGTCTGGAGGAGTCGCTGGTCCGGCTGGGTCTGAAGGAGAGGACGCTCCTGATCGTGACGGCGGACCACGGGGAGGAGCTGCTGGACCACGGGTTCGTGGGGCACGCCTCCACGTCTCTGAAGGGGACCTCCTACGACGAGGTGATCCGCGTCCCGCTGATCCTCCGGTATCCGGGGGGGCTTGCGGGGGGGCGGCGGGCGCCGGAACAGGTCCAGAACATCGACGTCGCGCCGACGGTCCTGGACCTGCTAAGGGCGGAGGTCCCGGAGGCGTTGCAGGGAAGGTCGCTGCTGCCGCTCATCCGGGGCGAGGCGGGGTGGCGGGAGCGGCCCGCGTTCTGCGAGACCACGCCGGGGGGCTACCAGGCCCCGCCGGAGATGCTGAGGACGCGCGTCCGGTCGATGCGGACGCCGGAGTGGAAGTTCATCCGCACAGTGGGGCCTTCTGTGGATGAGGCCGAGCTTTATCATTTGAAGGAGGATCCCGGCGAGCGGCGGAACGTGGCCGCGGAATATCCGGAGGTGGCCCGGCAGATGCGGGGGGAGCTGGAGAGGTGGGTGGAGAAGGCAGAAGAAGGCAAGAGACAAGAGGCAACAGGCAACAGGCCCTCGCCCACCCCCAAGCCTGGAGAAAGGCCCTTGGCGCCCCCTCCCTCTCCCGTACGTACGGGAGAGGGAGGGGGTATGGGGGTAGGAGAGGGCCTGCCTCACGCCTCCTCCCCACCAACGATTCACCGGATCGTTCCACCCCACTGCCTCACGCCTCATAATCCGCAATCCGCAATCCGCAATCCGCAATCCGAGGAGTTGATCCTCATCCTGTCCCCGGCGGAGGGGGAGACGCTCCGGTTTGAGGCGGCGCAGGGGACGATCGCGCCCCGGTGGGCAGGGGACAGCACGGCGGCTTATGCGGCGGAGTATAGCGTGGGAGAGGGGACGCACCATCTCGAAGGGGAGATCCCGGTGCAGGGGAGCGCCCCGAGGTACGGGCCGTTCGGGGAGACGATGTGGAACACGCTGGCGCTCTACAACCCGTGGCGATTCCGGGTGCGCCGGTCAGGCGACCCGAAGGGGTGGAGCGCGTGGCGGACGTTCTTCGTGGCCCCCTTCGGCAAGGCGTCACCGCCGTCCCCGGCAGCAGAGGCGGCGGGCGCTCTGCTCCGGCGCGGATACGGGAAGATCGCTGCGGTCGGGGTCGCGGTCCTCATCGGCGCAGGATTGCCCGCGTATCTCTTCTTCAGGAGACGGGGGCGTCGATGAGCCTGACGGCGTGGGGGAGGGACCTGGGGCTGCTCGTGGGCGGGCTCTATAAGGGGCTTCTGGACCTGGCGCGGTGGGCGGAGGCCTTCTCCCTGGCCGACGCCCTGTCGTGGGGGCTTCTGCTGGCGCTGGCCTATCTGATCTTTTCGGACTGGATCGGGGCCGAGCGGTGCAGGCGGTGGGGAGGGGTCCTTTTTTACACGGCGATCATTTATCTGACCCTGCCCTTCATGCCGGGCGTCTGGAAGACGCTCTATGTCCACACGGACGGGAGGATCAACCTGATCGGGGGCGTGGCCGTGGCAGTCGTCGGGCTGTGGCTGCTCGTCCATCTCTTCTTTCGGAGGCGGGAGCGCCGGTGGTGGGTGTGGGGGGCGCTGATCCCGGTGGGGGCTGCGTACGCGGTCGCGCTGGTTCGCATTCACACGTCGCCGGCGGAGCGGCTGCACCTGGCCGAATACGGGTTTCTGAGCTATCTCACGTTCCGCGCTTTGAGGGTTGACATGGGGTACCGATCCGCCTATCTTTGGGGGTGGGTCGTGGCAGCGGGTCTGGGCGCCCTCGACGAGGGCATCCAGTGGTGGCTTCCCAACCGGGTGGGGGAGTGGGCGGACGTGGGCCTCAATGCCCTGTCGTGCGGGCTGGGCACGGTCGTGGTGATGCTGGTGGCAAGCAGAGAGTGAAAAGACTCGATCTCCTTTTTTTTTGCCTTTCTCTCTTTCCGGGGGCTGTCCCCTCCCCGGCCCGCGCGGATGAACTCCCCCTCGA
This sequence comes from uncultured Gemmatimonas sp., assembly GCA_964428665.1. Lineage (GTDB taxonomy): Bacteria > Latescibacterota > UBA2968 > SICM01 > SICM01 > SICM01. The sequence continues at coordinate 12,890 of CAYRZX010000177.1, forward strand.
CCGGGCGTTGAAGGCGATTCACATGAGGCGGGGGGACCTGGCCGTGGACGCGGACTATCTGCCGCCGCCCGAGGCCCCCGCGTTGCTCCGCCGCGCGCTGCGCGACCCGCTCTGCGTCCCTTCGGTAGCGGACTCCATCGCAGTTAGAATGGAGGAGACATCGGCCCTGTCTGCGCAGTGGATTGTCCATCCGTTGCTGCAAACGGTCGCCGGGCTGATCGATGTGTCTGTGAAGGGGCGTGAGTTCCCGCGCAGGGCCGTGGATCCCGTGGCGGCGATGGGCCGGCTCTACGCCTCGTGCGGGGCCCGCGTGGGAGAGGAGGAGAGGCGGGCCTGGAGGACGGCGTTTGAGGCCCTGCCGGGGCCGGCGAGAGGGGCGGTCGCGGCCCTGGTGGAGGGCGTTGCCCGGAGTCGGGTCGAGGTGAAGGGTGCGCTGGGCCGGCTGACGCCGGAGGAGCGGGGGATGGCCGCCCGCGTGTCTTCGCTGATCGCCGATTCGCTGGAGGAGCGGGAGGCGAGGCGCGTGGTGGCCGTTGCCGCGAAGATCGACCGGGGGAGGCTGGTCGAGGCCGCCCTGGACGTGGTGGCGTCGGTGGAGGCCGCGCGGGCTGCGCTGGGGGAGGTGGACTGGTCAGGGGCGACCGGGAGGGCGCGCATCGACGGCGTGGAGGGGGACGTGCTGGCGGCGTTCGAGACGCCGGCGGGGGCGGTGATCGTGGGGGGGCCGGGGCGGACGGTCTACCGGCGTCCGGCGGCGGTGGTTCTGGACGTGGGAGGAGAGGACAGGTATGAGGGATGGGCCGGGGCGGCGTCGGGAGGGGAGGGGCTTTCTGTCTCGGTCTGCCTGGACG
>CAYRZX010000178.1:0-13714 GCA_964428665.1 uncultured Gemmatimonas sp.
CAGGAGGACCTTTTCATGGCCCGTTACGTGCGCGTGAGCAGCATCTCCTACGCCGGCGTGGGGGGGAACGGCGAGGACCGGAAGCAGAAGGCCGTCGAGGGGGCGCTGGCGCTGATCGACAGGGCGGCCTGCGACCGGCCCGACTTCATCGTCCTGCCGGAGACGTTCAACGGCCTGGGGTGCGGTCACGAGGAGTGGCTCAAATCCGGGGAGGCGATCCCCGGCCCGACGTTCGACGCCCTGGCGGCGAAGGCGAGGCAGCACCGGACGTACGTCATCTGCCCGGTCCTTGAAAAGAGGGACGGCCGGCTCTACAACACCGCCGCGCTGATCGGGCGGGACGGCCAGTTCATCGGGCGCTACGATAAGGTTCACCCGACGATCAACGAGATCGAGGGGGGGGTGACGCCGGGCGTCGAGATGCCTGTCTTTGAGACGGACGTGGGGAGGGTGGGCATGGCCATCTGCTTCGACCTCAACTTCCGGGATGTGGCCGAGGGGCTGTCCCGGAACGGGGCGGAGGTCGTGTTCTTCCCGTCGATGTACCGGGGCGGGCTGTCGCTGTCGGTCTGGGCGTTCGAGTTTTCGTTCTGGATGGTGTCGGCCACGCCGAGGGAGAACAGCGCCATCGTCAATCCGCTGGGGCAGTGGCTGGCGCAGTCGTTCATGTACTGTCCGATCATTTCCAGGCGGATCAACCTCGACTCGGCGGTCCTGCACATCGACTACAACCACCGGCAGTACGACGCCATGAAGGCGAAGTACGGGGACCAGATTCAACTGGACATCCTCGCGCCGGAGGCGGTGTTCATGCTGACCTGCGACCACCCGACGAAGACCGTGCGCGACATCATCCGGGAGTTCGACCTGGAACTCCGCACGGACTACTTCGCCCGCGCCAACCGGGTCCGGGAGGCGGCCCTGAAGGGTGGGGTCCCGGCCAGCGCGGCGGCGTCGTAAGGACAGAGAATTTGATGCAACTTTCTGCTCCTGACGAGTGTCTATAGCTAAAAATGGGCGGGGCCCGCCTGCCTTCAGCCGGGCAGAAAGGGGATTCATGCGGTTGCGAAGGGCGGTTTTCGCGATCTGCGGGGCGCTTTTCTGGGCCGCCCCGGCCCTGGCGGCGGTCCGGGTGGGGGATAAGGCCCCGGACTTCAGGCTGAAAGGGCTGGACAACAGGGACTACGCCCTGTCTGACTTTCGGGGCAGGGTGGTGTTCCTCAACTTTCTGGGGTACTCCTGCAAGTACTGCATTCAGGACGGTCCGTCCGTTGAAAAGAACATCCATCAGATGTTCAGGGAGCAGAAGGGGTTCCAGGCGCTGGGCGTGGACGTCTGGGACGGCCCCCCCCCGGACGTGCAGCGGTATTTTGTGGACCTGACGAAGACCTCTTACCCGGTCCTTCTGAAGGGGAGCCACGTGGGGGGGCAGTACGGGGTGGACCGGGGCACTTACCTCGTCATTGACCAGGACGGGGTCGTCCGCTCCATGTCGCCCGGGAGCACCGTCGACCGCTTCAACGACGCGGCCTTCGCCCATGTCATCCGGTCTCTCTTACAGCGGGAGCCGACGAACGCCCCCCCGCGCATCGTCTTTCCGGTTCCGAATCAGAGGGGGGTGGGGACTCAGCCGATCGTGCTGGACCTGACCGGATTCGGGGTGGACTCCACGGACAGCAGTTCCAGTCTGAAGTGGCGGGCGGAGGGGTTCGATCCTGCGCTGGTCAGCGTGTCCGGGCAGGAGGAGGGCCGGGTCCTGACGTTCACGCCCGCCCCCGGCGCGGTGGGGCGGGACATCCCGGTGAGGCTGGTCCTGTCGGACGGCAAGGGGGCCACGGCGGAGCAGGGCGTCACGCTGCGGTGGACGCCCGCCCCGGCCCTGTGGGCCTCGACGGAGGGGATGGACTTCGGGAGCGTCCTGGTCGGCGCGGCGCGGGAGCTGAGGCTGACGGTCTCGAACGTGGCGGCGTCGGGCGGCCTGGACCTCCAGGTCCGCCTCACGGTCAGCGATCCCCGGTTCGCCCTGTCGGACACCTCTGTCACGGTCCCGGCGGGGGGCCGGCGGGACATCGCGGTCATCTACCGGCCGTCGGGCGCTGAGGTCGCGGCGCACGATCTGACGATGTGGACCAATGACCCGGCCCGCGGGGCGCTCAGGGTGTCTCTGAGGGGCGCGGGCATTCTGGCCCAGGGCAGCGGCGCGGCGCAGTCGGCGTCGGACTTCGACGGGGACGGCGTTGTGGGCCTGGACGACTTCTTCCTGTTCGCGGCGGCCTTCGGGGGGAGGGACGCCCGGTTCGACCTGGACCAAAACGGCGCCGTGGACTTCAACGACTTCTTCCTGTTCGCCGCCGATTTCGGCAGCGTTCCCCGCGGTCGGATGTGATCGCAGGACCTTTCACCTTCAGCCGGGTAGAGAGGAGACCTCGTGAGACTGCATAAAACGGTTCTCACCCTCTGCGGGGTGGCCCTCTGGGCCGTCCCGGCCCTGGCCGCTGTCCAGGTGGGGGACAGGGCGCCGGACTTCAGGCTGGCGGGGCTTGACGGCAAGAGTTATGCCCTGTCGGACTATAAGGGCAAGGTGGTGTTCGTCAACTTCCTGGGATACACCTGAACCTACTGCATCAAGGACGGTCCGTCCGTTGAGAAGCAGGTCTGGCAATCGTTCATGAGTCAGAAAGGGTTTCAGGCGCTCGGGGTGGACGTGTGGGACGGCGATGCCTCGGGCGTGAAGCGGTATTTTGTGGACCCGACGGGCACGACCTACCCGGTCCTTCTGAAAGGGAGCCGGGTGGGGTCCCAGTACGGGGTGGACCGGGACGTGTATATGGTGGTGGACCAGGACGGGATCGTCCGCTACTTGTCGCCGGGGGGGCTCGGCCAGCGCTACAACGAGATGGCCGTCACCTCCGCCATCCGGTCCCTGCTGGCGTCCGACAGCGACGCGGCGCAGTCGGCCTCGGACTTCGACGGGAACGGCGAGGTCGGGTTCGACGACTTCTTCCTGTTCGCCGCGGCCTTCGGGGGGAGGGATGAGAAGTTCGACCTGAACAGAAGCGGGGCCGTGGACTTCGACGACTTCTTCCTGTTCGCGGCGGACTTCGGGAAGAAGGCGAGAGGATAGGATCCGCAGATTACGCATCCTTCGACTGCGCTCAGGACAAGGATTTGCGCAGAAAAAAATGGTAGCCGGGCCAGGAAGGAGGTCGGTGGCGATGCCAAGATGGTTGCTCGTTGCGGCCGCGTTGCTCGTGGGGGCCTCCGGCGCAGGGGCGTCCCCCTGGACGTTGCCCGGAGGCGAATTTTATGGGCGGGCCTCGCTGCTGGGGACGCGGTCCCGGTGGCAGTTCAACGACGGCTCGGACCGGGTGAGGTTCCTCCGGAACGGCCTCAGCCGGGTGATGGGGGCGGCGGTGGACGGGGCCTACGGCGCGCGTGAGGACCTGATGGTCTCCGTGGGCGTGCCCGTCCTGTTCTACCACCTGCGGGACGACGCGACGATGGAGCGGGGGAAGAGCCTGGGGGACATCCGGCTCTCGACCCGGTATCGCGTCCTGTCCAGGCGGGTGGCCCTGGCGACGGAGGTGGGGGTCAAGTTCCCCACGGCCACGCAGACGGACCCGGCCCGCATCCAGGTGGGGGAGGGGCAGTACGACTTTGACGGGGCGCTCTCTGCGGGGTTTGCCTGGCCCTCTGCGCCGGGGTATTCGAGCCTGGACGTGGGCTACCGGCTCCGGCTCAGGGACGGGGAGACGGGCTACAGGCCGGGGAATGAGTTTTTCTGCCGGTTAGACAGCGGATATCAGCTGGGGGGCCGGCTGTGGGCGCGCCTGGGCCTGGAGGGGTCCATCAGCGGGATGGGGCACACGAAGATCTTCGGGGTGGATGTCCCGGCGCGGTTCTCGAACCGGAAGCTGCTGACGGCCGCGCCCGGCCTGACGCTCGCGCTGAGGGACAGGGTGGGGCTGGACCTGAGCGCCAGCCTGCCGCTGTTCGGGCGGAACAGCTACGCGGGCAGCCACTTTTTCGTGGGGCTGTCCTACAACAGCGCCGGGGGCCGGACGCTGCTCAATCAGACGAACGTCCCGAATCCTCAGGCCGGGGCGTGTTGCAGGATACAATAATCAGTAGATCACGAAATGGCGTAAATGGCCCAAATCAGGCGATTTATCGTTCAGGTGTAGGGGCGACTCTCGCGAGTCGCCCGTCGGCCTTGTGGAATCGGATCGCCGGGCGGGTCCAAGACCCGCCCCTACCCCTACGGGGTAAACCGACTGATCCTGGGCATCAGCCGCCAATTCATGACGTTTCGGGATGTACTGATAATAACCAAGGAGGTCATCGTGAGCATACGGCGGGTTGCGTGCCTGGTCCTTCTGGTCGGGGCGTTGACGGGGGGGCCGGCCAGCGGAGACACCCCCCCGAAAGTGGGGGACGTTCTGACGGGCTTCACCCTGAAGAGCATCGACGGGAAAGAGGTCAGCCTGAAACAGTTCCGGGGCAAGAAACCGGTCCTGGTGGTGGTGGGGGCGAGCTGGTGAGGGGCGTGCCGGGCGGAGGTCTCCGTCCTGAAAGACGCCTATCAGAAGTACGTCCCCCAGGGGGTCGAGATGCTCTACATCAGCGTGGAGTCGCGGAAGAAGGCGTCGGAGTACGCCAGACAGAAGGAGCTGCCCTATACCGTGCTCGTGGACGAGGGCGCGGAGGTGGCCAAAAATGCGCTGGGGGTGTCGGGCATTCCGGCGCACTTCATCCTGGACCGGGATGGGAAGGTTCAATATCATCACATCGGGAGGATCAAGGGGCACGAGGAGGTGCTGGATCGGCTGGTGAAGGAGATGCAGGCCGGAAAGAAGGGATGACGCCCTGGCGGTCCATCGCCCTGGCCTCCCTTCTCACGGTGGGCCTGAACGCCGTCATCCCCTACACCCAGTTCAAGGTGCACACCATCTCGCTGGTGGAGGGGATGATCCCCATGGGCGTGCTGATGCCGTTCCTGGTCCTCGTCTTCCTGGTGAACCCCCTCCTGCGCGCCTTCGGGGCGGGCCTCCGGCCCTATGAGCTGATCGTGGTCTTCTCGGTCAGCTACGTCAGCGCCCACATCAACGAGTTCCTGGGCCGGGTCCTGGCCACGTTCGCGATCATGCACTACATGGCCACGCCCGAAAACCTCTGGGCGGAGTATGCGTTCGACGTGGTCCGGCCGTGGCTGGTGGTGGAGGACGCGGGGGAGCGGCTCGACTGGTTCTACGAGGGGCTTCCGACGGGGGCGTCCATCCCCTGGGGGATCTGGATGCGCCCCCTGTTCTGGTGGCTCAGCTTCATCGCCGCCGTGGGCGTCGGGTGCGTGGCGCTCTCGGCCCTGCTCCGCCGGCAGTGGGTCGAGCAGGAGCGGCTCCCGTTCCCGTTCGCCAGGGTGGCGGAGGACCTGGCCGAGACCGCCGGGCCGGGGGGGTTCCCGGCCTATATGCGAGGGGGGCTCTTCTGGGCCGGGTTCGCCATCCCGGCCTTTGTCGTGCTCTGGTACATCATCGGCTACTTCCGCCCCGGCTTCCCGGTGATCGCGGTGGGCATCGAGAACCACAACCTCCAGATCGGCCGTTACGTCCCCCCCTTCTACGCCCGGATCAACTTCCTGATCATCGCCTTCGCCTACTTCACGGACCTCCAGGTCCTGTTCTCCATCTGGTTCTTCTTCCTGGTCACGTGGACGCAGATCGGGGTCACGGCGCGGCTCGGCCTGGCCGAGGGGCTGGGGGACTTCGCGGGGACGCGGGAGCAGGCGATGGGGGGGTTCATCGTGTTCTGCGTCTGGGCGATCTGGACGGCCCGGAAGCGTTTCAGGGCGGCGTTTCAGAAGGCCCTCTCACCGGCTGCCGGCCCGGACGACGCGAATGAGCTTTTGTCCTGCCGGGTTGCGGGCGTCTGCTTTCTGGCCGCCGCCGGGTACATGGTCTTCTGGCTGACCGGGGGAGGGATGCATCCCCTGTTGTCGGTCCTGATGGTGGCCTTCTGGTTCCTGTTCTACGCGGGGTTCGCCAAGATCGCGGCCATGACGGGCCTGGTGTTCGTGGAGTCGCCGGCCCTGGGGACGAGCGTGGTGGGCCTGGCCCCGCCCGGCTCGCTGTCGGGCGGGAGCATCGCGGTGCATCAGCTCGTGGGGAGCACGTACCAGAACGGGAAGTGCTTCGCCATGCCGGCGGCGGCCTGCGCCGCGCGGCTGGCGGCGCCTCTGGGACGCCGGGCCAGGGTCGTGGGGATGACGATCGTCTTCGCGTTTCTGTTCTCGCTCGTGGCCGCGGCGGTCTCCACGATCTATCTGGGCTACCAGGACGGGGCGTTCAACTTCGGGGCCTACGACTTCCGGGTGGCCGCCCCGCGCTATTTCGACACGATGGTCTCCCAGATCCGGGACATGGGCAGGGAGACGCACTACGGCCTCCGGATGGCCTACACGGCCTTCGGGGCCGCCGCGGTCGGCCTGCTGACCTTCTGCTCCTACCGGTTCACCTGGTGGCCCTTTCATCCGGTGGGGTTCACGCTGGTCACGTTCTACTCCGCCCGCACGGCGATCCTGTCCGTGTTCGTGACCTGGCTGGTCAAGACGGTCATTCTCAAGGTCGGGAGCATCTCCCTTTACCGCCGGGCAGCGCCCTTCTTCATCGGCATGATCGTCGGGTACACGTTCGGGCTGATGGTGAGCATGATCGTGGACCTGATCTGGTTCCCCGGGCAGGGGCACAGCATCTTCTGGGGGGATTGAGGGGCATGCATACGGCGCAGGATGGGCAAGAGACTCCACGAGCCCCCCGAAGCTTGCGCCGAGGCGCGTGCGGAGATGCTCAAACGCTGTGTTCGAGCAAGGGCTGTAAACCGCTTGACATCCGGTAGCCTTCGATGTAAATTGGCCGCATAGTCCTACCTCATTTTGGTGCGTCCCTGGCGTCGGGAGGGAGAAGGATGCACGCCCTCACACATAACAGTCGAAACCAACGGTGACCGGCCGCATCTGGAGAGGTGTGGCTTTTTGATTATGTATCCAATCCGGAATTTTCAATGTCTAACCCATTCTTCGACCACCCCATCCTGAACTCCCCTTATGCGCGTCCTGCACGGCACTGGGAGCTGGATGAACACGGGCAGCCCACGCAGAAGATTCTCGAAATCCGCCGCCGCGCCGAGTTCATCACGCCGATCCCAAAGCCGAAGAAGCGGAAGAAGACCGTCGCGCAGGAGGTATTCGTTTTCGATGAAGGAAAGGGGCTTTCAACGAAGGAGCAGCAATACGACCTCACCTCGATCATCAATGAGGTGCGCGGTCACGTGGATTCCTGGTGTTCCTTGCCCAATCCCAATCAATGGCAGGTCACGCCGGAGACAGCCCGTCTTCTTCAGCACTGGCGCCATCACAAGTTCAGCGGTGTCCGCCCGTTCTTCTGCCAGATGGAGGCGGTGGAAACCGCGATCTGGCTCACCGAGGTCGCATCGCATTTTCAGGCTGGCAAACGCCTCCTCGAACACCTGAGCAACGCCAACCGCGACGCCAACCCGGAATTGATGCGGCTCGCGCTGAAGCTCGCCACCGGCGCTGGAAAGACCACGGTGATGGCGATGCTCATCGCGTGGCAGACGATCAATGCGGTGCGACGCCCGACGAGCAGGCATTTCACGCGCGGCTTTCTGGTCTGCGCACCCGGCCTGACGATCAAAGATCGGCTGCGCGTCCTCCAGCCCAACGACCCGGACAGCTACTACGCCAGCCGGGAACTCGTTCCCGGCGACATGCTCGACGACGTGAAACGGGCCAAGATCGTCATCACCAACTACCACGCCTTCAAGCTGCGCGAGCGCATCGAACTGTCTTCCGGTGGACGTTCGTTGCTTCAAGGCCGAGGCGGCGATGAACTCAACACGCAGGAAACCGAGGGCCAGATGCTTCAGCGCGTGATGCCCGACCTCATGGGCATGAAGAACATCCTGGTGATCAATGACGAGGCGCACCACTGCTACCGGGAGAGATCGAAAGACACGGATGATGAAGACCTGAAAGGCGACGAGAAGAAAGAGGCCGAGAAGAACAACGAGGCCGCCCGCCTCTGGATTTCCGGCCTCGAAGCCGTGAACCGGAAACTCGGCCTCAGCCGCGTCCTTGATCTGTCCGCGACGCCGTTCTTCCTTCGCGGCTCCGGCTACGCCGAGGGCACCCTGTTCCCGTGGACCATGAGCGACTTCTCGCTCATGGACGCCATCGAGTGCGGCATCGTCAAACTGCCGCGCGTCCCGGTCGCCGAAAACATCCCCGGCGATGAGATGCCGATGTTCCGCGACCTCTGGGAGAACATCCGAAAAGACATGCCCAGGAAAGGGCGCGGCAAAGGCGAGGAACTCGACCCGCTCAAACTCCCCACTCGCCTGCAGACGGCGTTGCAAGCCCTCTACGGCCACTACGAGAAGACTTTCAATCTCTGGGAGGAGAGGGGCATCAAGGTTCCTCCATGCTTCATCATCGTCTGCCAGAACACGGCCATCTCCAAGCTCGTTTATGACTTCATCTCCGGCTTCCATCGCAAGAACGATGACGGTACCACCACGTTGGAAAACGGACGCCTCGCCCTGTTCCGCAATTTCGACGAGACCACCGGCAACCCGCTCCCGCGCCCGAACACGCTCCTGATCGACAGCGAGCAGCTTGAAGCCGGAGATGCGCTTGACGACAACTTCCGCGCCATGGCCGCCGACGAGATTGAGCGCTTTCGCCGCGAGATCGTGGAGCGCACCGGGGATGCCCGCGCTGGCGAGAACATCACCGACCAGGAATTGCTGCGTGAGGCCATGAACACCGTCGGCAAGCACGGCCAGCTTGGCGGCGCCATCCGCTGCGTCGTCTCCGTGTCGATGCTCACCGAAGGATGGGATGCGAACACAGTCACCCACGTCCTCGGCATTCGCGCCTTCGGCACCCAGCTTCTGTGCGAGCAGGTCATCGGTCGCGCGCTGCGCCGCCAGTCTTACGACCTCAACGAAGAAAGGCTTTTCAATGTGGAATACGCCGACGTCTTCGGCGTTCCCTTCGACTTCACGGCGAAGCCGGTCGTCGCCCCGCCGCAGCCTCCGCGCGAGACGGTTCAGGTCAAGGCCATCCGCCCTGAGCGCGACCCCCTCGAAATCCGCTTTCCCCGCGTCGAGGGGTATCGCGTGGAGTTGCCGGAGGAACGGTTGACGGCCGACTTCAACGACGACTCCCTCCTGGAACTCAGCCCCGACCTCGTCGGGCCGTCCATCACCCGCAACTCCGGCATCATCGGCGAAGGCGTGGACATGAGCCTCAAGCACCTGGGCGACATGCGGCCATCCACGCTCGTCTTTCACGTCACCCAGCGGCTGCTCTACACGAAATGGCGCGACCCCGGCGAGGAGCCCAAGCTGCACCTGTTCGGCCAGCTCAAGCGCATCACCAGGCAATGGATCGACTCCTGTCTCGTGTGCAAAGGCGACACCTATCCCGCCCTTCTCATGTATCAGGAACTGGCCGACATGGCCTGCAACCGCATCACCGCAGCCATCACCCGGCAGTTTCTCGGCGAGCGCCCCATCAAGGCGCTGCTCGATCCTTACAATCCCACCGGATCCACCCGGCACGTCCGGTTCAACACCTCGAAAACCCTGCGCTGGGAGACGAGTTCAAAATCCTGCCACATCAACTGGGTGGTCCTCGACAGCGACTGGGAGGCGGAGTTCTGCCGGGTGATGGAGTCGCACCCCGGGGTCCGCGCCTACGCGAAGAACCACAACCTCGGCCTGGAAGTGCCATACCGCTACGGCTCCGAGACGCGGAGGTATCTGCCCGACTTCATCGTGCTGGTGGATGACGGCCACGGCTCCGATGACCCGCTGCATCTCGTGGTCGAGATCAAGGGCTACCGGCGCGAGGACGCGAAGGAGAAGAAGTCCACGATGGACACCTACTGGGTCCCTGGCGTGAACCATCTCAAGACCTACGGTCGCTGGGCGTTCGCCGAGTTCACCGAGGTTTATCGGATTGAGGCGGATTTTAAGGCCAGGGTTGAAAGTGAGTTCAACAAGATGCTTGCGAAAGTTGCCCGGCCATGACAAGGACACCATCCCACTCAGAGTTTGACAACCCCGGCAAGGCATTTCTGGAACAGCTTGTTCCAGAAATGCCCAGAAGCTCCGCTATCCGCCAGAATCCCGAATTTCTCGCACAAGCTGTGCGAGATTTGGCGCCGGCGTTCCCTGGGGCCATCACATCGAGTTGTTGAAGAAAATCAAAGCTCCCGCCGTCTCTACTATCTCCGCGCCACCGCCAAGCAGCTTGCCGACGCCGTGTGCGAAGCCCTGCCACCAGAGAAATAGTCATGGCCAAAAAACCGACTGCTCTCAAATCCGTCGAGACCCTCAAGCACGACGCCGACAAGCGCAAGAACATCCCGACGGCGGAGTACCAGTCCGTCCTCAAGCCGGACGAGCAGAAGCCCGTAAAAGTGCGCTATCCGCGCAACACGGACCTCGACCCCCAGCTCGTCTGGCGGGGGAAGGATGAGCAGGACTGGAGCGACCTCGTGGTCCACGCCCCGCCGCTCTACATCCAGGAAAAGGTCCACCCCAAGGTGCTGATTGACGACCTGCTGCGTCAGACAAGGGATAGCAAGGCGCAAGCGTCAGGCCACCAGCCCGACCTCTTCGCCGACTTCAACGGCATCCCTGAAGGCGTGGAAAAGACCGATTTCTACCAGCACGACCAGAACTGGTCCAACCGCATGATCCTGGGCGACTCGCTCCAGGTGATGGCGAGCCTGGCCGAGCGCGAGGGCCTGCGCGGGAAGGTGCAGTGCATCTACTTCGACCCGCCCTACGGCATCAAGTTCAACAGCAACTTTCAGTGGTCCACCACCAGCCGCGACGTGAAGGACGGCAAGGCCGGTCACATCACCCGCGAGCCGGAGCAGGTCAAAGCCTTCCGCGATACCTGGCGGGACGGGATTCACTCGTACCTCACCTATCTGCGGGATCGCCTGACCGTGGCGCGCGATCTGCTGGCAGACACCGGCTCAATCTTCGTACAGATTGGGGATGAGAACGTCCACCGGGTGCGGGCAGTGATGGATGACGTTTTCGGGGATGACAATTTTCTTCGTCTGATCTCCTACCGCACGAAGAGTCCGCTTGGCTCCGGGATGGTTCCTTCAGTCTGTGACTACTTGCTTTGGTACGGTAAACGTCGAGACGCTACCAAATTTCACCGGATGTATGTTGATCAGAGCGTCGCCGAAGACACTCACATGAATCACTGCTTGATGGCAGACGGCGAGTGGCGAGCGATGACGAAATCGGAGAAGGTCGACACTATGCTTCTTCCAGAAGATGCGCTACCGTTCCGCTTCTCGACAATGAGTTCTTCCGGTTTCACGCAGTCCTGCACCTTCCCGTATAAGTTCGAAGGCAGAACATACAAGCTGGCAGCAAGGAAAAGCTGGAGAACTAATCTGGAAGGTATGGGTCGTCTTGATCGGGCGAGGCGACTCGTTCCAACCAACACCTACCTGAACTATGTTCAACTCTTCGCCGATTTCCCGTTCATCGAACTAAACAATATTTGGTCGGATACGCACGCCGAACAAGGCAAAAACTATGTCGTGCAAACTTCTTCTAGGGTCATCGCACGATGCTTGTTGATGACCACCGACCCCGGCGACCTCGTGCTCGACCCAACCTGCGGTTCCGGCACCACGGCGTATGTGGCCGAGCAGTGGGGCCGCCGCTGGATCACGATGGACACCTCCCGCGTGGCACTGGCCCTGGCTCGCGCCCGTATCATGGGAGCGCGCTATCCGTTTTACCTGCTGGCCGATTCCCGCGAAGGTCAGCTCAAGGAAGCCGAGGTCACCCGCACCGCCCCCAGTTCGCAGCCCGTGCAGGGGGACATCCGCCACGGCTTCGTGTACGAGCGGGTGCCGCACATCACCTTAAAGTCCATCGCCAACAACGCGGAGATCGATGTCATCTATGACAAGTGGCAAGGCGTGCTGGAGCCGTTGCGCGAGAAGCTCAACAAGGCGCTGAAGACATCCTGGCAGGAGTGGGAGATTCCACGCGAGGAGGGCAAGACCTGGTCTGAGCCCGCGAAGAAATTGCATGCTGAGTGGTGGCAGGCGCGCATCGCCCGGCAAAAGGAAATCGACGCATCCATCGCCGCCAGGGCCGAGTTCGAATACCTCTACGACAAGCCCTATCCAGATCCGAAGAAGGTCCGCGTGGCCGGTCCTTTCACCGTGGAGAGCCTCAGCCCCCACCGCATGCTGGGCGTGGATGAGAACGATGAGCTGGTGGCCAGTGACCAGTGGTCAGGGGTCAGGGAAGACAAGGGAGGTTATGGAAGACCACAAGATTTTGCTTCGATGATCCTGGAGAACCTGAAGGCTGCCGGCGTCCAGCAGGCCCACAAGGAGGACCGGATCACGTTTACCGCGCTCACCCCCTGGCCCGGCGACCTGGTCTGCGCTGAAGGCCGCTTTAGCGGGGACCAGTGGTCAGCGGTCGGTGGCCAGAAACCAGCCACTGGTCACCAATCACCGGCCACTGTCCACCCGTCACCGGCCACTGAAAAACGCGCCGCTATCTTCATCGGCCCCGAGTTCGGCACCGTGCAGCGCGCGGACCTTGTTGCCGCGGCCCGAGAGGCAGGCGATGCCGGGTTCGACGCGCTGATCGCCTGCGCCTTCAACTACGAGGCGCACACCACCGAGTTCAGCAAGCTGGGTCGCATCCCGGTGCTCAAGGCCCGCATGAACGCCGACCTGCACATGGCCGAGGACCTCAAGGCCACGGGCAAGGGCAACCTCTTCGTCATCTTCGGCGAGCCGGATATCACGGTGACCAGTGGTCAGTGGTTGGTGGCCAGAAATGGAAGGATGATAGCGAACTATGAGCACGTTAAAGAGCTATCGGGACTTGGAAGTTTGGAAAAAATCAATGGAGCTGGCCGAAATGGTCTATCGGCTCTCCGCACAGTTTCCCACGGAGGAGAGGTTCGGGCTGACGAGCCAAATCAAGAGGGCGTCGTCGTCAATCTCAGCGAATATCGCGGAGGGAGCAGAGCGGGAAGGAACGCGGGAGTTTCTCCAGTTTCTGGGGATCGCGAGCGGGTCACTGGCGGAGACAGAGACGTTTCTGATTCTGGCGGAGCGACTGGGATTCGTCCTGAGACAGGACGTCGATCCGCTTCTGGAACAGGCGGCAGCCGTGGGTCGAATGCTCAACGGCCTCAAACGCTCGCTGCGCTCCAAACCCTGAGCGCCGAGGATTTCCCTTTATCACTGACCACTGACCACCGGGCACAGGTCACCGTCCACGGTGTGGACGTCTTCAAGCCCCAGACCGGCGAAGTCATCAGTGACGGCGCGGATGGCATCGCCTGCTGGTTCATCGACACCGACTACAACCACGAGTTACGCAGTAGCGTAGGAGTGGTATAGAAAAAAGGGGCGATTTGCTCCGGATGATGTATTTTGGGAAGTGGAATCACAAAACATCATTTGGAGGATCGCCCGATGCCTAAGATTGCCAAAAAGAGTCGTAAACGCAAGTCCAAAGTGCCTCCGACGCCCTACGAAGTCGGCGGCGCTGCGGCAGCCACAGCCGTTGGGGTGCACTCCCGGAAAGAGGGCACTGGATTATGCTGCCAGGGCAAGTGGAT
>CAYRZX010000179.1:0-13705 GCA_964428665.1 uncultured Gemmatimonas sp.
AACAAATAGACCACGAATGTCAATTCATAAAAACTTGAAGATCGAGTGATAGCTTATTTGAATATCTCCGCCACGATCTGGGGGTGGGGGAGTCCGGCGGCGCGGAGGCGGTCGTAGGTCTCGCGGTGGGCCCAGGTGCGGCGCTCCGGGCCGCGAATGTCGTACTTCTCCGGGTAGCGGAGCGGGAGCTTGCCCTCCGCGATCATCCGGGAGAGGGGGTAGTCCTGCTCCGCGAGGGGGAGGCGGACCACTTCGTGGTCCCGCGCGGACTGGTAGAGGGCCATCATGATCTCCACGGCGTGGCGGGTCTGCGCGCCGTCGCTGCGGTAGTCGCCCCCCTCGTCCAGCCAGGCCTTGAGGGCCCGCGCCTGCGCGACGTAGGCGATGTAGAAGGCCCCCTCCAGCCCGACCTTCCGGGCCGCGTAGGCCGTCTCCGCGTCCCAGAGCGCCTGGCGCGCCTCCCGGTCGGTGCGGATGGCGCTGATCCGGCGGAGGTGGTCCGGCCCCACCCTGAGCAGTCCTTCCGTGCCCTGCACCGTGAAATGGTCAGGCTCGTTGCGGGCCGTGAGGTCCACCTGAATCAGGGCCTGCGCGCCCCCGGCAAAGGCCACGAGGCCCAGACAGCAGTCCTCGATGGGGATGTCCCGCTCCCACCGGTCGGTCTTGCGCTCCACGGCCCCCATCACCCACTCGGCCTTCGGGTCGCTTAGCAGGTAGCGCGCGCCGTCCACGACGTGGCTGCCGGTGTTGAGCAGGCCGTCGATCACGTGGCCGGTGACCAGGACGGGCTGTCCGATAGCGCCCTGGCCGATCATCCGGCGGGCCTCGGTCCAGGCGGGATAAAACCGCCGCTGATGGCCGATGGCCAGCTTCACGCCGCGCGCGGCGCAGGCGGCGATCATCCGGTCCGCCTCGCTCAGGCTGACGGCCATCGGCTTCTCGCACAGGACGGCCTTGACGCCTCGCTCCGAGGCCAGGATCGTCTGGGAGGGGTGGAGCAGGTGCCAGGTGCAGATGCTGACGATGTCCAGGGACTCCTTCCGCAGCATCTCTTCGGGGTCCGCGTACATGGCCGGGATCGCAAAGGTCTGCCGGAAGGCGCGGGCGGCCCCGGCGTGAGGCTCGGCGCCGGCGACGAGGTCCAGGCCGGGCACGCTCTGGTAGGCCTTCGCGTGCCGCTGGGCGATGTTGCCGCATCCGATGATGCCGACGCGGTAGGAGGTAGGCATAAGATCAGCTCCTTACGTGTTAAAAGAGAGATGACCTGCGTAGATGCCGTCCACGATGGCCTGATCGGTCCACATCTCCTGCGGCGTGACCAGGGGGGTGGCCTCGCCGAGGACGCAGTCGAGGAAGTGATGCACGTCACGGCGGTTGCGCACGCGGGAGTCGTCGCGGAAGGGGCCGGCCAGGCCGGGCGCGATCTCCTCGGTCCGGTCCACGTAGTCGCCGTCCCGCCAGGTCAGGAGGCGCAGGGGGGACAGGGAGGCGTAGCCCTGGGTCCCCCAGACCTCGACGCCCTTGCCGTCGATCTGGGGGGGGGTCAGCCACATGCCCTCGACAGACAGGGTGACGCCGTCGGCGAAGCGGGCGTAGCCGGAGGCCAGGTCCTCGGCGTCGTAGGTCTCGCGGACGGCCTCTAACCTGGGCGGAAAAGAGGGGAGGCCGGCGAAACGCGACAGGCTGTGGCCCTCGACCGTCAGGAGTTTGGGACAGCCCAGAAACCAGACGGCCAGGTCGATGACGTGGACGGCGGTGCTGGCGAGGGAACCCCCCCCGGAGAGGGATTTGACGTAGTGAGGCCCCCAGGTAGGGACGCTGGCCTCGTGGGACCAGGCGCGAGCGAACAGGGGCCTCCCCAGGCCGCCCTCCCGGATGAAGTGATGCACGACCTGGGCGTCGTCGCGGAAGCGGAAGTTGTAGCCGACCATCAGGAGCCGGCCCGCCCGCTCTGCGGCCCGGAGCATCTCCTCGGCCCCGGGCAGGGACGGGGCCATGGGCTTGGCGGCCAGGACGTGGGCGCCT
The DNA here is from genome assembly GCA_964428665.1 of uncultured Gemmatimonas sp. Taxonomy (GTDB): domain Bacteria; phylum Latescibacterota; class UBA2968; order SICM01; family SICM01; genus SICM01. The sequence goes on from CAYRZX010000179.1 coordinate 2,026, forward strand.
GCGCTCAGGGCGGCGAGGGTGACGGCTGGCCGGACGTCCGCCAGGGTGCCGACCATGACGACGTCCAGGGGCTCCTTCTCGATCATCCGCCGGTAGTCCTCGTAGGTCGCGGGACGGGGGTTGTCGCGCTCTTCGGACAGTTCGCGGGCCGCGGCCTCCGCGCGGCCCCGGTCGATGTCGCACAGGGCGGCCACGGTCGCGCCGGGGTGCTCGGCCACGCCCCAGGCGTAGGTCTTGCGCCCGAAAGAGCCGCACCCGACGATGCCCACGCGCAGGGGGGATTTCACGTTGTTCATGGGGTCTCCTTTCTTCTGATCGCTTACAATATAGGCTCCCGGCCCGTCCGACGCACGCAAAAAATGATCGCCACAAATCCCTTGACAGGGGACGCCCGCCCCTCTATCTTGACAGCCATCTTCACCCGTTGCGAAAGGAGTTTGCGATGACCTACGACCTGCTGATCAAAGGCGGGACGCTCGTGGACCCCGCGCAGAAGGTCCACGCGAGGAGAGACGTGGCGTTTTCGGGGGGCGTCGTGGCCGCGGTCGGGGACGATCTCTCCGGGGCGGGGGCGCGCGAGGTGGTGGACGCCGGGGGGTGTGTGGTGACGCCGGGCATGATCGACCTGCACGTGCACGTGTTCTACGGGGTCAGCCACTTCGGGGTGGCGCCGGACCCCACCTGCCTGGCACGGGGCGCGACCACGGTGGTGGACGCAGGCTCCGCCGGGGCGGACACCTTTCCGGGGTTCCGGAGGTACGTGATCGACGTGAGCGCCACGCGCATCCTGGCGCAGCTCAACATCTCGTCGCAGGGCATGCTCACGCGCGAGATCGGGGAGTTTGAGATCCCGGAGTACGCCGACGTCGGCAAGGCGTGCCAGATGATCGAGAGGCACCGGGACATCATCCTGGGTGTGAAGGTGCGGCTGACCCGGCACAGCATCGTGAGCGAGCGGTCCGGGATGCTGCCGCTCCACCGGGCGCGGGAGGCGGCGGACGCGGCGGGCCTGCCCATCATGGTGCATCCGCAGAACGCCTGGTGCGAGTCGCTGGACGACATCCTGAAGGTCATGCGCGAGCGGGACATCCTGACGCACTGCTTTCACGGGATGGCGTGCGGCATCCTGGACGAGCGGGGACAGGTCCGGAGGTCCGTGCGGGAGGCGATGGAGCGGGGCGTGGTGTTCGACGTGGGGCACGGCGCGGGGTCGTTCAACTGGGAGGTGGTCGAACGGGCAATGGCGCAGGGCGCGCAGCCGCAGACGATCTCGTCGGACCTGCACGTGTACAACCTGCACGGGCCGGTGTATGACCTGGCCACGGTGGTGACGAAGTTCCTCCACCTGGGCATGCCGCTCGACGAGGCGATGGCGAAGGTGACGGCTGTGCCCGCGCGGGTCATCCGGATGCAGGACAGGATCGGGACGCTGGCCGTCGGGGCCTGGGGGGATGCGGTCGTGTTCGAGCTGCGGGGCGGCGAGTTTCAGCTCGTGGACGCGCACGGCGGCGTGCGCACGGGCCGGCAGAAGCTCGTCCCGGTCGTGGTGGTCAAGGGGGGGCGCGTGTACAGGCAGAGAATTGAAAATTAGAAATTGCAAATTGCAAATTGCAAATTGCAAATTTGCCGGTAGCCCAGGAGACGAGACATGAGCGAGGCCGTTCAGACGATCCGCTATGGTATGTTCATCATGCCGTTCCACGACCCCGCCAAGCCGCTGGCGCAGTGCTACGATGAAGACCTGGAGCTGATCGTGCGGGCCGAAGAGCTCGGGTTCAGCGAGTTCTGGATCGGCGAGCATCACACGATGAGGTACGAAAACATCGTGATGCCCGAGATCTTCATCGGCCGGGCGCTGGGGGAGACGCATCGTATCCGTCTGGGTCCGGCGCCGGTCTGCCTGCAGCAGCACCACCCCGCGCACGTGGCGTGCCGGCTGGCCTTTCTGGACCATCTCTCCAAGGGGAGGCTCAACCTCTGCTTCGGGCCGGGCAGCGTGCCGACGGACCTGGAGGTGTACGGGCTGGACCCCAAAAACTCGGCCGAGATGGTGAGCGAGGCGATCGACATCATCCTCAGGTTGTGGGCGTCCGATCCTCCGTACGAGGTCCAGGGCAAGTACTGGACCGTCTCTCTCAAGAAGTACGTGGACGAGGAGACGGGCATCGGGTTCATCCCCAAGCCGCTCCAGCGCCCCCACCCCCCGATCTCCACGCCGGGGACGAGCCGGAATTCCCCCACGATGCAAATGGCCGGGGCGCGGGGGCTCCAGCCCTTCGGCCACTGCCTGGTGACGGCCAATGTGCTGGCGGACCAGTGGAAGACCTACGAGGAGGCGGCGCTGAAGGCCGGGCGACAGCCGAACCGGGCCGACTGGAAGGTCGCGCGGGCCATCTTTCTGGCCGACACCACGCAGGAGGCGCGCCGGCGGGCGCGGACGAACTCTTTGGCCCGGAACTTCGAGTACATCGGCAGGCTGATGGACCGGGGGCCGGGGCGGAAGGCCTTCAAGCGGGACCTGTCCATGAGCGATGCGGATTGCACCCTGGATTACATGATGGAGGAGCAGATCATCGCCGGGGACGTGGACGAGGCCCTGCGCCGGCTGCTCCGGATGAGGGAGGAGACAGGCCCGTTTGGCACGCTGATTCTGATGGGTTACGACTGGGACGACAAGCCGTCCTGGCTTCGGAGCGTTGAGCTGTTTGCGCGCGAATTGATGCCCGCCCTGAACAGGGCGGGGTGAGGAGGAGGATGGACACGCTCAACTGCTGCGTGGTGGGCTACGGGGGCATCGCCGCCTTCCACGTCGAGGCGCTGAAGAGGATCGAAGGGGTCCGCCTGCACACCCTGGTCGGGCGGAGGTTAGAGCCCACAGAGGCGTTCGGGCGGGAGAGGGGGTTCGCCAGGACGACCACCCGCTACGAGGAGGCGCTGGCCGATTCGGAGGTGGACGCCGTGGTCATCACGGCCCCGAGCGAGCTTCACCACGAGATGGCGTCTGGGGCGCTGGGGGCGGGCAAGGACGCGCTCGTGGAGATCCCCCTGGCGATGTCCCGGCGGGGGGCCGAGGAATTAGCGGGGCTTGCGCGCCGCACGGGTCGAAAGCTGATGGTCGCGCACACCCGCAGGTTCGCGCCGACGGGCCGGTTCGTCAGGGAGTTTCTGGCCTCCGGCAGGGCGGGCCGGGTCCACCAGCACCACAGCTACTCCTTCTGGCTTCGGCACGAGAACGTCGGGTGGACGGGCTACCGGCGGAGCTGGGTGGATGACGTGCTGTTCCACCACGCCTGCCATCACGTCGACTTCGCCCTCTGGGCCACAGGCGCGCCGGTCCGGCGGGTGCGAGGGGAGATCTCCCCCCTGGACCCCCGGACGGGGACTTCGCTGGATGTCAGCCTCCTGATGCGCCACGCGGACGAATGCATCACCACGATCAGCCTCTCCTACAACGCCCGGCAGGGGATGAGCGGGGACACGTTCATCTGCGAGGAGGGGACCCTGACCCTCTCCGGCGGCCGGGTCACCTTCGGGGGAGAGGTGGTGTTCGCGCCCGACAACAACTTTCAGGAGGGGATGCTGGCCCAGGACCGGGAGTTCGTGGACGCGATCCGGGAGGGCCGCCAGCCCTCCTGCAGCGCAGAGGACGGCCTGAAGGCCCTGACCGCGCTCCAGGAGGTCTACGACCAGATGGTGGCCCTGGAGGGGGAGGACAGATACAGGAGGAGATGGGGGATGTAGGTTTTAAACAAGGAGACCTTCGTGGATTTAGACCAGGCGCTCTCCAGGAGGTTGGTCGGCAAGAGGCATCACGGGGAACTGGTCGCCTATCTCCGGGAGCGGCTTCCGCGCCTGGAGCAGCCGACGCACAGGGCGGCGTGGCTCAGGAGGGCCGCGCGGGTCCGTCGCGAACTGCTGGACCTTTTCTTTATGGGTCATCCTGCGGGGGTGTTGCAGGAGAGGCCCCGGGTGCAGTGGTCGGGTGTGATCGAGACGGGGAAGGGGTACCGCATCCGCAAGCTGCGGTATGAGGGGTATCCGAGGATGTGGGTCCCCGCGCTGCTGTATGAGCCGGCGAGGCTGGAGGGGAAGGTCCCCGCCGTGCTGAACCCCAACGGGCACCACGCGGGGGGGAAGGCGATGGATTACAAGCAGGCGCGGTGCATCAACCTGGCCAAACGGGGGGCGCTGGCGCTGAGCACGGAGTTCATCGGCATGGGGGAGCTGCGGGCGGACGTGGACCATAACCGGATCGGCCATCTGGACGTGTGCGGGGTCGCCGGGGTGGGGGTGTTCTATCTGCTCATGAAGCGGGGGCTGGATGTGTTGCTGTCGCATCGACACGCGGATCGCCGCCGGGTGGCGATGACCGGGCTTTCGGGCGGGGGCTGGCAGACTGCCGTGCTGTCCGCCCTGGACGAGCGGATCACGGCCTCTGTCCCGGTGGCCGGGCACTCCCCCATCTGGGAGCGCAACGGGGAGTCCAACATGGGGGACCTGGAGCAGTCGCCCTCCGATTTCTGCGGGGTGATGGATTTCGACACGCTGACGGCCCTGCTGGCCCCGCGCCCCACGCTGCTGATCTACAACCGGAAGGACGAGATCGAGTGCTTCCGGAGCCGGCGCACGCGGAGGTCGGTATACGGGCCTGCGCGGCCGGTGTTCGGGCTTTTAGGGGCGAGCCGGAATCTGGGTTTTCACGACAACGCAGACCCCGGCACGCACAACTACGAGGGCGATAACAGGAGCCAGTTTTATAAGTTTCTCAACCGGCATTTCGGGCTGGACACGCCGGAGGGGGACCTGCCCTGGCAGGATGAGCTCCTGACGGAAGAGGCGTTGAAGGTGGGGCTTCCTCTGGACAATGCGACGCTGCTTTCGCTGGCGGCAGGGGCGTCGAAGGAGATCCGGAGGGCGCGGCAGGCCGGGAGGGCCAGGCCCTCCGGGGAGAAGGCCCGCAGGCGGCTTGCGTCTCTGATCAGGCTGCCGGAATGCGCTGTGACGGGGCAGACGGCGGGCAGGCCGCGGAGGGTCGGGGGGGTGACGGTCCGGCAGGTCGTGCTTCGCGTGGACGAGGCGTGGGGCGTGCCGGTGACGGAGGTGAGCCCTGCGGGGCCGGAGGGCGTCGAGGTGATCGTGGGGGACGGGGGACGCAGGGGCGCGGCCCGCCTGGCGCGGGCTGCTGTGGAGGCGGGCCGGCGGGCGGTGGTGGCTGACCTGTTCGGGACCGGGGAGGCGTTCGTCCCCTGGCAGTACCACATGACCGTTGCGGCGACGGGAGAACGCTCACTGGGCTTGCAGGTCGGGCAGTTGAATGCGCTGATCGCGTGGGCCTGCAAGCAGCACGGGGTTGCATCGGCGCACCTGACGGCTTTCGGGCAGGCGATGCCGGTGGTGGCGCTGTCTGCGGCGGCCCTGCATCCCGGCCGGGTGCGCTCGCTGACCATGGCCTCGTTGATGGACTCCCTGCACCGGCTGATCGACTGGCCCGTGCCCTACACGAGCGCCGCATCGCTGTTCTGTTTCGGGCTGCTGAAAGAGTTTGACATTCCAGACCTGATTGAGCTGTCTGCGCCGGTTCCGATCCGGGATGCCCAGCGGGGGCCGTTGCGGTGACCCCTCCCCCGGCCCCTCCCCCGAGGGGGGAGGGGAGAAGGCCCTCTCACCCTGACCCCCTCTCCCGCACTCAGGAGAGAGGGAACAACCTTGTCCAAACGATATGGGGCGCGCCGTCCCGGCTTTCAAGCAGAGAGTCCGTCAAGGCAAGATGGGGTACGAGCGCTGCACAGCAGCGCGGGGGGGTTGCGGAAGGGGTTCGGACTACCATTGGACCCAGATTACTTCGCGGGACAGAGTACGGCGCGCCAAGCCCCTCCGGCGCCTGAGGAGGGCCCTTCTTTTGTCCAACTTTTCTTGGGCAAGCAAGAAAAGTTGGAAAGTATCAGGGTGGTGATGAGAGAGGAGGGGTTGACCTAATCCAAAGGAGAATCTCTCAATGCATCTGAGTTGCAGCGCCGCAGTCTGTCCGACGCTCCGTCTGCCCGAGGCCCTCGCCTTCGTGAAGCAGGCCGGGTTCGACGGGATCGAGCTGTTTCGGGACCGGACGGAGAGCACTCCGGTCCACCCCGACTTCTCCGTGCGGATGGTCCGGGAACATCTTCAGGCCGCCGGCGTCCGACTGGCGGGGCTCCATGTCCGCAACCTGACCGGCATGAAGGCGGACTCCAATGAGCGGAATCTGGAGTACAACCTGAGGCAGCTCGCGTGGGATATCCATCTGGGGCGCGCCCTGGGGTTGAAGCACGCCAATCTAAGCGGGGGGGAGCGGACGGAGGAGAACCTTCAGGACGTGATCGAGGGGGTGAACAGGCTGCTGGAGCGCCTGCCGGCGGACTTCGAGTTGAACTTAGGCAATTGTCCGGGGGGCCGGCTGCGGGGGCTGGCGGACTTTCAGGCGGTGATTCCCCACGTGGGGCCTCGCGCAAAGGTCCTGCTGGACGCGGGGAACCTGCTGGCCGCAGGCGAGGACGTGGCGGGGTTTGCGGAGGCGTTTGCGGGCCGGGTCGGGATGGTCCGCCTGAGGGACCAGAGAGGGGGGAGACAGGTCCCCTTCGGAGAGGGGGACCTGCCGCTGGAGGGCCTGTTAAAGGTTCTGAAGCGGGCCGGGTATCGGGGAGACCTGGTGATCGCGCTGGAACCTGTGGAAGGGGCGGACATGCTCGGGGCGGTCCGGGCGGCGCGGGAGCGGGTGGAGAAGGTGCTGGGGCGATTGTAAGGGCGGGTGTAAGGGCGGGTGTAAGGGCGGGTTTGAAACCCGCCCTTACTACATCCGGTCACGACCCTTTTATCCCGTCCCAGTGCTCCCACATGTCGTCCGGGGTCTCGAACATGATGTCCTCTATGTCCTTTCGGCGCAGGCGGCTGATGAGGGCCATACGAATCCTGCGCCCGCAGTTGGGGCTGGCCGAGTGGGAGAGGCGGTAGTGCCAGAAGACGGCCGTGCCGGGGGGACCGGTGACGGTCAGTCCCTCGCCGAGGTCGAAGGGCGCGCCGCCGCCCTTGAGGCTCAGGAGGGAGTGGGTCTTAAAGTATTCGGCCCACATCCTGTGGGTGCCGGGCCAGACGGTGAAGCCGCCCTCCCGCTCGCCGACCTCCCCCAGGTAGAGGGTCGTGCAGATTGAGCACGCGCCCACGGTTCCTTCGGGCACGCCGTTGGTGGGGGTGTAGTAGCCGTCCAGGTGGCCTCTGGGGGGCTTCCACTCCTGGTCCGGGTCGGGGAAATTGAGCTGGGGGGCGGCCCCGCCGCCTCTGACCAGCCGGTCCCTGCCCACCAGTTCTTCGGCCATGTCGAAGAGGGGCGCCTCGTAGAGCGTGGCCTTGACGGTCTCGTGCTGGCCACACGGCACGACGCGGTATCCCTTCTTGAGCCAGGTGGCGGGGTCGTTCCGGTCGACGTCTTTCATGTGATCCCAGATGACGTCCAGGGCGCCGGAGATGAGGCGCTCCGGGACAATGTCGCGCTTGACGAGATAGCCGTTTTCCTTGAAAAAGGCCCTGTCCTCGGCGGTCAGGTGTGGCATGGGTGGATGACTCCTTGTATAATAACGATGAATGATGAACGATGAACGATGAACGGGAGGCCCCTTAAAAATAGGGGATCGCCTCGCAATAGGCAAGCCTTTTCAGGGCGTCTTGCTTATCTGGCCGTTTTAGGTTATATTCTTGAAAGCAAGACGCTCTCCCACGATGTCATCGCCTATCCTTATCTTGGAGGCTACGAGCAATCATGGCAGATGAGACCTACCTGAGGGCAGAGGAGGAGGAAGAGGAGGAGGACGAAGACGAGGAGGAAGAGGAGGAGGAGGAGGAACCCAAGAAGCGCAAAAGGGACCGGGCCTTCGACGGCGACCTCGGCAGGAGCCTGATGAAGTCCCGCACGGTCATGCTGACCGACGGTATCGACGCCAAACTGGCCACCCGGATCACGGCGCAGCTTCTCATGCTGGATCAGCAGGATCATGAAAAACCCATCCGGATGTTCATCAACTCCCCCGGCGGGCACGCGGACAGCGGGTTCGCCATTTATGACATGGTCCGGTTCGTGCGCGCCCCGGTGAAGGCGGTCGTGGCCGGGATGGCGGCCAGCGCCGCCGCGCTCGTCCTGGCCGCGCCGAAGAAGGAGAACCGGTTCGCGCTGCCGAACTCCCGCATCCTGATCCACCAGCCGCTGGTGGGGGGGTTCGGGGGGGTGGCGACGGACATCAAGATCGCCGCCGAGCAGATGATCAAGATGAAGGAGCGGATCAACCGGATTATCGCCGAGGCCACGGGCCAGTCCCTCAAGAAGGTGGAGGAGGATGCGGACCGGGACTTCTGGCTCTCCTCCGAAGAGGCCATCGAGTACGGCCTCATCAGCAAGGTCGTCACGCACTACGATGAGATAGAATAGATGTAGGGGCGGGTTGAAACCCGCCCCTACTCAATCCCGTACTCCTTCATCTTCTGCAGCAACGTCCACCGGCTGACGCTTAGCTGTTCAGACATCCGGCTCTTGTTCCCGCCGCAGGTCTCCAAGGCCGCCCGGATCAACTCTTGCTCCACGGCCTCCAGGGCCTCCTTCAGCGTGCCGTCCCGCCTCCAGCTTCGCGTCTCCTTCCCCCTTTCCTGCACCTTTTCCGAAAGCGCCTCCAGGCCAATGACGCCGCCGTCCGGCACGAATGCGAGCGCCCGCTGGACCTCATTCTCCAGCTCCCGCACGTTGCCGGGCCAGTCGTAGCGGGTCAGGGCGTCCAGGGCGTCGGGCGCGAAGGCCGGGGGGGCGGGCTTCGAGGCGTCGCGGTGTTTCTGGAGAAAGTGGTCGGCCAGGAAGGGGATGTCCTCCCGGCGCTCCCGCAGGGGCGGGAGGCGAATGGGGAAGACGCTCAGGCGGTAGTAGAGGTCCTCCCGAAAGCGGCTGGCTTTGACCTCCGCCTCCAGGTCCCGGTTGGAGGCGGCGATCACCCGGATGTCGATCTTTCTGGGCCGGGTCTCGCCGAGACGGGTGACCTCCCTCTCCTGAAGCACGCGCAGGAGCCTGACCTGCAGGGCCTGACTCATCTCTCCGATCTCGTCCAGGAAGACCGTCCCCCCCTCTGCGGCCTCGAAGAGGCCGACCTTATCCGCGACCGCACCGGTGAAGGCCCCCCTTTTGTGACCGAACAGCTCGCTCTCCAGCAGGTTCTCCGGCAGGGCCCCGCAGTTCGTGGCGATGAATTTCTGGTCTTTTCTGGGACCGTTGTAGTGGAGGCAGCGGGCCATCAACTCCTTTCCCGTGCCGGTCTCGCCGGTCAGGAGGACGGTGATGGGGCTGTCGATGACCTTCTGCGCCATTTCATAGACCTTTTTCATCGCGGGGCTCTGGCCGATCAGGTTGTCGAAGCGGTAGGTCCCCGCGATCTCCCGCCGGAGGTGGGCGTTCTCCTGATACATCCGCCGGATGCGGAGCATGGACCTCACACGGGCCATCAGCTCCAGGGGCTCAAAGGGCTTGGTGACGTACTCGTCCGCGCCGGCATCCAGGCCCCTGACGATGGACTCGGTCTCCGTCCTGGCGGTCACCAGGATGACGGGGATGAAGTTCGACCCCTGCCGTGACTTGATTTTGCGACAGACCTCGTAGCCGTCCAGGCCGGGCATCACGACGTCGAGCAGGACCAGGTCGGGCTGCTCCTGCTCCACCTGCTCCAGCGCCTGAGACCCGTTGAAGGCCTCCAGGACCTCGTAGCCTTCGGGCGAAAGCCTCATCCGCAAGGCCTTCACGTTGGACGGCTGGTCGTCCACGACGAGAATTTTCGCTTTGTCCGTCATAGAGACATCATCCCTTGCGCGGCGATGAATTCCTCCCCACCAAACGCTCCCATAAGGTCGCGTCCCCAACCCTGCGCTACAGAAATATATGCCCTCCCCCAAAACCCCTTGCGCGGGGATGAATCCCCGCGCCTGATTTCATCCGCCTTGCATCTCTTTGTACATCAACGGAATCCGTACCGTGAATGCGGATCCTTTTCCAACCTCACTCTCTACTTCAATCCTCCCTCCCAATAACTCCGTCAACTTCTTCGTGATCGACAGTCCCAAGCCCGTACCCTTGTGTTGTTGACGGCTCCCCTCCACCTGCCGGAACTCGTCGAAGATATAGTCCAGGGCGTCCGGGGGGATGCCGATGCCGGTGTCGGAGACCGAAATCGTTAGAAACTCGTGATTCGTGATTCGTGATTCGTGATTCGTCCCTTCCCCACCCACCTGGCTCACAGCCTGGTTTTCACGGACCACGGACCACGGACCACGGACCACGGATACACGCACTTCTCCCTTCTCCGTAAACTTGAGCGCATTGCTCAGGAGGTTGATGATGATCTGCCGCAGTCGGTCCTCGTCCGTGTGGGCCTCCCCGACGTCGTCCGCAACCTCGTAGTTCAGTGTCACACCCGGCCTGACCAGGGGGCTCACCGTGGCACAGCAGTTCGCGATGAGCCTCTTCACGTGGAATGAGGCGGGTCTGATGTCCACCCGCCCGGCCTCGATTTTGGACAGGTCCAGGAGGTCGTTGATCAGGTTCAAAAGGTGATCTGCGCTCAGTTTCACCTTCATCAGGTTATCCCGCTGCTGCTCCGGCAGGGCGTCGCCTGCGCGGCGCAAGACGAGGTCGGTGAACCCCATGATCGCGTTCATCGGCGTGCGGAGTTCGTGAGACATGTTCGCCAGGAACTGCGACTTCCGCCGGGTCGCCTCCTGGACCTGTTCGTTGGCCGCCTTCAGGTCCTCCGTCAGCCGGCGCAGTTCCTCGTAGCCCCGCTGAAGCTCGTCGTGGAGCGACTTGGTCCGCAGCAGGGATTTGACGCGGGCGCGCAGCTCGTCGGGGTCCAGGGGTTTGTTGACGAAGTCGTCCGCGCCGGCCTCGATGCCGGTGACCTTCGACTCCCGGTCCGTCAGGGCCGTGACGAGCACCACCGGGATGAACTGCGTGTCGGGCTGAGACTTGATCCTGCGGCAGACCTCAAAGCCGTTCAGGCCGGGCATCATCACGTCCAACAGGATGAGATCGGGTCTGTCCTGGGCGACCTTCTCCAGGGCCTGGGGGCCGTCCGAGGCCTCCAGGACCTCGTAGCCTTCGGGCGAGAGCCTCATCCGCAAGGCCTTGACGTTGGAGGGGGTGTCGTCCACGACGAGGATCTTCGGGGCATTCATGGGGACTCCTTTGCCGGGGGGACGCCGCTGCTCCCCAGGAATTTTTCGAGATGCTCCAAAAGGACCTTAGGGCGGTAGGGTTTGGAGACGTAATCGTCACACCCCGCCTCCTTCGCCTTTACCTCGTCGCCGCTCAGGCCGTAGGAGGTCACGGCCACGACCGGGATGTGCCGGAAGCGGGGGTCTGACTTGACCCGCTTCGCCACGTCGTAACCGGAGAGCCTCGGGAGCTGGATGTCCGTGAGGATCAGGTCCGGCGTCTCCTTCTCCAGCAGGTCGATCCCCTCCTGGCCGTCGGCGGCCTCGATGAGGCGGTAGTCGGTCATCCGGAGGATGTGCTGCACGGCCTTGCGGTTGGAGGGGTTGTCCTCGATGTGTAAGATGAGCTTGGGGTTCATGATAATCAGTAGATCACGAAAAGAGGGTTAAATAGATAGACAAAGACGCTTACTCA
>CAYRZX010000180.1:0-13701 GCA_964428665.1 uncultured Gemmatimonas sp.
GGCTGCCCCAAGAACGCGGTGGACTCCGAGCGGATGCTGCGCCTGCTGGAGATCAACGGCTACGCGCTGACGGACGACGCGGGGGAGGCGGACGTGATCGTCGTGAACACCTGCGGGTTCATCGAGCCGGCCAAGCGGGAGTCGATCGACACCATTCTGGAGGCGGCGCGGCAGAAGTCCGAGGGGCGCTGCAAGGGGCTGATCGTGACCGGGTGCCTGGCGCAGCGGTACCGGGAGGAGCTCCGGGCGGAGCTGCAGGAGGCGGACCGGGTGATCGGCCTGGCGGATGAGCGGGACATCGTCCGGCACTGCGACGAACTGTTGAAAAAGGCCCCGCGCCCGGTCCGGCGGGACGGGGGCCGGAGGCTGACCACGCCGGGCCACTGGGCCTACCTGCGCATCTCGGACGGCTGCGACAGGACCTGCACCTTCTGCGCCATCCCCGGCATCAAAGGCCCCAACCGGAGCGCGCCCATCGAGGACCTGGTGGCCGAGACGGAGCGGCTGGTGGCAGGGGGGGTGAAGGAGATCGCCCTGGTGGCCCAGGACACGATGCGCTACGGGGCGGACCTGTATGGCCGCCCGCGCCTGGTGGACCTGGTCCGGGCGCTGCTCAGGGTGGAGGGGCTGGCCTGGCTGCGGCTGCACTACACCTACCCGTCGGGGTGGCGGGAGGAGCTGACCGACCTGCTGGCGACCGAGGAGCGGCTCTGCGGCTACGTGGACATGCCGGTGCAGCACATCTCAGATCGGGTCCTGAGGGCGATGCGGCGGGGGACCACCGCTCGGGCGATCCGGGACCTGATCCGGAGGCTGCGGGAGCGGGTGCCGCACCTGACGCTCCGGTCGTCTGCCATCGTGGGGTTTCCAGGGGAGACGGAGGCGGATTTTGAGGAGTTGTGTGAGTTTGTGGAGGAGACGAGGTTCAACCGGCTGGGCGGGTTCCTCTACTCCTCGGAGGAGGGGACGGACGCCGGGCTGCTGATCGACTCGGTCCCGGAGGAGGTCAAGCGAAGCCGGCTGGACAGGCTGATGGAGGTCCAGCGGGAGATCTCGCAGGAGATCAACGAGGGATATGTGGGACGCCGGCTCCGGGTCCTGATCGACGCCGAGTCGGACGACCCGGCGTTCGACTTCATCGGGCGCACGCGGATGGATGCCCCGGAGATCGACGGGGAGGCGCTGGTGCGGGGGCCGGGGCGCGTGGGGGAGTTCGTGGAGGTGGAGGTGACGGAGGCCTACGACTACGACCTCATGAGCCGCGTCGTGGAGGCGCCGGAGCTGGTGCAGATCGAATTTTGAGGAGGTTGCGATGCCCTCAAAAGACCTTGTAGAGCGCCTGCTAAGGGAGGTCCGCCGGATGCCGATCATCGACTGTCACACGCACCTGCGGTGGAATCACCCGGGAGCGGACGATGTGTCGGATGTCTTCGGCTATCACTATATCATGGCGGAGTTGCTGAGCGCGGGGATGCCCCACGAGAAGCTCCTGGGCGCCAGGACGGGTCGGGAGCGCATCCGGAACGCCCTGCCGTATCTTTCGCGCATCTCCAACACGGCGACCTGGTGGGGGTTCGAGGAGATCTGCCGGAGGCTGTTCGGGCTGAAGGGGGCGTTCGGCGAGGCCACGTGGGAGGAGGTCTTCGCGACCTCGGAGCGGAGGTGCCGCGAGCCGGGGTGGCATCGGGAGGTGATCGAGAAGACGCTGAACGTGCGGCGGACGATGCTGACGAACAACTACGACGAGGACCTGACGGGCTACGACCGGTCGATGTTCGTGCCGGCCCTGCGGATCGACCCCCTCGTGCTGGCCTGCGACCGGGCCGAGACGGTCGCCTCGGTGCAGAAGGCGACGGGGATGGAGGTCCGAAGCCTGTCGGATTTCAAGAAGGCCGTGGGGAGCATCTTTCACAGGTTCCGGCACGACTTCGGGGCGCGCTCCTCGGCCATCTCCCTGCCGCCGGACTTCAGCGCCTTCCCGGTCCACCAGGGGGATGCGGCGCGGGTCTTCGACCGGGCGCTGGCTGGCGGGCGTGTCACGGACGACGAGTTCCGGCGGCTCCGGTCTCACCTGTTCTACACCTATGCGGAGTTCTGCCGGGAAAACGGGCTGGTCTTCCAGCTCATGCTGGGCGTGGACCGGCTGGTCTACCTGAATGCCGCGCCGAGCGGGGGGGACGCCTTTTCGACAGACCCCTCGATGCTGCGGACGCTGAGGGACCTGCTGAACCGGTATCCGGGAGTGACCTTCGACCTCTGCATCCTGAACAGGGTGCAGATGCACGAGCTGGCGGCCATGGGGAAGATATTCCCCAACTGCGTGGTGTCGGGCCACTGGTGGTACACCTTCTATCCGGGGGCCATCCGGGAGACGCTCCGGGAGCGGCTGGAGATGATCCCGGTCGTGAAACTCAACGGGCTGTTCTCCGACTCCTACTATTGCGAATGGACGGTGGCCAAGGTGGCCGTGTACACCCGCGCCCTGGCCGAGTGCCTGGCCGAGAAGGTGGAGCAGTCCTATTTTTCGGAGGATCAGGCGCTCCGGGTGGCGCGGCGGCTGCTCTACGAGAACCCGGTGGAGCATTTCGGGCTTCAGGCGGATGAGGGGCCGGCGGGAAGTTAGGGCAAAAAAGAGCCCGACATCCGTTTTGGACGTCGGGCCCTCTGCTTTTTGAGAACGGGGATCATCCCTTCGTGACGTTGGACGCCTGGAGGCCCTTCGGCCCCTTGACGATCTCGAACGTGACCCGCTCTCCTTCGCTCAACGATCTGAAGCCCTGAGCCTGAATCGCAGAATGATGGACGAAGACATCTTCGCCCTCATCCTGCTTGATGAAGCCGTAGCCCTTGCTATCGTTGAACCACTTCACTGTGCCCGTCGGCAAAATCCGCTCACCTGCCTTTCGTTAAGATTCGTGTTTTTCAATGATTTATATGCCATTCAAGGACAAACAAAAAGGCAAAGACCGATCTTCCGATCTTTGCCTGCATCACGTCTCGTTCAGCTTAAAAAACATCACGTAACCTGCAACCGCGTTGAAATCCGAAGAAATTGGTAATCCAATATAAAATTTGATTCAGGGCTTGTCAAGGACTATTTTAGACATCAGATGAAATTAAGAGGGGGACAGCTCATGATGAAGCGAGCGCTGCTCATCGCAGGGACGGGGGATTCGGAGGCGTCCCCGGAGGCGCTGCGTGCCGTGGAGGCCGTGCGGAGGCGGACCGACTACGATGTCGTGAGGGAGATCCGTCTGGAGGAGGGGGCTCTGGTGGAGGGCATTGCGTCGGCTGTTGCCGGCGGGGCGACCCGGGTCGTGGTGGTGCCCTACGTTCTGGCCCTCGACACGGGGGGCAGGGAGGGCCTCCGCCGGGGGGTGGAGGAGGCGCGCCGGAGGCATCCGGGCGTGGAGGTCGCGCTGACCGAACCCCTCGGCGCGGACGAGCGGGTCGCCGACCTGGTCTGCGACCGGGCGCGCGTGGCTGAGATGAAGATGGCGTCTGCGGGGGCCGTGTTGACCGTGGATGGCCTGGTCCGGAACCCCCTGAGCCTGACCTACGCCGATCTCCGGGCTGCGCCTGAACAGATCGAGGACGTCGGCGCGAGGGCGCCGGGCAGGAAAGGGGCGGGGCTGCGGGTGGAGGCGGTGCTGGTGAAGGCGGACCCGGAGCCCTCCGCCGGGCAGGTCACCTTTCACTCCGCCGACGGGGGGTTTGAGGCGAGCGTCTCGATCCGGGAGGCGCGGGAGCGGGGTATCCTGATCTATCGCCTGGGCGAAGACCCGCTGCCGGAGGGCCTGGGGGGGCCAGTCCGCCTGGTCATTCCGGGGACGGAGGACGCCTGCAACAACGTCAAGCGGGTGGTGCGCGTGGAGGTCAGGGCGTAAGGGCTTGACAAACGGCCTGGCAGAGTTCATATTGAACAGAATCGGAGAACCGGAGAGGGGAGAACCGGAGAAAAGATCTCCTCCCCGTCTCCCCCCTCTCCGGTTCCCCCTTTCCCTCTTTCCGAGGCCCCCATGCCCCGTCTCTCGCTCAATCCCCTCGCCTCCTTTACGCGCTACCTTCGCCCGTACCGTTCCTCCATCGCCGCCGGGTTTCTCTGCATCCTGGGGGCGCAGGGGCTGAATGTCCTCGGCCCGCTCGTCCTGGAGCGGACGGTGGACGCCATCACGGGCCGGCAGCCGGGGCCGGGCCGCGTCACGGACCTGATCCTGGGCATCCGGGAGGGGGTCGAGGCGACCCTGGGGGGCCGGATGGGGGATATTCCGTTCTACGCGGCCCTCTTTCTGTCCATCGCCCTGTTGCACGGGGCGCTCCGGATGGGGGCACGGCGGGTTCTCCAGGGGATGGCGCAATACGTGGCCTACGACGTCAGGAACGATTATTTCGCCCATCTCCTTAAGCTGCCGCTCACCTTCTTTCAAAAGACCCCGACAGGGGACCTGATGGCCCGGGCCACGAACGACCTGGAGGCCGTCCGGATGTTCCTGAACATGGGGTTGATGTTCGCGATGGAGGCCGTGATCATCTTCTCGGCCAGCCTCTACGTGATGCTGACCATCAACGTCCCGCTGACCCTCTTCGCCCTGCTGCCCCTTCCCATCCTGTCTTTTCTGGTCAACCGCCTCGCCTCTGGCATCCACAGCCGGTTCCGTGAGATCCAGGAGCACTTCTCCCTGATCAGCGCCAGGGTGCAGGAGAACCTGGCGGGGATACGCGTGGTGAAGGCCTACGTGCAGGAGGAGCGTGAAGAGATGGATTTCCACCGCCTGAACGACGCCTATCTGGAGAAGAACCGGAGGCTGATCGTCGTCCGGAGCCTCCTCTTCCCGATGATGTTTGCGATGGGGGGGGCCTGCATCGCGGTGATCCTCTGGCTGGGGGGCCGGCAGGTGATCCGGGGCGAGATCACGCTGGGGCAGTTCGTGGCGTTCAACGGCTACCTGACGATGCTGATCTTCCCCATGATCGCCCTGGGGTGGGTGATGGATCTCTACCAGCGAGGCACGGCGTCGATGAAGCGGATCAACGCGGTGCTGGCGACGGAGCCGGAGATCCGGGACCGATATGCAGACCGGAAGGTCCAGGGCCTGCGGGGGGAGGTCGAGTTCCGGGGGCTCACGTTTGCGTACAACGGCAGGCCGGTCCTGCGGGACATCCATCTGAAGATCCCCGCCGGGGCCGTGGTGGGCCTGGTGGGCCGGGTGGGTTGCGGCAAGACGACGCTCGCCCGTCTGATCCCGCGCCTGATCGAGGCGGGGGAGGGGCAGACGCTGATCGACGGCGTTCCGATCGAGCGCATCCCTTTAGACGTGCTGCGCCGGAACATCGGCTATGTCCCGCAGGAGACCTTCCTGTTCTCGGACACGTTGCGAGAGAACGTGGCCTTTGGGGTCTCCCTGGACAGGGATGGGGACGAGGCCGTGCGGTGGGCGTCGGGAGTGGCGCAGCTCTCGAAGGACGTGGCGGAGTTCCCGGAGGGGTTCGAGACGGTGGTGGGGGAGAGAGGGGTCACGCTGTCGGGCGGCCAGCGGCAGCGGACGGCCCTGGCGCGGGCCATCATCCGGAGGCCCCGCATCCTGGTCTTAGACGACGCCCTGTCGAGCGTGGACGCGCACACGGAGGAGGAGATCCTGCGGGGGCTTCGGGAGGTGATGCGGGGGCGGACCTGTCTCGTGATCGCCCACCGGGTCTCCACCGTGAAGGAGGCGGACCTGATCGTGGCGCTGGACGAGGGGCGCATCGTGGAACAGGGGACGCACGACGAGCTGGTGGCCGCGGGCGGGCTCTACGCGGAGATGATCCAGCGGCAGACGCTGATGAGCGACCTGGAGAGGATGTGAGACAGTGAACGCCCGGCTACACGAGGAGGAGCGCCTCCAGAAGCCCTACGACAGCGCCCTGATGCGCCGGCTGCTGGTCTACATCGCCCCCTACAAGGGCTACCTGGCGGGGGCGGCGGTCCTGCTCTGCCTTGCGCAGGTCGTGCGCCAGGCCGGGCCCTACCTCACGAAGATCGCGGTGGACGACTGCATCGTCCATCAGGACCTGGCCGGGTTGAACCGGGTGGGGGTGGCCTTTGTCTGCTGCCTGATCGTGCAGTTCGTGGCGGACTATTTTCAGAACTATCTGACGCAGATGATGGGCCAGCGGGTGATGTACGACATCCGGGCGCAGGTGTTCGCGCATCTCCAGCGGCTGCCGGTCTCCCACTTCGACCGGAACCCCATCGGCCGGCTGATGACGCGCGCCACGAACGATGTGCAGACCCTGAACGAGATGTTCACGTCGGGGGTGGTGACGATCTTTGGGGACGTCCTGGCGCTCGTCGTGATCGTGGGGATGATGGTCCACTTAGACGCGGGCCTGGCCCTGGTCAGCTTCGCGGTCCTCCCGGCGTTGTTTGGGTTGACGTGGTGGCTCCGGGGGCGGATTCGGGAGGCCTTTCGGGAGATGCGGGTCAAGATCGCCCGGCTGAACGCGTTCCTCCAGGAGAACATCGCGGGCGTTGAGGTCGTGCAGCTCTTCAACCGGGAGGAACGCAACCGGGGGGCGTTCGAGGGGGTCAACCGGGAGTACCTGAGGCCGCAGATGCGCAGCGTCGTCTACCACGCGATCTTCTTCCCGGCGATGGAGATCATCAGCGCCGGGGCCGTGGCCCTGATCATCTGGTACGGCGGCGGCAGGGTGGTGCAGGCGCACATCTCCATCGGGGTGCTGATCGCCTTTTTGCAGTACATCCAGCGGTTCTTCTGGCCGATCCGGGACCTGAGCGAGAAGTACAATGTCCTGCAGTCCGCGATGGCGTCCTCCGAGCGCATCTTCGAGCTTCTGGACACGCCCCCGGAGCGGCAGGGGGGGGCGCAGGGGTCGGGGAGGCTGGGGGGGCGCGTGTCCTTCCGGGACGTCTGGTTCGCCTACAAGGGGGGCGATGATGTCCTGAAGGGGGTCTCGTTCGAGGTGGAGCCGGGCCACAGCGTGGCCGTCGTGGGGGCCACGGGGGCCGGGAAGTCCACGCTGATCAACCTCCTGTGCCGGTTCTACGAGGCGCAGCGGGGGGAGGTGCTGGTGGACGGGCGGGACGTGAAGGCGTGGGACGCGCGGGCGCTGCGCCGGCGGATCGGGGTGGTGCAGCAGGACGTGTTCATGTTCTCGGGGACGGTGGAGCGGAACATCCGGCTGGGGGAGATGGAGATCGACCCGGAGCGCGTGCGGCGCGCGGCGGAGGACGTGAACGCGGCCCGGTTTATCGAGAGGCTCCCGAACGGCTACCAGGAGGACGTGCGGGAGCGGGGCAACCTGCTCTCCACGGGGCAGCGGCAACTCCTGTCTTTCGCCCGCGCGCTGGCGTTCGACCCGGATATTCTGGTGCTGGACGAGGCCACGTCGAACATCGACACGGAGACGGAGATGCTCATCCAGGAGGCGGTGGGCCGGCTGATGAAGGGGCGCACCTCTATCGTGATCGCGCACCGGCTGTCCACCATCCGCAACGCGGACCGGATCGTGGTGTTGCACCACGGGGAGGTGCGGGAGGCCGGGACGCACGAGGAGTTGCTGGCGGCGAAGGGTATCTACTATCGGCTGTATCAGCTCCAGTACAGGGGTCAGGAGGCGCTGGTCGAGCGCATGGCGCTGAGGCAGGCGGGGAAGTAGGGGCGCAGCATGCTGCGCCCCTACGGGAGACGAAATTTTACATTTTTCCGGATATTTTCATGTCTCTTCCACGCTACATCTGCAAGCGGGCGTCGGGGCCCATCCGGATCGACGGAAAGTTAGACGAGGCGTCGTGGGGCCGGGCCGAGGCCATCCGGCTGAGGCTGGCGGCAACGGGGGGCGCGCCCCGCTGCGCCACGGAGGCGAGGCTCCTGTGGGACGACGAACACCTCTACGTGGGCTTTCAGTGCGAGGACCCGGACATCTTTGCCACGATGCGGGAGCGGGACGCGGAGCTGTGGCACGAGGACGTGGCCGAGGTGTTCATCGACGCCAACGGGAGCGGGTGCGGGTACCACGAGTTCGAGTTCAACCCGCTCGGCGCGGTCCTGGACCTGTTCGTGCTGACGCGGGAGGCCACGCAGGAGTACAACCTCTGGTTCGGGTGGAACAGCGAGGGCCTGAGGTGGGCGGTGACCGTGGACGGGACCGTGGAGGACCGGACGGACGTGGACCGCTCCTGGACGGTGGAGGCGGCCATCCCCCTGAAGGACATCCTGACCGCGCCGAACTTCCCGCCCAGGGACGGGGATGTCTGGCGGGTGAATCTCTACCGGATCGAGCGGGGGCGAGGCGGAAAAGAGTACTCCGCGTGGTCGCCGCCGGGGGAGAACAACTTCAACCACCCGTCGAAGTTCGGGGAGCTGGTGTTTTCGATGGAAAGCGTGTGACCTCACAACACAGGAGTTCATCATGACCGTATCACGTGACACCCTGCGGGCCGCGCTCAACCGGCTCCCCCGCGTGAAGCTGGCGGACCTGCCCACGCCGCTGCACGACTGTCCTCGCTTCTCGGGGGCCGTCGGGGGGAGGGTGCGGGTGCTGATCAAGCGGGATGACATGACGGGCGTGGCCTTTGGCGGGAACAAGACGCGGAAGTTCGATTTTGCCCTGGCGGACGCGAAGGCGCAGGGGGCCACGGCGGTGATCACGGGCGCGGCGTCGCAGTCCAACCACGCCCGGCAGGCCGCCGCCGCCGCCGCCCGGCTGGGCATGAAGTGCGTCCTGGTCAACCGGTATGACCATCGAAGTCGGATGGGGATTCAGGGGAACGAACTGCTGGACAACATCCTGGGCGCGGACGTGCATCTCGTGGAGAGCGGGGACCAGAACGGGGTGAAGGAGCGGGTCGCGGAAGAGCTGCGCAAGCAGGGTGAAGTTCCGTACATCATCACGGGCCGGGCCACGGCGCTGGGCGCGGCGGCCTACGTGGGGTGCGCCCTGGAGATACTAGACCAGTTGGACGCCATAGGGGAGAGGGCGGACTTCCTCTGCGTGGCGTCGGGGCACGGGACGCACGCCGGGCTGGCGCTGGCGGTCAAGGCCCTGGGCCTGAAGACGCGCGTGCAGGGGTATTCGCCGGGCCGGGGGGACGAGGGGCGGCGGAGGGAGGGGGTGGCGGCGGTCGGCAACGAGGCGGCGGAGATCCTGCAGTTGGACGTGCGGCTGAAGGCGGAGGAGCTGGAGAACACGGACGCCTACGTGGGGGAGAACTACGGGATCGTCACGCAGGCGGGGCTGGATGCGACCCATCTCCTGGCGCGGACGGAGGGGATTCTGCTCGACCCGGTCTACACGAGCAAGGCCGTGTCGGGCGTGATCGACCGCATCCGCAGGGGGGAGATCCCGGCGGGGTCCACGGTGGTCTACGTGCACACGGGCGGGACGCCCGCGCTGTTTGCCTACGCGCCGGAGCTGATCGCGCACGGGGACTACAGGCAGAAGATTGTGAAAGGGTGACGTTGTTGAGGATCTTATCTTTTGCACATTGGGCGATCACAAGGATTGCCCCTGCCGTTCTGATCTTTTGCGCCGCCGCGTTCGGGCAGGAGGACTTCGGGGCGGAGCGGGATCAGACGCGGCGGCTGTCGATGACGCCCGCGCAACTGAGCGACCGGGAGGTCCTGAGGCTCCAGGGGCAGATCCGGCAGAAAAACGCTGCCATCCGCATCCAGGCGATCAAGGGCCTGGCGAACATCGGCGGGGAGACGAGCGTGATGGTCCTGCGCGACGTGGTGGACTTCCAGAAGGAGAAGGACAAGGCCGTGCGGATCGAGGCGGTGAAGGCCCTGGGGAAGATCGGGAGCCTGCCGGACAGCCGCATCACGCTCCAGGTGCTCAACATCGCCCTGGCCGACCCGGATGAGACGGTGCGCAAGCGGGTGGTGCAGGCCTACCGCAACACGGGCACTGCCCACGCCTGCCCCTACCTGGGGGAGGTGATCCGGCGGGACCCGAACCTGGGGGTGCGGCTGGAGGCCGTGGACATGCTCCAGCGGATCGGGACCCGGCTGGCTATTCCCCCGCTGGAGAGGGCGATCAGAGACCCCAGCGAGTCGGTCCGCGCGAAGGCGGCGGACGCACTGGGCAAGATCGGGGAGCTGGACAGGAGCATCGCGCCCATTTTAGGCGCGGCCTTCGCCACGGAGAAGTCCGTGGGGGTGAAGCTCCAGATCGTGGGGGCGCTGGGCATGGTGCGGGAGCACGCCGGGCTGGAGTACCTCCAGGTGGCGATGACGGACAAAAACCCGACCATCCGCAAGCACGCGACGGAGGTCTACAGCCGGGTGATCGCGTTTAAGTAGGGGCGACCGGGCCGGTCGCCCCTACAGGAGACATCATGGACCGAATTCGCATCGGGCTGGTGGGGTGCGGGGGCATGGGGACGAGGCATCTCTACGGCCTGCGGGAGCTGCGGCGGACGGGGCTTGCGAACGCGGAGGTCGTGGCCGTGTGCGACCCCAAACAGGAGAACGCCGAGCTGGCCGCGTCGGAGGCGGAGAGGCTGTTCGACCGGCGGCCGGAGGTCTTCGCCAGTGTCGAAGAGATGGCGGAGCGGTGCAGAGGGCTGGACGCCGCCGACGTGGTGACCGAGCCGCATCTCCACCACGCGGTGGCCTGCGCGGCCCTGGAGCGGGGGCTGCACGTGATGGTCGAGAAGCCGATGGGGCTGACGGTGAAGGCGTGCCGGCGGATGATCGAGACGGCGGCCCGGCGCAACCGCAAGCTGTCCGTGAACGAGAATTACCGGCGGGACCCGGTCAACCGGCTGATCCGGCAGGTGATCGACCGGGGCCTGATCGGCAGGCCCTACCAGATGATCCATCACTCCGTGGGCGGGGGGGACCGGATCGTCATCACGCCCTGGCGCCACCTGAAGGCGCGGGGCGGGATCACGCTGGACGTGGGCGTCCATTTTGCGGATATTATTCTCTACTACCTGGGCGACGCGGCGTCGGTCTTCGGGAGCGCCGAGGTGGTGCGGGAGGTGCGCCGCCGGCCCGCGAACCCGAATCGGCCCTACGAACTTCACAGGCGCCGGCTGGCGGAGATGGAGGAGACGGTGCGGCCCACGGCGGAGGACGTGAGCGCGGCGACGGTCCGGATGGCGAGTGGCGCGGCGGTGGACTGGCGGCTGGACCAGGCGGCCAAGCGGATGGGCTACTTCAGGCGGGCGGTCTACGGGACGAAGGGGGCCGTCGACTGCCCCGGGGAGCGCAACGGGCGGCCGGCCACGCTGCACCTGGAGGACCGGGAGAAGCCGCTGGTGGGGCGCGAAATTCTGGAGGTGTTGCCGGATTTTGAGCTGGACCCGGTCACGTCGGCGCTGTTCGGGAAGCAGGCGGTGGAGTACCCTTTCTCGCCGGACGAGGCGGACCTGAAGATCCTGGCGCTGGAGTACCACGAGTTCGCGGAGGCGATCCTGAACGACCGGCCGCCGGAGGTGGACGGGGTCGCGGGGCTGAAGGCCGTGGCCCTCATCTACGCCATTCTGGAGTCGTCGGTCGCGGGAACTTCCCTCCGGCTCGAAGATGTGGAATCAGGAAAGGTAGACGCTTACCAGCGAGAGATTGACGAGGCAATAGGGTTATGACCGACAAGGACATCGCGCCTCTCATTGAGGAGTTGCGGAAACAGGTGGAGGGGGAGGTGCGGTTCGACGAACTGTCCCGCATCCTCTACAGCACGGACGCGAGCATGTACCAGATCATGCCCATCGGCGTCGTGGTGCCGAGGCACAGGGGGGACGTGCTGGCGACGGTGAGGACGTGCGCCCGGCACCGGGTCCCGATCCTGCCGCGCTGCGCCGGGACGAGCCTGGCCGGGCAGACGGTGGGCCGGGCCGTGGTGATGGACATGTCGAAGTACATGAACGCGATCCTGGAGGTCAACGCGCAGGAGCGGTGGGCGCGGGTGCAGCCGGGCGTGGTGCTGGACGAGCTGAACGCCCACCTGAGGCCCTTCGGGCTGATGTTCGCGCCGGACGTGGCCACGAGCAACCGGGCGACCGTGGGCGGGATGGTGGGGAACAACTCCTCCGGGGCGCGGTCGCTGGTCTACGGCAAGACCATAGACCACGTGCTGTCGCTGGAGGTGATCCTGTCGGATGGGACGGAGACGACCTTCGGGCCGGTGTCCGATCAGGAATATGAGCGGAAGGCGCGGGAGGAGGGGATGGAGGCGCGGATCTACCGGGAGGTGAAGCGGATCGCGGAGGCCCACCGGGGGGAGATCGAGCGCAGGTTTCCGAAGGTGCAGCGCCGGGTGGGGGGCTACAACCTGGATGAGATCGTTAAGGAGCAGCCGTTCAATCTGGCGAAGTTCGTGACAGGCTCCGAGGGGACGCTGGTGACGGTGGTGGAGGTTCAGGTCAACCTGGTCCCCACGCCCAGGATGAAGGCCCTGGATGTGGTCCATTTCAGGAGCATCCCCGACGCGATGGAGGCGACCACGACCGTCCTGGAGACGGGTCCGGCGGCGGTGGAGCTGGTGGACAGGATGATCCTGGACCTGACGAAGGGGAACGCGGAGTACGCCCGCGCCCGGACGTTTCTGCACGGGGACCCGGAGGCGGTCCTGATCGTGGAGTACAGCGGGGCGTCGAACGAGGAGCTGGCCGGAAAGATCGAGGACCTGGAGGCCCGGCTGAGGGCGAAGGGGATGGGTTACGAATGCGTCCGATGCGCCACTCCGGCGGAGCAGGGGAATGTCTGGAAGGTGCGGAAGGCCGGGGTGGGGCTGCTGATGGGGACGAAGGGGGACGGAAAGCCGGTGGCGTTCGTGGAGGACTGCTGCGTGCCCCCGGAGCGTCTCCCCTCCTATGTCCGGCGGTTCGACGAGATCGTCCGGTCGCACGGCACCACGGCGGCATACTACGCCCACGCCTCCGTGGGGGTGCTGCACATCCGGCCCGTGATCAACACGAAGTCCCTGGACGACATCCGGAAGATGCGGTCCATCGCCGTGCAGGTCCGCGACATGGTCCTGGAGTACGGCGGGGCGATGAGCGGAGAACACGGGGACGGGCTGGCGAGGTCCTGCTGGAACGAGGCCATGTTCGGTTCGGAGCTTTATGGGGCGTTCCGGGAGGTGAAGCGGGTCTTTGACCCTTACGGGATCATGAACCCGGGCAAGATCGTGGACGCGCAGGACATGACGGAGAACCTGCGCTACGGCCCGGCCTACCGGTCGGAGGACCTGCCGACGTTCTTCGACTTCTCCGCCGACGGGGGGTTCCACCGGGCCGTGGAGATGTGCAACGGGAACGGGGTCTGCCGGAAGAAGATCGAGGGGGCGATGTGCCCGTCGTTCGTTGCCACGCGGGAGGAGGAGCACTCCACGCGGGGCCGGGCCAACGCCCTGCGGGCGGCCATCGCCGGACAGATGCCGCTGACGGACCCGAGGCTCTACGAGGCGCTGGACCTCTGCCTGGAGTGCAAGGCGTGCAAGTCGGAGTGCCCGTCCAACGTGGACATGGCCAAGATCAAATACGAGTTCCTGGCGCGCTATTATGAGCGGCACGGGACGCCGCTGCGGGCGCGGCTGTTCGGGGACATCGCCCGGCTCAGCCGGGTCGGGTCGGCGCTCGCGCCCCTGTCCAACTGGGTGGTCGGGAGCCGCCCCCACCGGTGGCTTCTGGACCGGCTTGTCGGAGTCGACCGGCGACGGCACCTCATGCCGTTCGCGCGGAAGACGTTTATG
>CAYRZX010000181.1:0-10483 GCA_964428665.1 uncultured Gemmatimonas sp.
TCCGCATTGCCACTTTTCTTGCTCGTCCAAGAAAAGTGGCACAAAAGAAGGACGCCCCTCAAGCGCCGGGGAGGCTTGGCGCGACGCAAGGGCATTGCTCCAGAAGATGGATCATCCAAAGGTTTCCATTGCAGCCTAACGCCTCTCCTGAACTCCGGTGGTTAGCCCTTCTGCGTCGCGCCATTAGTCATTTTGACAAGGCTGTTCCCCCTTCCCTTCAGGGAAGGGGGTTAGGGGGTTAGGTCTGTTTTACCGCTTCGTTGATCTTTGCGAATTCTTCGTCGCTCGGGACGAGGCCGGAGGCCCCGGCGTTCTCCCGGAGCTGCTGGACCGTCCGGGCCGTGGGGATGACGGTCGGGATGGAGGGGTGCTTGAGCAGGCAGGCGAGGGCCACCTGGGCCTCGGTCCTGTCGTGCTGTCTCCCGACCTCGCCGAGGGCGCGCACGATGCGCAGCGCCCGGTCGGAGCGCCTGCGCTCCAGGACCCCCTCGTCCACGAGCCGGTCGCCCACCTGGGGCGTGGCCCCCTCCGCGTAGCGGGAGGAGAGCATCCCCTGGGCAAGGGGGGAGTAGGGGATGAAGCCGAGGCCGTTCTTCTCGCAGAAGGCCACGACGCCGGGATGGCTCTCGCCGTCGAGGACGTTGTAGCGGTTCTGGACCGAGACGATGCGCTCCAGGAACCGGCGGTCGCTCAGGTCGAGGAGGGCCTGGACCTGCGAAACGCTGTGGTTGGAGACGCCGATGTATCGGACGAGGCCCTGGCTGATGAGGTCGTCCATCGTGCGAAGGCTCTCCTCGATGGGGGTCTCCGGGTCCGGGCCGTGCCACTGGTAGAGGTCGATGGAGTCGGTCTGGAGGCGCTCAAGGCTCTTCTTGACGGACTCGACGAGGTTGAGGCGCGACAGTCCCTCGTGGTTGGGGGTGACGCCGTCCATCTGGCCGCGCCCCTTCGTGGCGATGATCACGTTCCGGCGCTGGTCCGGGTTGGCCCTGAGCCAGGTCCCGATGATCCGTTCGGAGTTGCCGGACATGTTGTTGTAGCGATTGGCCGTGTCCCAGAAGGTGACGCCGAGGTCCATCGCCGCGTCGAGGATGCGCAGGGACTCGCGCTCGTCGGACCGGGAGCCGTCGCCACGCTCCGGGTAGCCGAACTTCCAGGTCCCCAGGCCGATCTCCGACACTTTCAACCCTGACCGCCCCATCCGGTTGTAAAAGACCTCCTTGTAGCGCATCCGCTCCGCCATGGCCCACCCCTCCAGGGTTAAAGCGTGAAGCAAATCGAAGGTCGAAGGTCGAAGGTCGAAGGTCGAAGGGTCCACTTCGCACTTCGCACTTCGTCATTCGCACTTCACAAGATACACCGCCCTTCGAGACCTGTCAACTGTTTTGTCCCGCGCGCAGGGCTTTCTGCGCGTGGGGTTTTCACCGTATATGTATATCTTGACAGATTCAGGGGGATTATGTATATTTTTGACGCAACTATCAGACAAATCAGTCATCCTTGCATCAGGAGTCCCGATTGCCTTCCGAAAACCCGCTCTTCGCCCAGAGGAGACAGAAGTTAGACGAGATTCGGCGGAGAGGCATCAATCCCTATCCCTATCGGTTTGAAGCGACCCATCGAACGGGGGAGATCAGAGATCGGTTCGAGGCGCTGGAGGCATCCAAAGAGCGGGTGGCGTGCGCAGGCCGGCTGATGGCCGTGCGAGGGCACGGGAAGACGGCGTTCGGGCACGTTCAGGACGAGCAGGGTCGGCTGCAGGTCTACGTCCGCCTGGACAGGGTGGGGCAGGAGCAGTTCGACCTGTGGGGGTTGCTGGATATCGGGGACATCATCGGGGTCTCGGGCACGGTCTTCCGGACGCGGACCGGGGAGATGACCGTGGAGGTCGAGCGCCTGGGGCTTCTGTCGAAGTCGCTGCGCCCTCCGCCGGTGCCGAAGGAGCGCGTCGAGGACGGGAAGCGGGTGGTCTTTGACGCGTTCTCGGACAAGGAGAAACGCTACCGGTATCGCTATCTCGACCTTCTGTTGAATCCCGACGTGCGGGACGCCTTTCGCAAGCGCACCCGGATCATTTCGGCCATCCGGCGGTTTCTGGATGGGAGGGGGTTCCTGGAGGTCGACACGCCCGTCCTGCAGCCGATTTACGGCGGGGCGTCCGCCCGGCCCTTCACGACCTTCCACAACGCCCTCGGCATGCCCCTCTATCTTCGCATCTCCAATGAGCTGTATCTCAAGCGGTTGATCGTCGGCGGTTACGAGAAGGTCTACGAGTTTTCAAAGGACTTTCGAAACGAGGGGATGGACCGGTTTCACAACCCGGAGTTCACGCTGCTGGAGTTGTATCAGGCCCATGCCGATTACCATGACATGATGCGCCTGGCCGAGGAGATGGTCTCCTCTGCGGCCGTTGAGGTCAATGGGTCCGCCCGCATCTCCTACCAGGGTCAGCAGATCGACCTGACTCCCCCGTGGAGGAGGATGACGATGCGGGACGCCATCTATGAGTACGGGAGGATCGACGTGAAGGCCGCGTCGGATGCGGACCTGCGAGCGAAGTGCAGAGAGCTGGGCGTGGATGTGGATGGGGCGCGCGGGGGGAGGGGGAAGCTGATCGACGAGGTCTTCGGGGCCTGCGTGGAGGCGCATCTGGTCCAGCCGACGATCATTATGGACTATCCCGTCGAGACCTCGCCCCTGGCCAAACGGCACCGGGACGACCCGACGCTCACGGAGCGATTCGAGCCGTTCGTCGCGGGGGGCGAGATCGGCAACGCCTTTTCGGAGTTGAACGACCCCCTCGACCAGCGCGCCCGGTTTGAGGCCCAGATGGAGTTGAGGGCGGGCGGGGACGAGGAGGCCCAGATGCTGGACGAGGAGTACCTGCGCGCCCTGGAGCACGGGATGCCTCCCACGGGGGGGCTGGGGATCGGGATCGACCGGCTGGTGATGCTGCTGACCGACTCGCCCTCCATCCGGGACGTCATCCTCTTCCCGCACATGCGGCCCGAGGAGGGCCGGGATCGGGGCGAGGAGTCCGGGGATGCCGGGGCAGATCCTTGAGGCCCGGGGCATCCGGAAGGTCTACGCCACGGGGGGGCGCGGCCTGGAGGTGCTGAAGGGGATCGACCTGGACCTGGCGCGCGGGGAGATCGTGGCGGTCACGGGGCCTTCCGGGGTGGGCAAGAGCACCCTGCTCCACATCCTGGGCCTGCTGGACCGGCCCACGGAGGGCCGGCTGACGTTTGACGGGGCCGACGTCCTGCGCCTGGGGGCGGAGGAGGCCGCGACCTTCCGGAACCGGAGGATCGGGTTTGTTTTCCAGTTTCACCACCTCCTGAGCGAGTTCACGGCCCTTGAGAACGTGGCCATGCCGCTGCTGATCGACCGCGTGAGGGAGCGCGAGGCCCTGGCGCGGGCGCGGGCGCTGCTGGCGCGTGCCGGGCTGACGCACCGGGAGGGGCACCTGCCGGGGGAGCTTTCGGGCGGCGAGATGCAGCGGGTGGCGGTTGCGCGCGCGATCATCGCCGGCCCGGACGTGGTCCTGGCCGATGAGCCCTCGGGCAATCTGGACAGCGAGAACAAGGCCGGGTTGCACGATCTGATGCGGGAGCTGGCGCGGGAGATGGGGCAGGCGTTCGTGATCGTCACCCACGACTCCAGCCTGGCCGCGCGGGCGGATCGGGAGGTGCGCATGGCGGACGGAAAAGTAGCTGAAGTCAAGGCCAGGTCCGTTCAAAGTTAGAAGGGTCTCATGCTCTGCCAGGACTGCCATACGAATGAGGCCACCGTCCCGTTCATCCAGATGGTGGACGGCAAGAAGACGGTGTGTCATCTCTGCGTCTCCTGCGCGGAAAAGCGGAGCGGGGGGGGCGGGAGCGTGACGGTCACTCTCTCCGGTCTTCTGTCCGGCGGCGAGGGGGAGGAGGAGCCCGAAGTCCCCGATCTGACCTGCGCGTTCTGCGGTCTGACCTACGCCGAGTTCAAGAAGACGGGGCGGTTCGGGTGCGACGGGTGTTATGTCGCCTTCGGGCCTGAGCTGGACGAGGTCTTCAAGCGCATCCACGGGGCCAACCGCCACGTGGGGGCGGCCTCCGGGCCGGCCGTGGCGGAGGAGAGGGTCGAGGACCTCGAAGGCCTCCGCCGGGCGCTCCAGGAGGCCGTGACGAAGGAGAATTTTGAGGAGGCGGCCCGGCTGCGCGACCGGATCAAGGCCGCCAGGGCGCGGGGGGCGGGGGTAAAGGGTTAGCAGCAGAGAATGATCATGACCTTCGACGATCTTGTCCAACATTTTGCCAGGTGGCTCGACGGAACGGGCGAGGAGTCCGGCCTCGTCGTGAGCAGCCGGATCCGCCTGGCCCGGAACCTGCGGCAGGTCCGCTTCACCTCCCGCGCGAGCGAGGAGGACCGGGAGCGGGTGGTCGAGGCCGTGAAGGCGGCGGCGGGCGCGTGCCGGGGCCTGTCCGAGGCGGTCTTCATGGAGGCGGACAGGCTCTCGGAGATGGACCGGCAGTTGCTGGTCGAACGCCACCTGATCAGCCCGGCGCTGGCCGGCGGGGAGGGGCGGCGGGGGGTCCTGGTCAACCGAGACCAGACGTTCAGCGTCATGGTCAACGAAGAGGACCATCTGCGCCTCCAGGCCATCCTGTCGGGCTTTCAGCCGGGGCGGGCCTACGCGCTGGCCTCGGAGGTCGACGCGGACCTGGCGAAGGCGCTCCCCTACGCCTACTCGTCCAGATGGGGCCATCTGACGGCGTGCCCCACCAACGTCGGGACCGGGCTGCGGGCCTCTGTGCTCATCCATCTGCCGGGGCTGGTGCTCACGCAGGACATGGAGAAGGTCCTGCGGGGGATCACGCAGATGGGGTTCGCCGTGCGCGGGTTCTACGGAGAGGGCACGGACGTGGTCGGCAATCTGTTTCAGATCTCCAACCAGATCACGCTGGGCAAGGGGGAGGGGCAGATCGTGGAGGAGCTGGAGAAGGTCACCCGGCAGATCCTGTCTTTTGAGCAGAACGCCCGGCAGACCCTTCTGAAGGAGGCCCGGCCCCAGATCGAGGACAAGATCTGGCGGGCCTATGGCATCCTGGAGAACGCCCGCGTGCTGACGACGCAGGAGTTCATGAACCTCTCCTCCGCGGCGCGGCTGGGGCGCAGCCTCGGCGTGATTCCGAGGCCGGACGTGCGGGCGCTCAACGAGCTGATGGTGAGGACCCAGCCCTCGCACATCCAGAGAAGCGCCGGGAAGGCCCTGGAGCCGGCGGAGCGGGATATCCTCCGGGCGGAGATCGTCCGGAAATGGCTGGAAGAAAAGAAAAATTAAAAGGCAGAATACAGGAGTCAGAATACAGAATACAGAATAAAGGCAAAAGACTTTTCTTCTGGATTCTGGGTTCTGGATTCTGGATTCTCACGGCTTGTTTTTCGCTTACAGGCAGGTGACAGGAGGCCTTTACCATGAACCACATGTTTACGGACAGGGTGAAACGCGTCATGCAAATGGCGCGCGAAGAATCGGCCCGTCTCGGTCACAACTACATCGGGACCGAACACCTCCTGCTCGGCATCATCAAGGAGGGGAAGGGGAAGGCCACGACCGTGCTGATCAACCTGGGCCTGAATCTGGAGGCGATCAAGCAGTCGGTGGACGATTACGTGGCGTCCTCCGGGGGGCAGATGACGATGGGGGAGGTCCCGTTCACGCCCCGCGCCAAGCAGATCCTGGAGATCGCGGCCAATGAGGCGAAGGAGATGAAGTCGCAGTTCGTGGGCACGGAGCATCTCCTGCTGGCGCTGCTGAAGGACAAGGACGGCGTGGCGGCGCAGATCCTGGCGGCCTTCGGGGTGGACCACAAGACGGCCAAGGAGGAGGTGGTCGCGGTCCTGAACGGGAAGACCACGGGCAAGCGGGAACGGAAGAAGAGCAAGACGCCGTTCCTGGACCATTTCGGGAGGGACCTGACGCAGCTCGCCCGCGAGGGGAAGCTGGACCCGATCATCGGCAGGGACCGGGAGATCGAGCGGGTGTCCCAGATCCTGTCCCGCCGGAAGAAGAACAACCCGGTGCTCATCGGGGAGCCGGGCGTGGGGAAGACGGCCATCGTGGAGGGGCTGGCTCAGCGGATCATCGAGCGGAAGGTGCCGCAGGTGCTGTCGGAGAAGCGGGTCGTCACCCTGGACATGGGGGGGATCGTGGCCGGGACGAAGTACCGAGGGCAGTTCGAGGAGCGGATCAAGGCGGTGATGAACGAGCTGCAGCAGAGCCAGGACGTGATCATCTTCATCGACGAGCTGCACACCATCGTGGGGGCGGGGAGCGCGGAGGGGACGCTGGACGCTTCGAACATGTTCAAGCCGGCGCTCTCGCGCGGGGAGCTGCAGTGCATCGGCGCCACCACGCTCGAAGAGTACCGGAAATACATCGAGAAGGACGGGGCGCTGGAGCGGCGGTTCCAGACGATCATGGTGGACCCCCCGTCGCCGGAGGACACGGTGCGCATCCTGATGGGCCTCAAGTCCAGCTACGAGGCGCACCACCGGGTCAAGTACACGGACAAGGCCGTCGAGCACGCGGTGCGGCTGGCCGACCGCTATATCAGCGAGCGCTACCTGCCCGACAAGGCCATCGACGTGATCGACGAGACCGGGTCCCGCGTGCACCTGGCCCGCCTCAACCCGCCGGAGGAGATCAAGCGGGTCGAGGCCACGATGGAGGAGCTGACCAAGCGGAAGAACGAGGCCGCGGAGGGCCAGCGGTTTGAGGAGGCGGCCAAGCTGCGCGACCAGATCGCGGCGCTCCGGGAGAAGCTGGATGAGGAGCGGCGCAAGTGGGAGCAGCGGATGCGGGAGGAGGTCGTGGAGGTGTCGGAGGACGACATCGCCGCCGTGGTCTCCAGCATGACGGGCATCCCGGTGTTCCGGCTGGCCAAGACGGAGTCCGAGAAGCTGATCGGGATGGAGAACGAGCTGAAGAAGATGATCATCGGCCAGGAGGAGGCGGTGCAGATCGTGTCCAGGGCCATCCGGCGGACGCGGGCGGGGCTGAAGAACCCCAACCGCCCGATCGGGACGTTCATGTTTTTGGGCCCGACGGGCATCGGCAAGTCCTACTTCCCGCACGTGCTGGCCAAGTACCTGTTCGACGACGAGGATGCGCTGGTGACCGTGGACATGTCCGAGTACATGGAGAAGTTCGCGGTGTCGCGGCTGATCGGGGCGCCGCCGGGCTACATCGGGTATGACGAGGGGGGGCAGCTCACGGAGAAGGTGCGCCGGAAGCCCTACTCCGTGGTCCTGCTGGACGAGATCGAGAAGGCGCATCCCGACGTGTTCAACATCCTCCTGCAGGTGCTGGACGAGGGGCGGCTGACGGACAGCTTCGGGCGGAAGGTGGACTTCAAGAACACCATCCTGATCATGACCTCCAACCTCGGCACGCGCGATCTGTACAAGGGGAGCTCCCTCGGCTTCCAGAAGTCGGACTCGAAGACCCTGCGGCAGCAGATGGAGGAGAAGGTCCGGGAGGAGGTCAAGAAGACGTTCAACCCGGAGTTCATCAACCGGCTGGACGAGATCGTGGTGTTCAACCCCCTGGCGAAGAAGGAGATCACGCAGATCGTGGACCTGCAGATCAACGACATCCTCAAGCGGCTGACCGACCAGGACATCAAGGTGAGCCTGACGCCGGGGGCCAAGGGGCTGATCGCGGAGAAGGGCTACGACCAGCAGTTCGGGGCCCGGCACCTCAACCGGACGATCCAGAAGATGATCGAGGACCCGCTCTCGGAGGAGATCCTGCAGGGCAAGTTCGGGGCGGGCAGCCGCATCCGGGTGATGAAGAAGGGGGAGGCGCTGCACTTCGTGGACGAGAACCAGGCCGACGCCGTGGACGAGGAGGTCCCCGAGACGCAGAAGGCGTGACCGTAATTCGCGGGAACATCGGAGTTATATAAGAGTTTAAGAAATTCGGGAGTCGAGGAGTCATGGTACCACGATTTCTCGGCTCTTTTTTTGAACTTCACCCACCCCTTACGCGAGATACCCATCTTGTCCCCTTTCAGGTCCATCTCCCTGTTCCTTTGCCTCCTGCCGCTCCTCCCGTGCGCCGCCTCCGGGCAGGCCGCGCTCAGGGTGTCCAAGATCGAGGTGGCGGGCAACGTCTCCGTGGAGGAGACGGGCATCCTGTTCAACTCCGGCCTGTCCGAGGGGATGACCCTGTCGCAGGACCGGCACGAGATCGGCACGGCCATCCGCAACATCTACGGCATGGGCATGTTCGACGACGTGCGGGTGGAGGGGGAGCTGGACCCGTCCGGGGGGCTGAAGCTCCGGGTCGTGGTGAAGGAGCTGCCGAAGCTGGACAAGCTGGTCCTGCAGGGGAACAAGAAGATCAAGAAGGACAAGGTCGAGAAGGCGGTGGGCCTGGTGCCGGGGCAGTTCCTGTCTCCGAGGGACGAGCAGCGGTTGAAGAACCAGGTTCTGGACCTCTACACGAAGGAGGGGTATCTCCTGACGGAGGTCTCCACGAGCCTGGGGGAGGCCACGCCGAAGGGCCGGCATCCCCTGATCGCCAGGGTCGAGGAGGGGCCGCGCGTGAAGCTGCGCGCGGTCCGTTTCCACGGGAACAGGGCCGTCCCCGCGTCGAGGCTCCAGAAGCAGATGAAGAAGACCAAGCCCAAGGGTTTTTTGCGGGGCGGGGACTTCAACGAGACGGAGTTCCGGGAGGATCTGAGGAAGGTCGTGGAGCACTACCGGAAGAGCGGCTACCGGGACGCCTACGTGGCCTCCGACAGCCTGTCTTACAGCCCCACGAAGAAGGACCTGTTCATCGACATCGGCGTGGAGGAGGGACCGCTCTACCATTTCGGGAAGATCACCTGGTCGGGCAACAAGATCATCGACGACAAGGAGATGGCCAGCCTGGTGGTGGCGCAGCAGGGGGAGGTCTACAGCCAGGAGCGGTTCGACAAGTCCAGGGAGCAGGTGCAGGCGCAGTACTCGAACATCGGCCACATCGCGGCGGTGGTCGCGCCCAAGGAGACGGTGCGGGGGGACACCATCGACCTCCATTTCAGCGTTGAGGAGAAGGACCCCTCGAAGATCCGGATGGTCAACATCACCGGGAACACCAAGACGAAGGACCGGGTCATCCGCCGGGAGCTGTTCACCCGGCCGGGCCAGACGTTCAGCCGGGCGCTTCTGGAGCGGAGCCTGCGGAACGTGACGCTGTTGAACTACTTCAACAACGTGGAGCCGGAGGTGGTTCCCAACGAGGACCTGAGCCAGATCGACATCACGCTCAAGGTGGAGGAGAAGTCCACGGGCACGGCGTCGGTGGGGGCCGGGTTCAGCGGGCAGGGGGGGCTGGTGGGCACCATCGGGCTGTCGATCCCCAATTTTATGGGCAACGGCCAGTTGCTCGACTTCAACTGGGAGTTCGGCACCCGGCTGTCTCAGTTCCGGGTGGGCTTTCAGGAGCCCTGGCTGTTCAACACGCCGACCAGCCTGTCCGGCTCGATGTTCCGCATCGCCCGCAGCTATATCGAGACCGACTTCGACGTGCAGAGCATCGGGGCCTCCGCGCAGGTGGGGCGCAGGCTGCGCTGGCCCGACGACTACTCCCGCGCGGCCGTGGGCTACGGGATCGAGCAGACGAAGTACGTCAATTTCGCCAGCGACTCGCTCCGGGTCAACCGGCCGTCGCAGCTGAGGGACAATATCACGAGTCGGCTGAGTTTCACCTTTGCCCGGGACAGCCGGGACCTGCCGCAGTTCGCCACCCTCGGCTCGGTGTTCTCCTACACCGGCTCGGTGGCGGGCGGCCTTTTAGGCGGCAACATCAACTACCACCGGCACACCTCCGACAACAGCTTCTACTTCCCGCTGTTCTGGAAGGTCGCCCTGAGCTTCAAACAGCAGGTCGGGCTGATCGCGGGCTTCCGGGGGTCCACCGCCCCGTTCAACGAGCGGTTCACGCCGGGGGGCGTGGACCTGATCGACGGGACGGTCCTGCGGGGCTACGAGGACCGGTCCATTGGCCCCCGGGACGCCTCCGGGCTGGTCGGGGGGAGGGCGATGCTCATCTACAACGTGGAGGCCAGCTTCCCGGTGGTCAAGAATCAGGTCTACCTGCTGGCGTTCGTGGACGCGGGGAACGCCTGGGAGCACACGGGCGAGATCAGCCTGTTCGACCTGCGGCGCTCCGCCGGGTTCGGGGTGCGCATCTTCGCGCCGGTGGTGGGCATCCTGGGCTTCGACTTCGGGTGGGGGTTCGACCGCCGCCGGGTGGACGGGCAGCCCGTGCAGATGATCACGCACTTCCAGTTCGGTCCGCAGCAGTTTTAGAGACAGTGATGAGTGGTCAGTGACGAGTGATGAGAAAAAACAACTGCCTTCACTGATCACTGATCACTGACCGCTGACCACTGTTTTTCAAGGGGAGGTTCAAAGTCACATGAAGAGGACGGTTTTTCTTGGCCTGGGG
>CAYRZX010000181.1:10583-13696 GCA_964428665.1 uncultured Gemmatimonas sp.
TTTTCAAGGGGAGGTTCAAAGTCACATGAAGAGGACGGTTTTTCTTGGCCTGGGGATTCTGGTCGTCTCCGCGCTCGCGCTGAGCGCCCCGGCGTTCGCGCAGATGAAGTTCGGCTACGTGGACACGGATCAAATTCTGGCGGAATACAGGCCGTTCATGGACGCACAGGGCGAGTACAGACGCTTTGAGGATGAGCAGCAGAAACAGTACGCCGAAAAGGAGAACGTCATCAAGAAGCTCCAGGAGGACTACAAGCGCCAGGAGTTGCTCCTGAGCGAGGCGAAGAAGCTGGAGATGCAGAAGGAGATCGAGGCCAAGATGATGGACATCCAGAAGTTCGCCACGGAGTTGACGGCTCCGGGGGGGCGTCTGGCGCAGAAAAACGCCGAGCTTTCGGAGCCGATCTACAAGGACGTGAACGCGATCCTGGAGCGGGTGGCGAAGGCGGGCGGCTACGACTTTGTGTTCAACGCCAACCAGATCGCCTACGCGAAGGAGGAGCACAACATCACGCAGAAGGTGCTGGAGGAGCTGAACAAGGACCTGGAGGCCAAGAAGAAGGGGTCGCCCGCGACGAAGGCAGGAGCGCCCGGTCGATGACCCTGGACATCCACGCGATTCAGAAGATCCTGCCGCACCGGTATCCGTTCCTGTTCGTGGACCGGGTCGTGGAGTTGGCGCCGGGGGAGCGGGTCGTGGGGATCAAGAACGTGACGGCGGACGAGCCGTTTTTCGCCGGGCACTTCCCCGGCCGGCCGGTGATGCCGGGCGTGCTGATCGTGGAGGCGATGGCGCAGACGGGGGGGCTGCTGATGATGGGGGAGGTCGAGGAGGGCGCGGAGGTGACGCCCTATTTTATGGCCATCGACAACGCCCGGTTTCGGAGGCCGGTGGGGCCGGGGGACCAGCTCCGGATGGAGGTGACGCTGGTGCAGCGGCGTCGGAATGTGTGCAAGATGGCCGGGAAGGCCACGGTGGACGGGCAGGTCGTGGCGGAGGCGGAGATGACGGCGATGATCGTGGAAAATAAGGTCGTGGAAAATAAGTAGGGGCGACCCGGTGGGTCGCCCCTACGCCGTTCGCATCCACCGGACGATCTCCGGCAGGGTGGGGCGCTTGCCGTACATCAGGACGCCCACCCGGAAGAGCCTGGCGGTCAGCCGGACCGTGAAGAAGATGGCGAGGACGAGCAGGAGGAGGCAGAGGATGACCTGGTAGGCCGGGGGCGTCAGCAGGTTGATCCGTATGAACATGGTGATGGGGGAGAAGAAGGGGATGAGGGAGAGGGCGACGGACAGGCCGCTGTCGGGCTGTCGGATGACGGCGCCCATCGTCATCATCGGCACCACCAGCATCAGGGTGATGGGGAACACGAGGGACTGCGCCTCCTGGGTGGAGTTGCAGAGGGACCCTGCGCCGACGTAGAGCGACGCGAAGAGGAGGAAGCCGAGGACGAAGAAGATGAAGAAGAAGGCCAGGAACGTCGCCGAGAAGGCCGGAAACGGCGCGTCCGAGGCCAGGGCCCGAAACCCATACGCCGAGGCCCCCGCGGCGGAGAGGACCCAGACCAGGCTCTGCGTCAGCCCCACCGCGCCCACGCCCAGGAGCTTGCCTCCCATCAGCTGCGCCGGGGTCACGGAGGCGAGGAGGACCTCGATGACGCGAGAGTTCTTGTCCTCGATGATGCTGTGCATGAGCGAGGCGCTGTGAAAGAGGATGGCAAAGTAGAGGATCATGACGAAGACGAGTGTCCCCAGGTAGTCTGACAGAAATCCCCCCTTCCGCTCCTTCCCCTCCTGCACCTTGACCGTTCGCAGCTCAACCCCTTTGATCAGCCCTCGCACCTTCTCGGCGTCCAGCCCTGCGCGCTGCAGCCGCTCCGTCACCGCAATCCGATGGATCGCCTCCCTGAGC
Organism: uncultured Gemmatimonas sp.; assembly: GCA_964428665.1. GTDB lineage: Bacteria > Latescibacterota > UBA2968 > SICM01 > SICM01 > SICM01. Next base: position 12,499 of record CAYRZX010000181.1, read on the forward strand.
CTCCGGATCTCCGATTGATCCCCCGCCGTTTTCGCGTAGTAGTCCGATCCCCCCTGGCCCAACACATCCTCCGAGATGACGACGTAGGCGTGGATCGCGCCGCGCTCCAGGTCCGCGTTCAGCCTCCGTTTGGTCGATTCGAGGTCTCCGTCCAGGCCGGCCGGGACGAGCAGGTAGCGGGGTTTGCCCTCCTTCAGGGTGTCGTCGAGGGCCTGGCGGAGAGGGGCGTAAAGGGCCCCCGAGAGGTCCAGGACGGCGATGGCGCGCTGGCGCTCCGCAGGGGCGCGCGCCAGCAGGATGGGGACGACGCTGACCCCCACCATGAAGACCGGCCCCAGGACCGTCCCGATGACGAACGCCTTCGTGCGGACGCGGGTGATGTACTCGCGAAGGATGATTTTGAGGAGTTTGTTCATAGGTTGTGACCTTGTAGGGGCGACCGGCCGGTCGCCCCTACGATTTGACGATCTTCAGAAAGATGTCGTTCAGGGACGGCTCCACGACGACGGTGCGCCGGACGGCCAGGTCGCTGTGCGCCTGCTTGATTTCAGACAGTCTCCCGCTCAGGACGTTTCGCCCCCGGTTGATCAGGCAGATGCCGTCGCAGAGGCGCTCGGCGTGGTCCATGAGGTGGGTGGACAGGAGGATCGTCTTGCCCCGGCTCCTGAGGTCGAACAGGATGTCCTTCAGGACGTCGGTGTTCACGGGATCGAGGCCGGTGAAGGGTTCGTCGAGGACGATCAGGTCGGGGTCGTGCGCCACCGTGGCGATGAACTGCACCTTCTGCTGCATGCCTTTTGAGAGGGCGTCCGTCCGGTGTCCCTTCCAGCTCGAAAGCCCCATCCGCTCCAGCCATTCGTCGATGCGGGCGTCGGCCTCAGGCCCCTCCGCGCCCTTGATGCCGGCGAAGAAGTGGAGGAGTTCGTCGACTTTCATCTTGCCGTAGAGGCCGCGCTCCTCCGGCAGGTAGCCGATTCGATCCTTGGCGCGGTCGTCGAGGGGGCGGTCGAACAGGGCGATGCGCCCCTCGTCGGGGGCGATGATGTTGAGGATCATCCGGATGGTCGTGGTCTTGCCGGCCCCGTTCGGGCCGAGCAGGCCGGTGATGGTCCCGGCGGGCACGTCGAGGGAGAGGCGGTCCACGGCGAGGAAGTCGCCGTAGCGTTTGGTGACGGCCTGGAGAGAGAGGGCGATCATA
>CAYRZX010000182.1:0-13641 GCA_964428665.1 uncultured Gemmatimonas sp.
CACCGCCGTGGTGTCCGCCGCCTGCGGCGGAGCCGGGTATGTCTCCGGACGGTGAGCCTCGCAGAAGGCCCGAAGGCCCTGGAGGGCCCGCTGCGCAGCCCGCTGCGCCTCCGCCCGGAGCCGGTCCCGGAACAGATGGGCGAGGGGACCTGCCATCCGCTCGCGACTGACCACCTCCGTCTGCCCATCTTCCGTGCGCTGAAAGGTGGTCGCGTGGAGGATGTGAAGGCCGACCACAGCCCCTTTCCAGACCACCTCCCGGCCCGGAACGAGACGGACGACCACGTTTCGGGCCGTCACCTCCACCGGCCTGGTCGCATACGTCTGCGTGAAATGGAGCCCCCATTCGAGGGCATCCCCCTCGGTCGTCTGCACCCGCAAAACGCTCGGGTCCCACGCCCGCCAGCGGTTGAAATCGCTGAAGACCGTCCAGACCGACTCCGGAGGCGCCTGAATGGTCGTCCGCGCCTCCACGTAGACCCCCGTGGGGAGGGCCATCAGAGAGTCCAGCCGGGCCGCGGTCAGGCTCCCGTCCGCCGCCAGCCCGGCGATGTCCCCCCCGCACCCCTCCGCGAGGGCCAGGCAGAGCGCCGCCGCTACCATCTGACGTGTTCTGGCCATAAGTAGGTGAAATATAGAGATTCCCCCCGCCCTGCTCAAAGGACTTTTTTATGGCCGACGACCTCTCGCTTTGGAACTTGCTTTTTTGAGCCTGGACATGTATCTTGTCCCTGTCCTGTTGCGTTTTTCGTTCATCGTTCATCATTCATCGTTCATCGCTGACTATGATCCCCCTCAAAGACGACAACCCCACGCGCTCCTTTCCCCTGGTGACGATCCTGCTCATCCTGACCAACGTCTCGGTGTCCCTCTATCAGTTCTCGCTGGGGGACATGGGCAATGCGGTCTTCACGATGAAAATGGGAACGATCCCCTTTGAGATCACCCACCTGGCCGATTCGGTCTCCCCCACGCCGATCCCCCTCTACCTCACCCTGATCACGGCCATGTTCCTGCACGGGGGACTGCTGCACCTGGGCGGCAACATGCTCTACCTCTGGATCTTCGGGAACAACGTCGAGGACCTGCTCGGTCACACCCGCTTCTTCCTCTTTTACCTCTTCTGCGGGGTGATCGCCACCCTGGCCCACATCGCCTCCGCCCCCGACTCCCGCATCCCCCTCGTCGGCGCCAGCGGGGCCATCGCGGGGGTGCTCGGCGCCTACGCCGTCTGCTTCCCTGGCGCGCGCGTGCTCGTCCTGTTCTGGTTCCTGATCTTCATCCGGGTCATCCGGGTCCCGGCCCTGATCGTGCTCGGATTCTGGTTCCTCATCCAGCTCATGAACGCCTCGGCGGACGCCGGCGCTCAGGGCGGCGTGGCCTGGTTCGCCCACATCGGCGGCTTTATCGCGGGGGCCCTGCTCATCCGGCGTCGGCGGCGAAGAAGAGACACCATGACGGTCTACAGAATAGAGTAGAGCCATGATCACCCGTTACCTTTTCTTGTTGCTCCTGTGCATCCCTTGTGCCGTCCACGCCGCAGACCGCCGGGACTGGACGACCTACACGAACATGAACTACGTGACCTCCTTCGCCGAGGGGGACCGGGAGGTCTACGCCGGGACGACCGGCGGCGTCCGGCGCTTCAACCTGTTCACCGGAAAAGAGGAGAAACCCCTCACGACCGCCGAGGGCCTTCGCGACAACCGGGTGCGCCGCATCGCCTACGACCACCGGATGGGGGAACTCTACATCGACACCCCGGGGGGCGTGGACCGGTGGGGACCCGCCAGCGAGATGTTCTTCCCGTCGGCCCGGTTCCCGGAGGAGACCCCCGCGGATGCGTTCAAGGACACCTTCAACCTGAGCACCCTCTTCCTGAAGCCGGGCCTCTTCCTGCAGGAGGATGAGATCCGGGACCGCCTCTTCCGGACCTACCGGGTCACCGGCCGCCTCGTGGACCGGTGGAACCACATCTGGGTCGGGACCTGGGGCCTCGGCGTGGGCGTGGCGGACGTCCGGGACAGGATGCTCGACCTGATGCCCCGCGGCCCGGCGGAGAACAACGTCACCGCCTTCGGGACGGACGGGGACGACCTCTGGGTCGGCGGCCTGAAAGGGGAGACCTCCGCCTTCGAGGCCCGGAGCCGCGGGCTGTTCAACGCCGGGGGCGCCATCACCCGCTACAACCGCCGGGAGGGGACCTGGACCACCTACGAGGCAGGCGCGGTGTTCGGCCTGGACGGGGCCGACGTCCTCTCCATCCTCCCCGACGACGCGAACGTCTGGTTCACGTCGTTCAGCGGGCTGATCCGCTACGAGAAGGAGAGCGGCGTCTGGCGCACCTACCGGAGCTTCCGGGGCGTCCCCGGGACGCAGGTGACCGATGCCCTGCGGGACGGCGGATGGCTCTGGGTCGGCACCCCCACCGGCCTGACCCTCCTGAGCGTCCCGGGGGACTCCACCCTCTCCATCGCCGGCGGCAAGAACACCTACATCTACGACCTGGAGAAGGGGGCGGGCTTCCTCTGGGCCGGGACCAGCCGGGGGGTCTTCCGGTGCCCGGTCGGGTCAGCGGCCTGGAAGCGGTTTCAGGACCCCAGGGGCGACCTGTCGGGCGAAATCACGTCCGTGGCCGCAGGCCCGGAGGACGAGGTCTGGTTCGGCGTCCTCTCCCCGCCCGGCCTCGTCCGCCTGAGCGTCCGGAGCGACAGCGCGACCCGCTACCCCCTCCCGGAGCTGGCCGGCCGGCCCATTGCCGGCGTCGCGGTCGACCCCGGACACGTCTGGGTGGCCACGGAGATCGGGGCGATGCGCCTCGACCGGAAGACCGGGGCGTGGCGACGCTTCACCCGCGCCGACGGCCTCGTGAACGACCGGGTGCAGGCCGTCCTGCGCGAGAAGGACGGGGTCTGGTTCGGCACGGCGGAGGGGATCAGCCACCTGAGGGGAGATGGGGATTAGGCCCGCGCCCTCCTGCGCGTCCCGGCACGAAAACATTGACAAAAGGCGCGCAGCGCGCTATTTTTTGCGCCTGAAATACGTCGGCGTAAGATGAGGTCTTCATGATTCCACTCTTCAAACCGTCCCTGGGAGAGGAAGAACTGGACCTCCTGCGGGAGGTGTTCCAGTCGGGATGGCTGGGCCTCGGCCCCAGGACGGCGGAGTTTGAAAGACAGTTCGCGGACTTTGTGGGGGCCAGACACGCCGTCGGCCTCAGCTCCTGCACCGCGGCGCTCCACCTGAGCCTCGGCCTGCTCGACCTGAAGCCGGGCGACGAGGTCATCGTCCCGGCCATCACCTTCATCTCCACCGCCCACGCCGCCGTCTACTGGGGGGCCAGGCCCGTGTTCGCGGACGTGCAGCCCGACACCCTCTGCATCGACGTCAAGGACGCCCAGAGGAAGATCACCGGCCGGACGCGGGCCATCCTCCCCGTCCACTACGGCGGCCACCCCTGCGACATGGACGAGATCCACCCCATCGCCGCCGCGCGGGGCATCGCCGTGATCGAGGACGCCGCGCACGCCTGCGGGGCCAGCTACAAAGGCCAGCGGGTCGGGACCCTCTCCCCCCTCACCTGCTTCAGCTTCCACGCCATCAAAAACCTGAGCTGCGGCGACGGCGGCATGGTGACGACGAACGACGAGGCCTACGCCAGGCGACTCAGGGAATGGCGGTGGATGGGCATCTCCAGGGACACCTGGTCCCGCACGGAGCAGGGGACCACCTACAACTGGGACTACGCCGTGCACGAACTCGGCTTCAAGGCCCATCTCAACGACATCGCCGCGGCCATCGGCCTGGTGCAGCTCCGGAAATTGAGCGCGGCCAACCGGCGGCGGAGGGAGATCGCGGCCCGTTACAACGAAGGCCTCCGGGACGCGGACTGGATCGAATGCCCCCCGGAGCGGGACGGCGCGCAGAGCGCGTGGCACATCTACCACATCAAGGTGGACGACCGGGACGGGCTGCACGACTACCTCATGGATCGCGGCGTCACCACCGGCGTCCACTACCGCCCGGTCCACCTGCACCCCTACTACCAGGGGAGCGGCGCATCCTGCCCCGTGACGGAGCGGGTCTGGGAGCGCATCCTCTCCCTCCCCATGTTCCCGGACATGACCGACGCGCAGGTGGATCAGGTCATCGAAGCGGTGCTCTCCTTCAAGCGGTGAAAGAGGTCATTATGTGTGGAATCATCGGCTATCTAAACAAAACCGGCTCATTTGACCGCCCTCTCGGCAGCGTCCTGCTCTCCATGCTCCAGGCCCTCGGCGCCCGCGGCCCCGACTCGTCGGGCGTGGCCCTCTACGGCCACGCCGGAGAGGGCGCCCTCACCCTGCGGGTCAAGCTCGGAGAGGGCGGAGACCTCAAGGACCGGGCCGACCGGATCAGGTCCCGCGTCGAGCGGATGGGGAAGGTGCGCGGCGCCTCCGTCCTCTCGGCCTACCTCCGCCTGATCGTCGACGGCGTCAGCGACCTGAACGCCCTCCAGCGCGAGGTCGAATCCTCAGCCCCCGATGTGGAGGTCATCAGCGCCGGCCGCCGGCTCGAAATCGCCAAACAGGTCGGCTCCCCGGACGACCTGGACCGGGCCTACGGCATCGCCTCGTTCCGGGGCACGCACGGCATCGGCCACACCCGCCTCTCCACCGAGAGCCGGGTGGACCTGAGCCACTCGCAGCCCTTCTGGGCGCACGGCGTCCCGGACCTGGCCACGGTCCACAACGGCCACATCACCAACTACCACAAGCTGCGCCGTCAGTACGAGATGAGAGGGCATCGGTTCTACACCGAGAACGACTCCGAGATCATCGGCATGTACCTGGCCGAGCGGATGCGGAAGGGGGACGACCTGGAGGAGGCCCTCCGCGCCTCCATCCGGGACCTCGACGGCTCCTTCAGCTACCTGACGGCCACCGCAGACGCCGTCGGCTTCGCCAAGGACCCCTTCGGCCTGAAGCCCCTGATCGTGGCCGAGACCGACGCCTTCGTCGCCGTCGCCACGGAAGAGGTCGCCCTGCGGCGGGCCTTCGGCACGGCCTTCGAGACCCTTGAGCCGCAGCCTAAGACCGTGCGGGTCTGGAAGCTCCCGTCCAGGGCGGCCAGAGCCGCATAAAAACAGGCGCGAACACCTGGTAGGGGCGACCCGGTGGGTCGCCCCTACTCAAGCTTCAACCTGTAACCAGAGGTCATCTTGAACGCCATCGACTGCGAGGGCAGGACCCCCCGCGAGATCAACCAGGAGATCAAACGCCGGATCGAGGCCGGGGCCCCGGAGGTCCTCGTCCGCAACCCGGCGGCGCGGCACAACCTCGCCGTGGCCCTCCTGAACCCCGCGAAGATCGTGTTCGACGGGAGCGTCGGCTACTATTGCGGAGGCATGGGAGACGGCCCCCGCATCGAGGTCCGGGGGAGCGCCGGCTGGGGCCTGGCCGAGTGCATGATGTCCGGTACCGTCCTCGTCGAAAAGAACGCCGGGAACAGCGCGGCCGCCTCCATCCGGGGCGGCGCCGTGGTCATCCGGGGAGACGCCGCCGCGCGCGCGGGCATCGCCATGAAGGGCGGCACGCTCATCATCGGCGGGAGCTGCGGCTACATGACCGGCTTTATGATGCAGAAGGGGACCATCATCCTCTGCGGCGACGCGGGCGAGGCCCTGGGCGACTCGATGTACGAAGGCCGCATCTTCGTCGGTGGGAGAGCGGACGACCTCGGCAACGACGCCGTGATCCAGGAGCCGACCCCGGAGGACCTGACGGAGGTGGCCGCAGCCCTCCAACCGTTCGACATCCCGATGCCGCCCCGCCTGAAAAAGGTCGTGGCCGGCCGACGGCTCTGGAGCTTTGACAAGAAGGAGTGGGACGTATGGAAGACGGCGCTCTGACCGGCCACGAGGTGAAACGCCAGGGCTCGCACTGGACCCCGGAGGCCATCGAGGACATCCACGTCAAGGCCGAACTCGGCCGCTACCGCATCCGGGGCTTCGGAACCCTGCGCAGGCGCCCCGTCCCCTCGGTGGACGACCTGACCTTCCTCCCCTGCACCCTCACCCGCATCCCCCTGGAGGGCTACCGGGAGAAGTGCAACACGGCCACGGTCCTCGGCACGCGCCATGCCCGGCGCCCGATCCATCTGGACATCCCGGTCATGATCACCGGCATGAGCTACGGGGCCCTCTCCTACAACGCCAAGGTGGCCCTCGCGCGGGGGGCCACGAAGGCCGGCACCTCCACCACCACCGGCGACGGCGGCATGCTCCCGGCGGAGCGGGAGAACTCCAGGACCCTTATCTACGAGGTCCTCCCCTCCCGCTACGGCATCGACGTCCACCACCTGAAGGTCGCCGACGCCATCGAGCTGACCATCGGCCAGGGCGCCAAGCCCGGCACGGGCGGCCTGCTCCTCGGCTCCAAGGTCTCCGAGGAGATCGCCCGCACCCGCGACCTCCCGCCCGGCGTGGATCAGCGCAGCCCCTGCCGGCACCCCGACTTCCTCGGCCCGGACGACATGATCCTCAAGATCGAGGAGCTCCGGGAGGCCACCGACTGGCAGGTCCCCATCTTCGTCAAGATCGGCGCCTCGCGCGTGTTCGACGACGTCAAGCTCGCGGCCAAGGCCGGGGCCGACGTCGTCGTCATCGACGGCATGGAGGGGGGGACCGGCGCCTCCCCCGAGCTGCTGATGGACCACACCGGCATCCCGACCCTCGCCGCCGTCTGCGAGGCCCGCGCCGCCCTCGAGGACCTCGGCCTCTACGGCCAGGTCCACCTCATCATGGCCGGCGGCATCCGGAGCGGCACCGACGCGGCCAAGGTCATGGCCCTCGGCGCGGACGCGATCTACGTCGGCACCGCCGCCCTCATGGCCCTCAACTGCAACAGGCCCCTCTACGTGGAGGACTACCGCAAGATCGGCGCCGAGCCCCACGCCTGCCACCACTGCCACACGGGCCTGTGCCCGGTCGGCATCACCACGCAGGACCCCGAACTCATGAAGCGCCTCCCCATCGACGAGGCCGCCGACCGCGTGGCCAACTTCCTCCACGCAACGACGCTCGAAATCCAGATGATCGCCCGCGCCTGCGGCAAGTCCGACGTCCACGACCTGGAGCCGGAGGACATGCGCGCCCTCACCCTCGAATCCTCCATGATCACCGGCCTCCCCCTCGTCGGCACGACCAGGCCGTTCGGAGGCGGCCCCGGCTGGAAGAAGACGCACACGGAATAGGGGCAGGGCTTGCCCCTGCCCTTTGTGAACGGAGTACCCTGTGGGATCCATCGTCTGCAAATTCGGCGGCACGTCCGTCGCCGACGCGGGCCAGGTCCGCAAGATCGAGTCCATCCTCCGCGCCGACGCCCGCCGGCGCCACGTCGTCGTCTCCGCCCTGGGCAAGCGCAAAAAGGACGACCAGAAGGTCACCGACCTGCTCTACCTCTGCCACGAACTCGCCCACGCCGGCCTGGATATATCCGAGCCATTCCACATCGTCCGGGACCGGCACCTCGAACTCGCCAGGGACCTCGGCGTCAACCTGGACGTCGCCGGCCTCCTGGAGGAGGTCCGCCAGCAGACCCAGGGCGGGGCCGCGCGAGACTTCGTGGCCTCGCGCGGCGAGTACCTCAGCGCCCGTATCCTGGCCGCCTACCTCCGCGCCCGCTTCATAGACCCGGCAGAAGGCATCCTCTTCGCGCCGGACGGCCGGCTCGACGACCGGACCTACGACCGCCTCGCCGGTCTGCTCCAGGGCGACGGCCTCTTCATCATCCCCGGTTTCTACGGGGCCAACCCCGACGGCGCCATCCGCACCTTTCCGAGGGGCGGGTCCGACATCTCCGGGGCCGTCGTCGCCCGCGCCGTGCGCGCCGAGGCCTACGAGAACTGGACCGACGTGTCCGGCTTCCTGATGACCGACCCGCGCATCGTGCCCGAGGCCAGGCCCATCCGCGAGGTGACCTACCGCGAGCTGCGGGAACTCGCCTACATGGGCGCCACGGTCCTCCAGGACGAGGCCATCTTCCCCGTCCGGCAGCTCCGCATCCCCATCCACATCCGGAACACCAACGCCCCGGACGACCCCGGCACCCTCGTCCTCCCCTCCCGGGACGCCTCCGGCACGGGCGTCATCGGCATCGCGGGCAAGCGGGGGTTCAGCATGGTCTACATCGAGAAGGCCCTGATGAACAAGGAGCACGGCTTCGGCCGGAAGGTCCTGGAGATCGTCGAATCCCACGGCATGAGCTACGAGCACTCCCCCACCGGCATCGACTCCATGTCCGTCATCGTTGAGGACGAGGAGATCGCCGGGAAGGAGGAGGCCATCCGGCAGGACATCCAGCGCATCCTGGAGCCCGACCGCGTGGACATCACCCCCGGCCTGGCCCTCATCGCCACGGTCGGGGAGGGGATGGCCTACCGCGTGGGCGTGGCCGCGCGCGTGTTCACGGCCCTGGCGAACGCGGGCGTCAACGTCCGCATCATCGACCAGGGCTCGTCCGAGATCAACATCATCGTGGGCGTGGACCAAAAAGATTACGAGACCGCAGTGAAGGCCCTCTATAAAGCCTTTGCGTAGTTTTGTACGAAAGGACCTCCATGGCCTCGCACGACAGCAACCGCCTCCCCCCTCACCCGACCCACCAGTTCGACGCCCACCAGACCGTCACCCTCCACTTCGAGGGCCGCGACATCCCGGCGCACCCGGGCGAGACCGTCGGCTCCGCCCTCTTTGCGGCGGGCGTCCGGGCATTCAGCCGGAGCTTCAAATACCACCGCCCGCGCGGCCTCTTCTGCGTGTCAGGCCAGTGCCCCAACTGCCTGATGAACGTGAACGGGACGCCCAACGTGCGCGTCTGCGCGGAGCCGGTGCGGGACAGGATGTGGATCAAACCCCAGAACGCCTGGCCCTCCCTCGACTTCGACCTCCTCTCCGTCAACGACCGCCTCAGCTTCCTCCTGCCCGTCGGGTTCTACTACAAGCGGTTCATCCGGCCCCGCTCCATGTGGCCCCTCTACGAGGGCATCCTCCGCCACGCCGCCGGACTCGGCCAGATCGACCGCACCCGGCACGACGCCCACGAGATGCGCTATGAGCACACCCACCGGCACACCGACGTCGCCGTGGTCGGCGGAGGCCCGGCGGGCATGGCTGCGGCCATCGAGGCGGCTAAGGCCGGGGCGCGGGTGGTCCTGATCGACGACCAGCCGGCCCTGGGCGGCCACCTCCGCTTCCAGACAACCCCCCTCAACGGAGAGCCCGGCTTCGAGGTCGGTCGCCGCCTAACCGCCGAAGTCTCTCAGGCCGAAAACATCGAGGCGCTCAGCAACGCCACGGCCTTCGGCCTCTACGAGGGCCATCTCCTCGGCGTCAGCCAGGGCCGCCGCGTCATCCACGTCCGGGCCAGGCGCATCGTCATCGCCGCCGGGGCCTTCGAGCGCCCCCTCGTCTTCCAGGACAACGACCTCCCCGGCGTCTTCCTCGGAGGCGGCGTCCAGCGCCTGATCCACCTCTACGGCGTCCCCCCCGGCAGAAGCGCCCTCGTCGTCTCCTCCAACGACGCCGGACTCGTCGTGGCTAAGGACCTCCTGAGCGCCGGCGTCCACGTCGAGGCCGTCGCCGAGGGCCGGGCCGAAATTCCGGAGTCCAAAGCCCTCGCACAGCTCAGGTCCGCAGGCGTCCCGGTCCTCGCCTCCCACACCATTCTAAAGGCCCAGGGGCGCGGCCGCGTCTCCGGCGCGGTCCTCGCCCGCACGGACACCAGGGGCGGGGCCATCTCCGGCTCCGAGCAGAGACTCAGTTGCGACCTCATCGCCCTGTCCGTGGGCTACACCCCCGCCCTCGCCCTGCTCCATCAGGGGGGGTGTTCGGTGGACCACGCCCCTGCCCTCGGCGAGATCGTCGCCAAAGACCTCCCCCCCGACCTCTTCGCCGCCGGCCAGGTGAACGGCCTGCACGACCTCCCGGCCATCCTGCTCGACGGCCAGATCGCCGGCCTCTCCGCCGCGCAGGCCCTCGGCCTGGGCGGGCCTGGGGCGTTGGAGGCCCTAAAGGAGTACCGCCGCGACCTCCAGGCGCGCGAGTATGACCTCAGGCCGCAGAGCGCGTCCTCCCCCGTCGTCCGTGGGGGAACCGGGAAAAAATTTGTCTGCCTCTGCGAGGACGTGACCGAGAAGGACCTCTGCGACGCCGTCCGCGAAGGGTTCGACCACATCGAGACACTCAAGCGCTACAGCACCGTCACGATGGGGCCCTGTCAGGGCCGCATCTGCGCGATGGCCTCCATCGCCATCGCGGCCCGCGAGACCAGCCGCTCCATCTCCGAGACCGGGGCGACCACCTCCCGCCCCCCCTTTGCGCCCGTCCCCCTCGGCGCCCTGGCCGGCCCGATGCGCCACTCGGCCAAACGCACCCCCATGCACTACCGCCACGTCGCCCTCAACGCAAGGGTCATCGACCTCGGCGGCTGGGACCGCCCGGAGGTCTACACGACCCCTGAGCGCGAATACGAGGCCGTCCGGCAGAGGGTGGGGGTCATCGACGTCAGCACCCTGGGCAAGTTGGACGTGCGCGGCCGGGACGCCGGCGCCCTGCTCGACCGCATCTACCTCAACGCGATGTCCGGCCTCCGCCAGGGCCGGGTGCGCTACGGCGCGGTCTGCGGGGACGACGGCATCCTCCTCGACGACGGCACGGTCACGCGCCTCGGCAGGGAGCGCTTCTTCCTCACCACCACCACCGGCAACATCGAGTTCATGGAGCAGTGGCTCACCTGGTGGGCCGCGGCCTGGAAGATGTCCGTCTCCGTCACGAACCTCACCTCCGCCTACGCCGCCGTCAACGTGGCCGGGCCGAGGGTTCGCGACCTCCTCTCGAAGCTGACCGACCTGGACCTCTCCACCGCCGCCGTCCCCTACATGGCCTCTGCGCGCGGTCCGGTCGCAGGCGCGCCGGCCCTCCTGCTCCGCATAGGGTTCGTTGGAGAACTCGGCTACGAAATCCATTACCCGGCGGAATATGGGGAACACCTCTGGGACGCCGTCATGGAGACGGGCCGACCCCTCGGCATCGCCCCCTTCGGCGTGGAGACGCAGCGCGTCCTGAGGCTCGAAAAGCGACACATCATCGTCGGCCAGGACACCGACGCCCTCTCCAACCCGATTGAGGCCGACCTCGGCTGGATGGTCCACTTCGACAAGCCCGACTTCGTCGGAAAGCGGGCCCTCCTGGAGGTCCGGAAGCGCGGCCTGAGGAATCGGCTCGTCGGCCTCGTCCTGAGAGACCCGGACGCCGTCCCGGAGGAGGGGTGTCAGATCGTCTCCGGCGGCAAGTCCGTCGGCCGGGTCACCAGCGCCCGGCGCAGCCCCCACGCAGGCCGGGGTATCGCCATGGCCTGGGTCCCCGCCCAATCCTCCACCGAGGGGGAGGTCATCCAGATCCGCCTCCGCGAGCGCGAGGTCGCGGCTCAGGTCACGCACAGGCCCTTCTACGACCCTGAAGGCGTCAGGCTGAGAATGTAAGATCACCCGGAGAACCCTTCATGCCCTCAACCCCCACAAAGCTGTCCGCCCTCCATCACCTCCACCTCGCCCGCCGCGCCCGGATGACCGACGAGGCCGGCTGGCAGCTCCCGGCGGCCTACACCTCCGTCGAGCAGGAGGTCGAAGCGGCCCACAAAGGCGTGGGCCTCTGCGACACCAGCCCCCTGGGCAAGCTCGACGTGAGAGGAGGCGACGCCTTCGCCTTCCTCAAAGACGCCTACACCTACGGCGTCCCGGAGGCCGTCGGGGCGATGGACCGCGTCCTGGGGGGGGGCGGGATGGCGGCGGCCGGCGAGGGCCTCTGCGCCCGCCTGGCCGGAGACCACTTCTGCCTGATCACCGGCGCGACTGCCCTGGACGCCGTTCAAAAGTCGCTGACCGGAAAGCTGAAAGGCCGCGAAAGCGAAGTCCACCTCATCGACATGACCTCCGCCTTCGCGTCGATCACCGTCGCCGGCCCACGCCGGAGGGACCTGCTCTACAAGCTCACCGGCTTCAACCTCTCGAACTTCCCGGACATGGCCTGCGCCCAGACCGGCGTCGCCGGCGTCTACGCCCGGCTCCTGCACAGCCGGAGCGCCTATCACCTCCACGTCCCGCGCGAGTTCGGGGAGTACATCTATGAGGCGTTGATGGAGGCCGGGGAGGAGTTCGGCGTCGCCCCCTTCGGGTCCGAGGCCTGGTCGCGCCTCAACGCGGAATAAAAAACAGGGGCGATCCTTGTGATCGCCCCTGCCACGCGGCGATAAATCGCCGCGCTACATGCATCGCTGTTAATGCGATACTGCTGCTGCCGCCTTCTCGCCCACCAGTTGATCCTCGTGGAACCGGTTCAGCGCGAACGGCCGGATCAGGTCCGGCGTCTCCCCCGTGGCGATCAACTCCGCCGTCCGATACCCCGCCACCGGCCCCGCCTTGAACCCATACGTCCCCCACCCCACGTCCAGGAAGAACCCCCTGACCTCCTCCACCTCCCCGATGATCGGGCTGAAGTCCGGCGTCATGTCACAGACCCCCGCCCACTGCCGGAGAACCCGGACCTGGTGCAGGTCCGGCATAATCTCCAGGGCGTGCCCTGCGCACCCCTCCAGGAACGGGAGCGTGGACCGGGTGCTGTAGCAGGAGTACGGGTCGATCTCTGCCCCCAGCACGAACTCCCCCCGGTCCGTCTGATTGATGTACACGTGCAGGTTGGACGAGACCAGGACCTTGTCCAGGAGCGGCTTCATCGGCTCCGTGACCAGCGCCTGCAGCGGATGCGACACAATCGGCAGGTCCACCCCCACCATCTTCGCGATCGTCGAGCAGTAGCCCGCCGTGGCGTTCAACACCGCCCGCGTCTCGATCTCCCCCCGGTCCGTCACCACCCCGCTGACCACCCCGTGTTCCACTTGGATGCCCGTCACCGTCGTGAACGGATGCAGCTCAATGCCCATCCGGTCAGCCCCCCGCGCATACCCCCACACCACCGCGTCGTGCCGGATGATCCCCCCCGGCGGGTGATACAGCGCCGCCAGGATCGGCGTCCGGGTGTGGTGATCGATGTTGATGGCCGGGACCATTCTTTGGATCTCCTCCGGCCCCACCAGATAGCTGTTCACGCCCATCAAGCGGTTCGTCTCCGCCCGCTCCCGCAGGGTGTTCACCGACCGGTCCGAGTGCGCCAGGGTCAGGTGCCCCTGCTGCGAGAACAGGACGTTGTAGTCCAGCTCCCTGGACAGCGCCTCGTAGAGCCGCACGCCCTCCGCGTAGAAGGCGATCCCCTCCGACGTCCGGTAGTTCGCCCGGATGATGGCCGTGTTCCGCCCGCTGGCCCCGCTGCCGATGTAGCGCCTCTCGATCACGACCACGTCCCGGATGCCCCGCTTGCCCAGGTAGTAGGCCGTGGCCAGGCCGTGCACCCCCCCGCCGATGATGACGACATCGTAACGCTTCTTGAGCGCTCTATGGGACGACCACATCCGGTTCAGGTCCATGAAATTTCTCCCTGGCTTAAGAACAGCGCATAGTAGGGGCGATCCGACGGATCGCCCCTGCCCTGTGACCCGCGTAATGTACAACACAACCCTTCAAAACGCAACGACTTTGAGTGCCTTTGCA
>CAYRZX010000183.1:0-13631 GCA_964428665.1 uncultured Gemmatimonas sp.
GGCTGGCCATCGGCCTGGGCATGGTGCCGCGCGGGGAGGTGGGGCTGATCTTCGCATCCATCGGCAAGGGCCTGGGCGCCGTGGACGACGCCCTCTTCTCCTCGGTGGTGATCGTGGTCGTCGTCACCACCCTGGTCACCCCCCCCTTCCTGAAGTGGAGTCTGGAGCGAGGCAGCCTCCACCCTTCCCCTCTCCCCGACGCGGAGACACGGTGATACGGGGAGTCTCCGCGTCCCCGCGTCCCCCCTTCTCCGTATCGGGAGGCAGGGAGGGGCCAGGGGTCTACCTTTTCCGTTGCAAATTCTATACAGTTGTATTATCATTTCACAAGGGAGAGGAGGGGAAATCCCATATCCCCCCTGCCCCCTGCCCCCTGCCCATCACGGCATACTTCTTGCGAACAGGTGAATCATGCACCGACTTCAGGCATCGCGCACCACGCCACAAACACGGAGTCACGCGCCATGAAACGCCTTTCTGCAAGCCTGCTCCTGGCCTCCTGGGTCATCGCCAGCGCGCCCGGCGCCCAGGAGCGCCCCCCCTTCGTCGTCGAGCGGATCGAGATCCTGGGCAACGACCGCACGAAGGAGGAGGTCATCATCCGCTCGATGGACCTGAAGCGGGGGGACCTCCTCACCCCCAGGCGCCTCGTCGCCAGCCAGCGGGACCTCTACCGGACGCGCCTCTTCCGCACCGTCCACGTCTCCTCAAGGCCCGGCACCTCCGAAGGGAAGGCCATCGTCGTCGTCTACGTCGACGAGAAGCGCTTCGGCGACATCAGCGCCGGAGGGGAGTACAGCGAACTCGACGGCTTCACCCTCGTGAGCGACGTCCGCTACGTCAACCTGAGAGGGGAGGGCAAAAAGATCGGGGTCTCCTACGACCTCGGAGAGCGCCGCAGGGGGTGGGGGGGCACCTACGCCGACCCCTATCTGTTCGGCTCCCGGTATTCCCTGCTCATCGACCTCCACGCCTCCGCCTTTGAGCGCGACCTCTACCCCGACACCGAGCTGGCCTTCCGGAAGTCGCAGCGCCTCGGCCAGCCCGTCGGCCCTTCGGTGGGCAACCCCGCCCGGAACGGCGTCTACAAGCTCGGCCGCCTGGGCGGCGTCGTGGGCTTCGGCCGGGACCTCGGCAGGGGATATGAGGCCATCTTCAAATACTCGGCGGAGGACGTGGACGTGCGGTGGCTCCACAGACCGGAGGCGTTCGGGCCCTACGCCAACGAGGTCGACGACAGCCGGGGCCGGGACGCCCTGGTGATGGTCGGGATGGAGTTCCGCAAGACCTTGCAGGAGCCCCTCCGCAGGCGTCCCCAGACCGAACTGGTCGCCTCCTTCGATTACTCCCCCGTGTTCCTCGGCTCCGTCTCCCACTTCGCCCGGCTTAAGGTCAGGGCATCGGGGCACATCCCCCTCCCGGCGGGGCACGTCCTGTCCATCGGCTGCAAGGCGGGCTCCCTCCTCTGGACCCCCCCGTTCTATGAGCGTATCTTCCTCGACGACGAGTACCAGCTCCGGGGGTTCGAGCGCAGGGCCATCGGCCCTGAAGGGGGGACCAAGATGCTCTCCGTGGAGGCGGTCTACACCGTCCCGGCCGGGCGCTTCGGCCGGTTCTACCTGTTCGGCGAGGCCGCCAACGTCTGGGTGAAGGGGCAGGACATCAAACTGCGCGACCTGGACGGCACCTTCGGGATCGGGGTCTCCCTCCTGAACCGGGTCGAATTCAGCTTCGGGTTCGGCCCCCGCTCCCTCATCGTCCGGACGCACCGGCTCGGCGGCATCAGCGCCGGCGTATGAGGTCCTATGCGGACGTTGTGCCTGAGGACGATCCTCATCGCCCTGGTCCTGACCCTCGGAATGCGGCAGGATGTCCCGGCCAACGAAGTCACGGTGGTCAGCCGGCGGATCGTCCCGGACGGAAAGGGACTCCTCCTCGACCTGCGCCTCAAAGACCTCTTCTCCCCCCGCACCCGCAACGCCATCCAGGCCGGCCTGACGACCGGCCTGGTCGTTGAGCTGCGCCTCAGCGCCGGCCGGCGTCGCGTGTTCGAGAAGGAGGTCGGGTTCGAGGTCCATCACGACATCTGGGAGGGGCAATACCTCGTGCTCAAACGCGCCTCTCCCCCGGACACCCTCCGGACCATCTCCTTCGACGCCGTGGAGCGGTTCTGCACGCAACTCCACGCGGTGGAGCTGGCCTCGATCCAGGACCTGCGCCCCGGCGAACGCCTCAACCTCAAGTTCCGCGTCCTGGCCAACACCGTCACCCCCGAACAGGCCAGAAGGACCCGGAAATGGCTGGAGCCCTCCGGAGAAGGGGACGCCGACGACTCCCGCGGCGACATCCGGGTAGACCTCGGCGACATCATCGACTTCTTTTTCAACATCTCCAAGTCGCAGGAGCGGTCCGGCTGGGTCGACCTCGGCACATTCATCCCCAGATTTGCCGGCCCATTCATCCTGGAGGAGGTCCGGTGAAACCCCCTTCTCTCTCCCTGCGCAGCCGGATCGTGATCGCCCTGATCGCCCTGACCCTCGGCACGGCCCTCGCCCTCTCCTTCGTCGCGCGCAGCTTCCTGGACCGGAGCCTGAACCTCGGCATCAACGACGAGGTCCGGTCGGTCCTGTCCAGCGCCCTCTCGGTGGCCAAGACCAGCTACAACGACCACCGCGAGGCGCTCCGGCGTCTCGGCGAACGCCTCGCCCGCTCGCCGGAGGCCTCCGCCGCCTTCCATTCGGGGGACCTCCCCCGGCTCCGGAGGCTCGTGGCCGCCCAGGAGGGCGGCGAGCGCGTCTCGGAGGTCGAGATCGTCCGCTTGACGGGCTCCCCATCCGTCGTAGCGCCCCTCGCGCGGGACGATCTGATGGAGGCCCTCCGGAGCGGCCCCTACCTGTATCGCGATGAGCGGCAGGGCGACCTGTTGAGGATGCTCGTCCCGGTCCGGGACGGGGGCCGGACGGCAGGCGCCCTCTCCCTCTCCGAGCGACTCGACCCGACCTACTTCACCATCGAACAGGCCGCGCAGACCTACGAGGACATCCGGCTGAACAACGAACAGGCCCTCCGCTGGGCGCTCTTTTACGCCTTCCTGGCCGTCTCCTCCGCCGTGCTCCTGGTGGCCGCCCTCGTCGGCGTCTGGATCGCCTTCGGCATCACGCACCCCCTGCGCGACCTCGTCCGGGGCACGCGGGAGCTGGCGCGGGACAACCTGAGCCACCGCATCCCCCGCCACCGGGACGATGAGATCGGCCTCCTGATCGACTCCTTCAACCGGATGGCCGCCGACCTCCAGGAGAACCGCCAGCAGCGCGTGGAGGCGGAGAAGGTGGCCGCCTGGCGGGAGATCGCCCGGAGGCTGGCCCACGAGATCAAGAACCCGCTCACCCCCATCCAGCTCACGGTCCAGCAGATGCGGGACAAATACCCCGGGGACGATGCGGCCTACCGGAGGCTCCTGAACGACTGCGCGGACATCGTCACCGACGAGGTCGAGAGCCTCAAGAACTTGGTCAGGGCCTTCGCCGACTTCGCCCGCCTGCCCGACCTGAGGGTCGCCCCCACGGACCTGAACGCCCTGATCGACGAGGTGAGCCGGCTCTACGCCGACGCCCCGCTGACCCTGACGCTGACCGATGACCTCCCCCCCGCGCTGGTGGATGAGACCCAGATGCGCCGCGTCCTGATCAACCTGATCGAAAACGCGGAGGACGCCCTCGGCGAGGGGGGAAGGATAACGATAACGACACGAAACGGAGAAACAGAGGAGGAGAGACGCGGAGATGGGGAGACGCGGGGATGGGGTCGCCCACTCTCCGTGTCGGGAGGTGGGGAAGAGGAGGGGGTCTCCCCGTCGGGGAGTGGAGGTTGGGTGGAGGTGGAGGTGTCCGACACGGGGCGGGGCATCTCCCCGGAGCACCTGAGCCGTGTCTTCGAGCCTTACTTCTCCACCAAGCGCACCGGCATGGGCCTCGGCCTGGCCATCGTCAAGAACATCGTGGACCAGCACGGCGGCCAGATCGCCGTCGAAAGCCGGGTCGGTTCTGGCACAGCCTTTACGATCTGCCTGCCTGCCGAAACGAAAATACAGCCGTCAGCCGTCAGCCGTCAGCCGTCAGCCAAAGCAGACCCGGTTTCGCTGATAGCTGATAGCTGAACGCTGATAGCTGTTCATCCTTCGCCCTTTCATGAAACCCACCATCCTCGTCGTCGACGACGAACGCAACATCCGCCGGACCCTGGACATGATCCTCGTCGGAGAGGGCTACACCGTCCTCTGCGCCGAGTCCGGCGCGCACGCCGCGGCCCTGGCCGAGCAGCACCGCCCGGACGCCGTCATCCTCGACATCGTCCTGCCCGACATAGACGGCATCGAGGTCCTGAAACGCATCAAGGCGCAGACCGTCGACCTCCCGGTCATCATGATCTCCGGCCACGGCACGGTGCAGGACGCGGTGCAGGCCACCCGCCTGGGCGCTTACGACTTCCTCGAAAAGCCGCTCTCCAGGGAGAAGGTCCTCCTCACCCTCGAACACGCCCTCCAGGCCCGCTCGCTCGCCGAGGAGAACAGGAGCCTCCGGCAGGAGGCCGAGGCCCGCTTCGAGATGATCGGGGACAGCCCGGCCATGCGGGCCATCCGCGACCAGGTGGGCCGTGTTGCCCCCACCGGCGGCCGCGTCCTGATCCTCGGCGAGAGCGGCACCGGCAAGGAACTGATCGCCCGCGCCGTCCACCGCAACAGCCGGCGCGCCGACGGCCCCTTCATCAGGGTCAACTGCGCGGCCATCCCCGAGGAACTCATCGAGAGCGAGCTGTTCGGGAGCGACCGGGGGGCCTTCACCGGGGCCGTGAAGACCCGCGACGGGAAATTCCTCCAGGCCGACGGCGGCACCCTCTTCCTGGACGAGATCGGCGACATGAGCCTCAACGTCCAGGCCAAGGTCCTGAGGGCCCTGGAGCAGGGGGAGTTCGAGCGCGTGGGCGGGTCCCAGACCATCCGCGTGGACGTGCGCGTCCTGGCCGCCACCAACCGCGACATCGCCAGGCTGGTCGAAGGCGGGAGGTTCCGCGAGGACCTCTACTTCCGCCTGAACGTCGTCCCCATCTTCGTCCCCCCGCTGCGGGAGCGCCGGGACGACATCCCCCCCCTCATCGGTCACTTTGCGCGCCAGTACGCCGAAGAGAACGGGTTCCGTCAGAAGGCCGTGTCGGAGGAGGCGATGGAGATCCTCTGCGCCTACGCCTGGCCCGGCAACATCCGGGAACTCCGCAACCTCGTCGAGCGCCTGTCCATCATGGTCAGCGGGGAGACCATCGGCCCCTCGGACCTGCCCGACGACCTCCGGGCCGCCAGGGCCATCGCGCGGGCCAACGTCTCCGCCCAGGGGAAGAGCCTCCGGGAGATCCGGGAGCAGGTGGAAAGGGACTACATCCGGGCCATCCTCGAAGAGCACGGCTGGAACGTCACCCAGGCCGCCAGGGAGCTCGGCATCGAACGCACGAACCTCCACAAGAAGATCAAGTTCTATGGCATTGAAAAGGAATAGACAGGCCCTCTCCTACCCCCGTTCCCCCTCCCTCTCCCGTACGTACGGGAGAGGGAGGGGGCATCCAGGGCCTTATCCACAGGTCTGGGGGAGGGTGAGGGCCTGGATTTTAACATTCGTTCCCCTGCTCCTCTTATCTGTTGCCTCCCCCTCCCCCGCCCGCGTCGGGACCTTTCCCGAAAAGGGCGTCTCCCTCAGCCTCCACCCCACCCGCTACAACCGGGTCGAGGGCCTCTTCATCGGCGCGGAGGCCGTCCTCGCCCCAATGCGGTGGAGAGGCATCGGCCTCTTCAGCGCCGGCGGCTACGGACGCGCCAGCGGGGAGTGGCGCCACGAGGCCGGCCTCCAGTTCCGCCGGGGAGACACGAACCTCTCGGCCTCCGTCTTCAACCGGACGGCCAGCCTCGACGACTCCCTCATCGCCACCGGCGCGAACACCTTCATGGCCCTCTTCGCCAAGCGAGACTACAAGGACTACTTCCAGGCCAGGGACGGCGTCGAAATCTCCGCCCGTCATCGCTACCGCAAGCCCTGTCTCTTCGGCGTCCGCGTGGCCTTCTCGGCACTGCGGAACATGCCCGTGGTCACCCACTGGAGCCTGTTCCGCCGGGATGACCCCTTCCGCGACAACCCCCGCATCTCGGAGGGGAGGGAGGGCCTTATCTCCATATTCGTCGCCCTCGACAGGACCGCCCCCAACCCCCTCCTCCGGAGCGGGACCCTCCTCTCCGGCGTCTACGAGCGCCGCTTCCGGGACTTTGATGACGACGGCCTGACCCTCGCCGTCACCCGCTACCAGGCGATGCCCTTCGGACGGCAGACCCTCGTCCTGCGCGGAATCCTGGCCAGCCGTGCCCGCCTGGCGTCCCAGGACAGCCTGCGCCTCCTCTACCTGGGCGGCCTCGGCACCCTCCGGGGCTACACCTTCCGGGAGTTTCACGGCAACCGGATGCTCATGTTCAACGCCGACTACGTCTTCCGGAACGCCCTCAGGTTCGTCGACCTGGTCCTCTTCTTCGACACGGGCTGGACCGGCCGCCGCCCCCCCTCCGCCTCTCTCCTCTCCGGCTTCGGCGACGCGCAGTGGAGCGACTTCAAATCGGACCTCGGCGTCTCCCTGGCCCTCGGCCAGCAGGCCCGCCTCGACGTCGCCCGCCGCCTCGACCGCCGCCGCGCCGACTGGGTGCTCACGATCCAGGGGAGAAGAAGGTTTTGATGCGCCGCATCCTTGCCGCTGTCCTCTGCGGTTCAACGCTTTTCTCCTCCCCCGCCCTTTCCGCTCCCCCCTTCCGCGTCCACGACCTCAGGGTGGACGGAGACGTCGGCTACTACCTGGCCGAAGACCTCAATGAGGACGGCCTCAGAGACCTGACCGTCTTCCACACGAAAGGGGAGGCAGGTCACAGGGAGCGGTGGCTCTCCATCTTCTACCAGACCGCCGCCGGGTTTCCATCCGGGCCACAGCGCTCCTTTCGCGTGGACCCCCGCGCCGTGGTCCTGGACATCGGCGACGTGCTCCCCGCTCACGGAAAGGAGATCGCCTTCCTCGCCCGCGACGGCCTCTACGCCTGCGCCCCCGAAAACAGCCCTTTCTCCCCCTCTCTCCCTTTGGGGGAGAGGGGGCCGGGGGGAGAGGGGTCGAAAATCCTCGACGCCCCCTCCATCTTCCAGGTCCCCAGCCCCTCCTCTCTCGCCGCCTTCGACTTCATCCTCGACCTCAACGGTGACGGCGTCGAAGAGGTCCTCATCCCGCAGCTCGACCGCTGTGCTATCTATGCAAAAGGGCCTGACGGCCTCCTCAGGCTCACCGGCGCGGTCGAGACGGGCCTTATCCCCTCGATCTGGGCGCCCTCCGCCGGCCGGTTGGCCGTGGGCCTCGGCGTCTATGCCGGATTAAACACCCCCAGGTTCCTGACCGTTGACTTCAACGGCGACAGAAGACCCGACCTCCTCACCGTCTACGCCGACAGCCTCTGCGCCTTCCTCCAGCGGCCCGACGGCAGCTTCAGCGGCCCGCCCGACCGGGTGATCAACGTCCGGTTCGACCGCATCGCAGCGGGCACGGAGAACATCCGCACGGGCCAGGAGGGCGACCGGGATGAGCGCACCATCCTCACGAAGATCACCGACCTGAACGGAGATGGGAGGATCGACCTGGTGGTCTTGAGGACCTCCCACAAGAAAGGCATATTCAACTCCGAAACCCAGGTCCAGGTCTACTACGGCCGGAGGGCAGACGCTCAAAGCCTCTTTCCCCAGTCCCCCGATCAAGCCATCAAGGGGAGCGGCGTCCAGGTCCTCACCGACGTCGTGGACTTCGACGGGGATGGGAGGCTGGACCTCTTCATCCCCACCGTCAAAGCTGGACTGACCCAGATCATCCAGATGCTGATCACCAGGACCGTCGACGTGGAAGGCTCCCTGTATCTCATGGGGAAAGACGGCCGCTACCCATCATCCCCCTCTTACAAACGGAGCTTTACGGTGAATTTCGACTTCAAGAGTCACTACGAGGAGCCGGTCTATCAGGCGGAGGACCTGAACGGCGACGGCCGGCTCGACATCCTGACCAGCGCGGAGGCGGCGGAACTGCAGGGGTTCTACGGCCATCCCGCCCGCGTCTTCGGAAAAAGGCCGGACCTCTATTTTCGGGTGAAGCTGCCGAGGAACGGCCAGCGCGTCAGGGCGATGCCCCTCAACGCCGACGGCCGGGCCGATGTGGTGATCACCTACGAGAAGCAGGATGAGGAGGAGGGGGAAAACCTGCGGGGAATGATGCGGGTGCTGCTGTCCAGCGCCCCCTGATCTAAAGGTTGACGAACGGCGGGAAAGAGATTATATTGGGGAGGTCGCAACCCCTGCCCTCCCAGCGGGAGAGGGGGAACAGCCTTGTCAAAAGGAGAGCCGCCATGAACCTGTTCGGCCAGAATAAAGAGGTGAAAAAAGCCCCGGCAGCGCCCCAGGCCTCCGCGCCAGCGCCGCCCGGCGTCCTGGACGCGGCCCTCTTCGAGGGCCTGCCGACCTTCCACGACGCGGACACGCTCAACCGCCTCTTCCGGGTCTTCAAGGAGGAGGCCGTCACGGCCAAAGTCGAGCGGCCCCGCGTCATGAGCACGGCCCTCGACGCCGGACGGGGCACGGGCAGCATCCGGGGCTACGCCCTGCGGAAGTTCGGCGAGGAGGTGCGGCCCGTCATCTTCCTGAGCGCGCCCCGGTCCGAGACGGGCGGGAGCTTCGCGCCCGTGGACCAGCCCCTCTCCCCCGGAGAGCCGATCCAGTTCCACTACGGCGCGGCCATCCCCACGACGAAAGAGGTCAAGACCCTCAACTTCACGGCCAAGGGGGTCTACCTCGCCACCTCCATCTACGTCCCGCAGGACCCCAACAACCCCGGAAAACCCTGGAGCGGGACGCGGGAGCAGGCGGAGAAGGCCTTCGGGAAGGAGTACCTCGTCCGGGGGGAGGAGGTCCTGGAGGTCCGCGTCTCCGACGTGAGCGCCTTCTCCCACCGCACGGCCGCCCTCACCAGGGATGTCCTGTCCAACTACATCTTCACCCCCAAGGTCTACATCCTCCCCGGCGGAGGGCCATGGAGCAAGCGCAGCCAGGGGAGCGGGCGCTACTTTGAGGGCGTCCCGAACGACGTTGCGACCCTCCTCGAGAAGACCGAGGGGATCAAGGCCGTCACCTCCGGCCTCGTCCTGGTGGAGTGCGGGGTGGACACGGTCTCCCTCACCCACCCGGAGATGATCATGGCCGACGTGGACCACGAGGCCGCCCGCCCCATGATGCTCCGCGACCCGAACAAGAACCTGCGCGAGATCAACGCCGGCCTCGGCTTCCTGCTGGAGTTCGAGGTGAGCGACCCGATCCGGGAGGCCCTGATGAGGACCATGCCCAACAAGGCCGGCAAGGAGACCTTCGTCTACCTCCCCCTCAACCTGGCCGGCACGGTCCAGCTCTCCACGGGCGGCTGGCGCTACAACTTCCTCATCTTCCCCCGCGACCTGGTGGAGGACCGGGGCGCGCAGCGCAAGCGGGGCGGCCTGGGCCTGAAGTTCGCGCCCCTCTACGCCCTCCACCCCAAGTCCGAGGACCAGAACACCTACCGGAAGCTGATGATCGCCATCGGGCAGCGCATCAAGGACGACTCGAAGCCGGAGAACGAGCGGGCCAAGATCGCCTCCGTCGCCTCGGCCATGGAGGCCCGCCAGCGCGAGATGCACGACAAGCACGTGGACGACAAGCTCAAACAGGCGTTCCAGAAGCGGCAGGAGGCCCGCAGGCAGAAGGACATGGGGGCATGACAGTCCTGAGCAATGAGTGCTGAGTCCTGAGTAAAGGCGAAAAAACTTTATTCTCTGCTTCTACTCAGCACTCAGCACTCAGCACTCAGCACTTCCCATTCGACGGACAATCCCTGTTGACCGGACACGCCGGGCAGTCCGGACGCCGCGCCTCGCACGTCCTCCGCCCGTGGTGGATCAGCAGGTGGGAGAAGTCCACCCAGTCCTTCTTCGGGACCAGCTCCATCAGGTCCTGCTCGATCTTCTCCGGGTCCTGATGTCGGGTCAGGCCCAGGCGGTTCGCGATCCGCCGGACGTGCGTGTCCACCACCACCCCGGAGGCGACCCCGAAGGCGTTCCCCAGGACCACGTTGGCCGTCTTCCGGCCCACCCCCGCCAGCCGCGTCAGCGCCTCCATATCCCTCGGCACCTCCCCCCCGTGCTCCCGCACCAGCCCCTCGCAGCACGCCTGGATGTTCTTCGCCTTGTTCCGGAAGAACCCCGTTGACCGGATGAACCCCTCGATCTCCTCGGCAGGCGCGCCCGCGTAGTCCTGCGCCGTTCTGAACCGCGCGAACAGCGCCGGCGTCACCGCGTTCACCCGCTCGTCCGTGCACTGCGCCGACAGGATCGTGGCGATCAGCAGTTGCAGCGGATTCTCATAGTCCAGCGAGCACTTCGCATCCGGGAACGCCTTCCGCAGCCCCGCGATGATCCGCCGGGTACGCTTCTTCTTGTCTTCCAGGGTCTCCATATTTCCCTTGATTTCTGAGTCATCCCTGCCTATACTTACTTTCAGATTCGACTATCTTCGGTCTTTAGGCGCTCACGATGTACATTCGCGAGGAATCTATGGCACTCGTAAAAATCGGCCCGCGAGGGCAGGTGACCATCCCCAACGAATTGCGGAAGCAGACCAACGTCACTGTCGGTAGCTTCCTTGAAGCCGAGGCCCGCCACAACGTCATCATCCTCAAGCCTGTCAAGGTGGTCGACCTGGTCTCTGCCAGCGAGGTCGAAGCAGCGATTGAGGAAGGGCTCAGGGACTATCGCGAGGGCCGGGTCAGCCCCTCTTTCAAAAACATGAAGGAGTTTAAAGCCCACCTGCGGAAAAAGGCCCGATGAAGAGACTCCGCTTCACCGCCAGGGCCGACGACGACTATATCCACCTCTCTCCCAAACTCAAGGCTCAGGCAGACAAACAGCTCGATTTCCTCGTCAAGGACCTCCGTCACCCCTCTCTCCGGGCCAAGAAATACGACGAAAGCCGCGACATCTGGCAGGCGCGGATCAGCCGGGACTACCGCGTCTACTTCCTCATCGAGGGAGATACCTACGTTATCCTCGCCATCCGAAAACACCCCGATTGATTCATCCCGCGAGCACGTGTGTTCTGAAGGACTTTCGGTATCAACCTATCCTTGAAGACCACGCCTGGACCGGATCGTCTTAAGGCTTTTCACGCGACCTCCTTTAGCCTCCCGAATAGCCCGCTTCAACCCTTTTTCAAACTCCGGCTTAAGAGGGAGGCTATCCTCTTCATCAGGACGGGCAGAAATCCGCAACCCTTCCTCATTGACGACATAATCAGGCAGGAGTTTCTCCAGCTTTTCCTCGACGACCTGTCCGATCAAATCTCTCAGTTCGTCAATGGAAAGCTGTCCCACCTTTCTTGCGGTTTTCGTAGACATCACGACTCCTTATCACGACTGCGCAGATACCTCATAAACTCTTTAAGTGACATCGCGTTCAGCACGTCCTCCTTCGTCAGCCACCCCTTTCGCGCCGTGCCGGTGCTGAGGGCCATGGTGTCGATCTCCTCCACCGAGTGCGCGTCCGAGTTGATCGCCACCTTCACCCCGCGCTCCTTCGCCGCCTTGAGATACCGCCAGTCCAGGTCCATCCGATACGGGTTGGCGTTGAACTCCAGGGCCACCCCGCGCTCGGCCAGCGCGTCCAGCACCCGCTCCACCTGGATCGGGTACC
This sequence comes from uncultured Gemmatimonas sp., assembly GCA_964428665.1. Taxonomy (GTDB): domain Bacteria; phylum Latescibacterota; class UBA2968; order SICM01; family SICM01; genus SICM01. The sequence continues at coordinate 11,819 of CAYRZX010000183.1, forward strand.
CCTCGCGCCTCAGCAGCAGCCTCCCCGTCGCGTGCCCCAGGATCGTCGTGTGCGGATTCCGGATCGCCCGGACCAGCCGCTCCGTGGCCTTCTCCGCCGACATCTTCATCTGCGAGTGGATTGAGGCCACCACCACGTCCAGCGTCTCCAGCACACGCTCGTCGTAATCCAGACTCCCGTCCGGCAGGATGTCCGACTCCACTCCCTTCAGGATCGTGATCCCCTTCAGTTTTTTGTTGAGCCGGTCGATCTCCTCCCCCTGCCGCCTCAGACGCTCGGCGCTCAGGCCGTTGGCCACGGCCAGCGACCGGCTATGGTCGCAGATCGCGATATAAGTGTAACCCCGCTCCTGCGCCGCGCGCGCCATCTCCTCCAGGGTGTTCGACCCGTCGCTGGCGTTCGTGTGCACGTGAAGCACGCCCTTCAAATCCTCCGGCTCCACCAGACGCGGCAGTTCCCCCCGCTCCGCGGCCTCGATCTCGTCCATCCCCTCTCTCAGCTCAGGAGGAATATAGCTCAGCCCCAGCGCCTCAAACACCTCCGCCTCGTCCTTGCAGCGGACCAGCCTCTCCCCCCGGAACAGCCCGTACTCGTTCATCTTGAGGCCCATCCCCTTCGCCCGCCCCCGCATCAGCGTGTTGTGCTCCCGGCTGCCCGTGAAGTGGTGCAGGGCGTAGGGGAACTCCGCCTCCGCCACGACGCGCAGGTCCGCGTGGATGCCCGACCGCAGCGCCACGCTCGTCTTCGTCTCCCCCTTCGCCGTCACCGACGCCACCTCAGCCAGATGGACGAAGGCCTCCATCAGCGCCCCCGCGTCCTTCGCGCTGGCCACCAGGTCGATGTCCTTCGTCACCTCCTTCCGCCGGCGCAGCGCCCCCGCGATCGCGATGCGCGCGACCGACGGATGCCGGCGCAGCTGCTCGCACACCCCCTCCGCCGCGAGCATCGCGTCGCAGAACAGATACAGCCCCTGGTTCCTCCGGAGGGCCTCGATGCCGGACAGGATGTTGGCCTGCGTCTTCGCCCCGAACCCGGGCAGCCCGCTCACCCGGTCCCCCTGGCACGCGGCCTCCAGATCGCCGAGCGTCTCGATCCCCAGCGTCTCGTGGATGGCCCGCACCCGCTTGGGGCCCAGGCCGGAGATGCCCAGCATCTCGATCAGCCCGGCCGGGATCGACGCCCTCAGACCCTCATACAGCCCCAGCCCCCCCGTGGTCACCAGCTCCGCGATGTCCTCCGCGATCCCCTTGCCGATCCCCCGGACCCCCGACAGCTCCCCGGCCTCGAGGAGGTCCTTCGCGTCCCGGTCGAGCGTCTCCACCTGCCTGGCCGCGTTCTGATACGCCCGGCTCCGGAAGGGGTTCTCCCCCTTTAGCTCCATCAGGACTGCGACCCCTGCCAGTACTTCAGCGATCTCTTTGTTAGTCATAAAGGAAACCCCTCCCCCCATCCCCCTCCCCCAAAGGGAGAGGGGGAGAAGCCTAGTCAAAACAAAAAACGGCGCGACGCAGAAGGGCTAACCACCGGGGTTCAGAAGAGGCGTTAGGCCGCAGTGGAAACCTTTGGATGATCCGTCTTCTGGAGCAATGCCCTTGCGTCGCAGGGTGGTGGGTCGCGACCTCAACGGGAGCGACAGGTTGGGTGGTAGCCCCTCCGGCGCTTGAGGAGCGCCTTTCTGGTCACTCTTTGGGCGTCCAAAGAGTGACCCGGCGGCATGGGCCGCCGGAACGGCGGGGTGGGGAATTACCCTTGCAAAACCTGAATGTACTCGATCAACCTCCGCGCCCTCCCCTCCTCGCCCCCCGGCAGATAC
>CAYRZX010000184.1:0-1807 GCA_964428665.1 uncultured Gemmatimonas sp.
TATCAGACCGCAGCCCCCACGAAACTTTTGCCATTTTTCCGGGAGTGCACCCGTTGAGATGGAGGACGAGGCGTTCATAATTCCCCCCGGAAGGCGCGGTGCTGGAGGGAAGCGAAGAGGGCGTCCAGCTTGGATAGCGATGCTCGTTGCACGGTTTTCAGTTTCTCTACGGCAGCAGCCCGGCGGGCGAATTCGTGTTGGAGTTCATCCGGCGGGAGCGGAAGCGGGAATGACCGAAGGTCGCCAAGCGAAACGAATTTCTGCGTTCCTCCTCGGTTCGTCTGCCCAACGACATGATAGAAATAATGGCAGCTCAAGATGTGTCGGACAAAGACCGCAGAAGGCGAACTCTCGGTGAACTTGATGAGTGCCACGTTCTTGATGGCATAGCGCGGCTCGTGTTCTACAAGCACTGGTGAACCAATAGTCCCGATCATCGGCATGATGATGTCACCACGGTCCACCTTGGAACGCTTGTTGACTTGGGTGTAGTCCGCTTCAGAGATGCAGTTGACATCTGTCAGATCAATAACGCCGCTGCTCAGATTCTTTGAGGTTACCAGTGGATAGCCCCCTTCTGAGACGTATTTCGGAGAATCATGGGTTCCATCACGAACGTCGCAGACATCGCCCATCCGTGAAATGGGAAACCCCTTCCGGTTCGTCACCGGGTCGCCGAAAAGGTCAAGGAAAAGGGCTTGGGTGAGGGCGTCGAGTTGGGCGAAGGTGTGGCGGCGCTTGGCTCGCAATGCCTCGGCTTGATCCAGGATGGCCGCAATCCGCCGCTGCTCCGCCAAGGGGGGGAGGGGGATTTCGATCTTCGCGAGCACCGAAGGACTGAGGCGAGGAAGGTTCACCCCGACCGCACGCGAGTTCGCGTAGTCCACTATAGCAGGCTGGCGAAGGAAGTGAAATAGAAAGCGTCGCCTGATTTTCGGCCCTGCCAGAATGGGCAAGATGTCTGTGCTGCAAATGCCGTTGAAATCCGGGCACGCAATCTTGGCGAGATAAGGCCGGAGCTTACCATAGAGGATATGGTGCTCGGTAAATTGGAATTTCGAACTGGCGAGCACGCCCGCGTCCACTGGCTTCGGGCCGAGAAAAGCGCCTCCGCTTTCGATGTGCTCAAGGCCAACGTAAGTCGTGCCAGTCTGAATTTGCTCAGGCTGAACTGCCGAACGCTCGATGGTTGCAACATCGCCAAGCGCGACTGTCTTCCACGTGCTCATCCCAGTATCCCCTTGGGGTTTTCCTCGCTCCCTTCGACTCCGCTCAGGGAGCGGTCCGTTTCGCTCAGGGAGCGACCTGCTTTCTGCTCCCCGTTCCCTTCGACTTCGCTCAGGGAACGGGGAAAACCCGCTGGCTGAGCGGAGTCGAAGCCAGCATTCCTGAAGTGACTCTCGTTCCGACACTCCGCCAACCGATGCAATTGATTGGTATCACCCGCAATGAGCGCCTGTTTCTTCTTGCGGCTCCAGCCCTGAACTTGCTTCTCCCGATAGAACGCATGGTCGATGCGGTCACATTCCTCGCAGTAGACAAGTCTCACAGGCAGTCTCTTGGCGGTATGGTTCGCGCCCAGTCCGTTCTGGTGCTCCCACAGCCGCCGTTCCAGATCCCAGGTGCTGCCGGTGTAGTAGCTCCCGTCGGCGCATTCGAGGATGTACATGTAGGGCATGGCCTATCGCTCCTCATCGTTCCCTTCGACTTCGCTCAGGGAACGGGAAAACCCGCTGGATGAAGGTGACAGGGAAACCCGCTGGATGAAGGTGACAGGGAAACCCGCTGGATGAAGGTGACAGGGAAA
>CAYRZX010000184.1:1907-13625 GCA_964428665.1 uncultured Gemmatimonas sp.
TGAAGGTGACAGGGAAACCCGCTGGATGAAGGTGACAGGGAAACCCGCTGGATGAGCGGAGTCGAAGCCAGCATCCCCTCCAATTCCTTCATTCCCTGCTCGATCTCACACTCCAGCCTGGCGAGTTCGGCGAGGAGTTGCTTCGGCGGGGTGTGCTTCACCTCCTCATGAACCACTTCCTTGTAGCGGTTGAGGCTCAGATCGTAGCCATTGGCGGCGATGTCCGCCTTCGGCACGCAGAAGCTCTGCGCGGTGCGAGGGCGTTTGCGCTCCGCCTTCTCCCGTTGCTGCCAGCGCGCCAGCACGTCGGGCAGGTTGTTCCTGGCGTGTTCCTCCCCGGTGAGCGGCTGGGCAGGGACGGGGCCGAGCTTATCCTCGGGCAGGAGCGGCTGGCGTTTGTCGTCCAGGCTCCAGCCGTCGGCGTCCACGTCGTAGAACCAGACGTGGTCCGTGCCGCCGGAGTTGGTTTTGGTGAAGAGCAGGATAGCCGTGGAGACACCGGCGTAGGGCTTGAACGCCCCGCTCGGAAGTGAGATCACGGCGTCGAGCTTTTGCTCTTCAATGAGCATCCGGCGCAACTCTTTGTGCGCCTTACTCGATCCAAAGAGCACGCCGTCAGGCACGATGACGGCGGCGCGTCCGCCGGGCTTGAGCAGGCGCAGGAAGAGGGCCAGAAAGAGCAGCTCGGTCTTCTTGGTCTTCACCACCTGCTGGAGGTCTTTGGCGCAGTTCTCATAGTCGAGCGATCCGGCGAAGGGGGGTTGGCGAGGACGAGGGTATATTTCTCATCCTCTCCGGCGTGGTCCTGCGCGAGGGAGTCGCGGTAGGTGACGTCGGGGTTTTCCACGCCGTGCAGCAGCAGGTTCATGCTGCCGATGCGGAGCATGGTGTTGTCGAAGTCGAAGCCGTGGAACAGGCCGTGGTGGAAGTGCTCGCGGAGCCGGGCGTCGCGGAAGATCTCGGGGTGATGCCCGCGCAGGTATTCGCCCACGGCCACGAGGAAGCCGCACGTGCCGGAGGCCGGGTCGCAGATCACATCAGTGGGCTTCGGCGCAGTCATCTCGACCATCAGCCGGATAATGTGGCGCGGGGTGCGAAACTGGCCGTTCTGCCCGGCGCTGGCGATCTTGCCGAGCATGTATTCATAGAGGTCCCCCTTGGTGTCTCGGTCCTCCATCGGCACGTGGTCGATCAGGTCCACCACCTTGGCCAGCAGTTGGGGCGTTGGAATGGTGAACCGCGCATCCTTCATGTGGTGGGCGTAAGTGGAGTCGTCGCCGCCCAGCGTGCGCAGGAAGGGGAAGACATGTTCACCCACGACAGTGAACATCTCGCGGGCCTCGAAGTGTTTGAAGCGGGACCAGCGAAGCTGTTCGTAGGGGCGCTTCTTAGCGTCTTTTCCCTCCGGGAAGATGCGACGCTCCATGGGCTTCTTGAGCCGGGTGGCTTTGTTTTCCTCCAGGGTCTGGAGGTCGTCGAGCCGGCGCAGGAAGAGCAGGTAAGTGATCTGCTCGATGACTTCGAGAGGATTGGCAATGCCGCCTGCCCAGAAAGCGTCCCAGATGCGGTCGATCTGGTTGCGGAGTTCGCCGGTGAGCATAGGTGAGGACTTTCGGTACATCGTAGGCGATTTTTGTATCGGTAGATCGAGGGCGTTTTATCTATCAGTTGTATCGCAACATCGAGGGCGATACCCTGTATTTTCCCTTCTGGGAGGGCTGTTATAGGAACTCAACGCCCTCGATGTAGTGATAGACGCCCTCTCATAAGCATTCGCCCTCGATGTTGCGATAGTTCTCACATAGGTTAATTCCTTTATTCCTCGAAAAACATAAAAAGCCGCACCTACCCAGATGCAGCTTGCCACCGTTGTCTCTGTCTGCTATGTGTCCGAGCGCCCATGACCCCCTCCGACGTGGGACGTGCGAACCGGCTTGAACTGCCGGGAATTTACGCCGGGGGAGAGGGAGCGTCAAGGGAAAAAGAGGCCCGGCAGGGAGAACTTAAGTTGTAGCCTTTGCCAAAGGAAACACCTCCGTCTTCCGTTCTTCCCATAGGGCGTTTTATAAGAACCCATGAGTTTTTGCCTTGGGCATTTCTTTGGTTTTTTTGAAAAATTCTGTTTCCGTGATCTCTGTAGGCCATTCAAGGCGTACAAAGATCTCATACCTATCATTTTCCAGCTTTCTAAAAAAGACAGCACGCAATTGAATCAATGCGTTGATATCTCGGATCAGGGCTGTAAAGGGGTTACTCAATTTACTGTAAGCCGAACTTGTTTGTTTCTCAAGATCGTCCAATGTCAAAAAGTCAACATCCAGAAGTAATTTAAGGATTTTGATCTGTCGTTCAGCAATTACCCGCTTCCTTGCTGTTTTTAGCCGAAGAAAAAGATCAAACATAACATTTCGAAAGAGCGCTTTGGAAATATGTTTTTTGATTTCATCAAATAAGCGTCTGCACTGAAGTTCAACCCCTTTCAGTCCAAAGACCAGAAAAGGCGTAAGGTCATAGTCTCCTGTGCGCACTGCTGCTAAGCTACTTAAGTATTCATTTTTTTCTTCATAGTAATAATTTGACATCGCAATAAAAAGCGTATCCCGGAGTCCTGTCCTTTGAAGAAATAGCGCCTCAAGAGCGCGAGCCGTTCTTCCATTACCATCAAGAAATGGATGCATGGCTGCAAGATGATAATGCAAGGCAAGGGCCTGAATCAAAGGATCGTGTTCTCTAAATTCTTGTTGTGTTGCTCGAACTAATTCAGAAAACGCTCTTTCGCACTCTTCCCCTCCTTCAACGCCACGATGTCGAGGGGCACCGAAAGTAACATTTTGATCCTGACAACGAAGCCGACCTGGAGGGCAATGGTCGTCGTCTGCCCCTGTTATAATCTGTCGATGAACTTCAAGAATCAAATCAGCATTAATGGGATAATCATTAGGTAACCTTGCAATCCATCTATACGCTTGTATCGTCGCAGAAGCCTGCCGCTGTGACCTTGTATGAAGTTGCTCTGGAGTTTGAGAAAGGGCTGCATCTAACTCCTTTTCCGTAAAATCAGCCCCTTCTATACGAGATGTACCTGCAACCTCGCGCTTAAGCTGAATGGCCTGTAACTGTTCAGCCCAACTTTTTTGATAGGGGATAGAAGTCAAAGAAAGAACAACCGCCTTCGCAGCAGTAAGCTGGTTACTTACTGCTATCTTATCATATTGGATCCACTTGGGAGGGAGTATATATTTTAGCATAGATACAAATATAAACAAGTTTCATTTTCAAGTCAATTATTTCTATATTTATATTAAATTATTATAAATATTAATTTTATTAACTATATTACAGAATTTATTTTGAATTTATTTCTGTTTCATTTTTTAATTCGTTTGTGGCTCATTTTGCCTGTTGCCTGTTGCCTGTCTCCTGCCTTTACTCGATCACCACCTCCATCCTTCGGTATGCCTCCCGCAGCGCCTCCTCCACGCCGTCGGGCCCCTCCCCGCGCGCGAAGATGAAGCCGAGGTAGCGGTCCCCCTCCGGCAGCGGCGCGACCTTGCGGCCCGGCGGGACCGTGATCGTGACCCCCTCCACGCCCGGCGTCTGCCTCGCGGCCTCCAGCCCCCGCACCTCCTTCAGCACACCCCTCCTCGGAATCGGCATCATCATCACCCCGGCGGCGCGCCGGTCGAGCCGAAGCGACCGCATCGGCAGGCCTGTGGCGTGGCGCAGGATCACCTCCTCCAGCGACATCCCGGTCCCGAACCGGAGCGCCCGCGAGCAGAGCCCCCCGATGGACCGCGCGGCGACCTCCACGACCCAGACCCCGGTCTCGTTGAACCGGAGCTCCGCGTGGACAGGCCCCTCCTGCAGGCCCACGGCGCGGGCGGCCTCCGATGCCCGTCGCCTGATCTCGTCCTGAAGGGCCTCCGGCAGCCGGGAGGGCGTGACGTAGAGCGTCTCCTCGAAAAAAGGCCCCACCAGCGGGTCAGGCTTGTCGAACAGGGCCAGCGTCTTCAGGTCCCCCTTCACCAGCAGCCCTTCGAGGGCCACCTCCCCGCCCGGAATGTAGTCCTCCACCAGAATCGTTCGGGCCACCTCTCCCCCCCGCGCCGCGGTCCTGGGCTCGGCCAGAATGGCGGCGATCCGCCGGAAAGCCGCCACGAACGCCTCCGGGCCGTCCGCCCGGATGACCCCCCGGCTGGCGGACAGGAAGACCGGCTTGAGCACGCACGGGTAAGGGACCGAGCCGCAGGCCTCCGCCGGGTCGTCCTCCGTGGAGAAGACCCTGCAGCGCGGGGAGGGGAGACCCGCCCCGGCCAGGGCCGCCCGCATCTCGTGCTTGTGGCGCGTGGCCCTCACCGAGGCCACGGAGTTGTGCGGCAGGCCCAGCGCCTCGCTCGCCAGGGCCGCCAGCAGGACCCCCTCGTCGTCCACCCCCACGACCGCCCTCAGCGGGCGCGTCCCGGCGAAGTCCACGATGTCCGCCACCGCCGACTCCGGCCTCAGGAAGTTCAGGGCGAGCGCCCTCCCCGGCGCGGGCAGGGCCTGGCGCTGGTCCGACCCCACGACCACGTCTATCCCCAGCCGCTGCGCCGCCCTGAGAAACGCGCTCGCGCGGTAGGTGGTCGTCGGGAGCAGGAGGAGCAGCCTGAGACCTCCCCCCTCCTCTTTTTTTGCTTGCCGTCGTCCCCTTTTGTGCATATCATACCCGCGTTCGCTTTATCTCCCCCTTTTTTGGAGGCTACCATGTGCGGACGTTTCACGCTGCATCACGCGGGGGAGGAGATCGCGGAGCGCTTCGGCGTGCAGCAGGTCCTCTTCCCCCTCGAGCCCCGCTACAACATCGCCCCCTCCCAGCCCGTCGCCGTGGTGCTGGAGCAGGACGAGGGGCGGTGCCTGGACGCCTACAAATGGGGCCTGATCCCCTTCTGGGCCAAAGACCCCAAGATCGGCGCCCGGATGATCAACGCCAGGGCCGAGACCCTGGCCGAGAAGCCCTCCTTCCGGGCCGCGCTCACCCGCCGGCGCTGCCTCATCCCCGCCGACGGGTTCTACGAGTGGAAGAAGGAGGGCGACGCCCGCTGCCCCTTCCACATCCGCCTGCGCGACGGCAAGCCCTTCGCCTTCGCCGGGCTCTACGAGGAGTGGCAGGCCCCGGACGGCTCCCCTCTGCGCACCTGCGCGATCATCACCGTGGAGCCCAACCCCCTCATGTCGGAGATCCACAACCGCATGCCCGCCATCCTCGACGCGGACGCCCGCGAGGCCTGGCTGGACCCCACCCTGAAAGACGCGCCCCGCCTCCAGAAACTCCTGACACCTTACCCCGAACAGGAGATGGAGGCATACCCCGTGTCGAAGCGGGTGAACGCCCCGACCTTCGACGGCCCGGAGTGCATCCGGCCAGCGCGAGAGTAAAAATAACGAAAAAGGCGATTTATGAACAGGTCCTATCCCATCGTGGACGCCGACATCCACCCCGTCCTCAGCGCGAAGCGCATCGCGAAGTTCCTGCCCGAGCCCTGGCGCACCCGCTACGCCGGAGGCAACCGGGGGCCGGGCAACCTCGGCTACTGGAACCCCAACGGCGTGATGCGCTCGGACACGGCCCTGCCGGACGGCTCGCGCATCGAAGGCAGCCCGGAGAACCTCCTGCGCCACTTCCTGGACGCCTGCGGCATCGCCTGCGGCATCCTCAACCCCGCCGGCAGCCTCCAGATCGGCCTCTCCCCGGAGCCCGACTACGCCGCCGCCGTGGTCTCCGCCCAGAACGACGTTGTCCTCCACGACTGGCTCTCCGCCCAGCCCCGGTTTCGCGCCTCCCTGGTGGTCTCCCCCGCCGACCCCGACCTCGCCGCGCGGGAGATCCACCGCCTCGGCGGCCACCCCGGCTTCGTGCAGGTCCTGATGCCCAGCGGCGCGCGCATGCCCTACGGCCAGCGCTACTACCACCCGATCTACGCCGCCGCCGCCGAGCGCGGCCTGCCCGTGGCCATCCACCCCGGCTCCGAGGGCGTGGGCGTCTCCGGCGCGCCCACCGCCGCCGGCTACCCCACCAGCTACTTCGAGTGGCACACCGGCCTGGTGGGCAGCTACATGGCCCACCTCATCAGCCTGGTCACGGAGGGCGTCTTCCAGAAATTCCCGGCCCTGAAATTCGTCCTGATCGAGGGGGGCGTCTCCTGGCTCCCCCCCCTGCTCTGGCGCTTCGACAAGAACTGGAAGGCCCTCCGGCAGACCACGCCCTGGCTGGACCGCCCCCCCGGCGAGGTCATCTGCGAGCACGTCCTGCTGACCACGCAGCCCTTAGAGGAGCCTGAATGTTCCGAGCACTTCGAGGCCATTCTGGGGATGTTCGACGCGGGCCGGATGCTCATGTTCTCCAGCGACTTCCCCCACTGGGACGGCGACACCCCTGACTTCGCGGCCCGCGCCATCCCCAGGGACCTGCGCCCCCGCGTGATGAGCCAGACCGCGTGTGAACTGTACGGCATCAACTCATAATATATCATGCCTGATACGACATCCCGCGCCCGGCGCGCCTGGCCCGTCGCCAAGATCAGCGAGATCCCGTCCGGCGGGCGCAAGGTCGTGGAGGTGGCCGGCCGGTCCCTCGGCCTCTTCAACGTTAACGGGACCTTCGTCGCCGCCCTCAACGTCTGCCCCCACGAGGGCGCGCCCGTCTGCCTGGGCCGCATCGGCGGCACGACCCTCCCCTCCTCCCCCGGCGAGTTCCGCTGGGGCCGGGAGGGCGAGATCCTCACCTGCCCCTGGCACGGCTGGGAGTTCGACCTGCTGACCGGCAGGGCCCTGGCCGACAGGCGCAAGCGCCTGCGCCTCTTCCCTGTCACCGTGGAGGACGACACCCTCTTCGTCACGATTTAAAGGAGGTCATTTCATGAACTGGTCCGGACGGGCGGCCGTCGTCACCGGCGGGGCCTCCGGCATCGGCGCGGCGACCGCGCAGGAGTTCATCGCCCAGGGCGCGACCGTGGCCATCTTCGACATCAACCAGGCCGGCGGCGAGGAGAGGGTCCGATCGCTTCAGGCCGCCGGGGGCAAGGCCCTCTTCTTTCGCGTGGACGTCTCCGACGCCGACGCCTGCCGCCGCGCCGTGGAAGCGCTGACGGCGCAGACGGGCCGCCTCGACTTCCTCGTCAACAACGCGGCCAGCTTCCTGGCCAGGGGCCTCAACGCCACGACCGCCGACTGGGAGCGAAGCCTCGGCGTCAACGTACGCGGCTACGCCAACACGGTCCAGGCCTGCTTCGGGCCCATGCGCCGGGCAGGGGGCGGGGCCGTCGTCAACGTGGCCAGCATCTCCGGCCACATCTCCCAGCCCGGCCGGTGGACCTACAACGCCTCCAAGGGGGCCATCCTCACCATGACGAAATGCCAGGCCCTGGACCTCTCCCCGCACAACATCCGCGTCAACTCCGTCAGCCCCGGCTGGATCTGGACCCCGGAGCTGGCCAGGGCCGCCTCCGGCGACCGGGCGAAGTGGGAGCCGGTCTGGGGACGCTACCACATGCTCCGCCGGCTGGGAGAACCGCGGGAGGTCGCCCGCGCCATCCTCTTCCTGTGCAGTGACGACGCCAGCTTCATCACCGGCGCAGACCTGCCCGTGGACGGCGGCTACCTCGGCATGGGAAGCGAGGGCCTGGGGGAGACGTCCTCCTTTGCCGGGACGGAATAGAAATGGAGAGACGTCATGTCATATAAACCCATCGCCATAGACCGCTCCGACCGCTACAAGGTCTCCGTGGACGAATACGTCCACTACCAGTCCCGGGGCTTCCTCGTCGTCCGCAACCTGGTCCCCCGCGACGAGGTGAACCTCCTCCTGACCCACGCGATGGACATCCTGGAGGGCCGCGTCCCCCTCCCGAACGTCCAGCCCCCTCCCCCCGGCGCGACCCGCGAGCAGCTCCTGCGCCGCCTCACGCGCATCCACATGCTCCACCGCGTGGACGCGATGCACGAGCGCTTCCTCCTCCACCCCCGCGTCCTGGACGTGCTGGAGGTCCTGATCGGCCCCGACGTGCTCGCCCTCCAGACCATGATCTTTTTCAACGCCCCCGGCATGGGCGGCCAGGGCTGGCACCAGGACTCCTACTACATCACCACCTACCCCGACACCCTCATCGGCGCGTGGCTGGCCCTGGAGCGGGCCGACGAGGAGAACGGCTGCGTCTACGTGTCCCCCGGCTCCCACTGCGAGCCGATCTACCCGGACAGGGGCCGGGGCGCCCTCGTCCACGCCGAAGGCGCCTTCGCCGACATCCCGACCGTGGAGGGCATCAGCAACCTGGACGAAGAGGTCAACACCCTCTCCCGCGTCGCGGCGAAATACCCCAGGCCCGTCCCCGTTGTCGTGGAGCCCGGCGACGTCTTCTTCTTCCACGCCCGCCTCCTCCACCGCTCCTACGCCAACCGCTCCCCGGACCGCTGGCGCCGGGCCTTCGTGACCCACTACTGCAACGCCCGCTCCTGGGTCCCCTGGAACCACGGCGCGCCCTACGAGGGGGACGCGGCCAACCACCTCCATATCCTGGGGCGGGGGGCCACCCACCTCCCCTTCGCCCGGCCCCAGTTCGGCACCCCCTGCGCGGCCCTGGATGCCAGGCCGGAGGCATAGATTGAGCAGATAGGAGGCGATGTCCTATGAAACCCATTCAGGTTGAAACTTCAGGGGAGAGCGAGAGGGGAAAAAACGACGTTTAGGATGGGGATTCCAGCGAGGGAAAAAGAAAACTGAAAAACCGATTCACGTGAGTAATTTAAAGACTCACCGAGTATTCTGGGCACCCTGTATCAGTTCCATAATGACGATGCCTGGAACAGACGGCAACTCAGGTAGCGCCTTGAACCAGGACACAGCAGGCTCATGGCCACGCTGAATGTCGATCAAGATGTCGGTATCCAGCACATACATCAGCTTATGACCGTGCCCTCTGCTCGGCTTTTTTCCGGATCTGGCGGGCGTATTCCTGGCTGTCGACGATGTCGGGTCTTGTGCCGATTAGACCTTCTTGACACCAGTAGTCCACCAGTTCGGCGCCTGTCCTGGGAGCGTTTCCAACAGTTCGTCCCGAGGAGAGGACACGCAGGGCATATTCGGTGAGGGGGAGACCGAGACGGGCCGCTTCGGCGGAAAGCTGTTTTTCCAGCTCCTGGGGCAGGTCAAGTATAATGCTCATCTGTGGCTCCTCAGATGTTGTGATCAAGGTGTCCGTACAGATTTTCCCTCAGCGCCAGTATCCGTTTTGAATGAAGTTTACGCAGATTTGTGGGAAGAAGCAAGTCTAATTTACTGTTTGAAAGGTGTTCGGTCATGAACAGATTTGACCCAACGCTGCCCTATTTAGACCTCTTCCCCGGCCCCAAACAGACCTCTCCCCCGGCCCCTCTCCTAAAGGAGAGGGGAGAAAGTCCTCCCCTTATCCTCTCTGAAGGGGAGAAGAAGGTCTACTCCCCCTTTCCTTCAGGAAAGGGGGTCAGGGGGATAGGTCTCCTCGCGCTTTGCGCTCTGCACCTTGCGCTCTGCGCATCCCCCGCCTTTGCCATCCGCCCTTACACACCCGTGCATCCCGACCCCGTCCTGGAGCCCTGGCGCTGGCGGGCTTTCCCGGAGCTGAACGGCCTGGGCCTGCAGTGCATGGCCGAGGCGAAGGACAGGGCCATGTGGTTCGGGGTGGACGACGGCGGGCGGCGCTACGACGGCGTTCACTGGACGGCCTACACGGAGAAGGACGGCCTCTACGGCGCGCCGGTGGTCACGCTGCTCGGTTCGCGGGACGGGAGCATCTACGCAGGCACGGCAATGGGCATCAGCCGGTTCACGGACGGGAAATGGAGCCGCGTCTTCCCGCCGGAGGGAAATCTGCCCTGGCCTATCTCAAAGCTGATAGAGGCGAGGGATGGGAGCGTGTGGGCCGGGACGGAGTGGGGCGCGCTGCGGCTGAGTCAGGAAGGACCGACGCTCTATACAACGGAGCAGATGGGGGCTGCGCTGCGGACGCTTGCGCCTGACGTGCGGCTCTCCATCGTGCCGGAGGAGGCCGCGCCGGCCCGTCCCCGGCCCGAAGGGATTGGGGCAGCGGTAACGGGGGGAGCACAACGGTTTCGGGCTGCCCGTGTTCCCCGCGTCATCTATATGCTGGCGCCCGGCGGCCCCGGCGAGGCTGCGGGGCTGAAGGTAGGGGACCGCATCGTGGCGGCGGACGGACAGCCTGATGTCTCCCCGGGCCGACTGAATGGGCCTGCGGGCACGTCTGTGAGGCTGACCATCCAGCGGGAGGGCCGGCCGGAGCCGTTCGAGGTGACCGTCACGCGGAAGAAGGTGGAAGGGACCCATCGAAGATTCTCGATTTACGATGTCTATGAGGACAGGGAAGGGGCGATCTGGTTCGGGCTGACTGCTTCTGAGGGTGGCCAGATTGTCCGCTATCTTCCTTCAGCTTTACCTGGCGTTCAGCGTTCAGGATGGCGGCTCTACACGGAGAAGGACGGTCTGGACGTCGGAAATTGGCCGCACATCGCCCAGACGCGGGACGGGACGATCTGGACGGTCTCCGATGAGACCAGCAAGGGCGTGAACAGATTGGATGGGCAGGCCTGGACTCACTTCCGCCTGAGCGATCTGGGAGGGGGTGACATCAACACCTCCATCGTAGAGACGCGGGATGGGACGCTCTGGGTTGGCGGACATCCCACCCTGCACGCCTTCCGGGATGGGGCGTGGCGCGTGTACCGTCCAGCAGAGGCGCCGTTCCCTTCTCACCGCATCCGTCTCTTAGAGGCATCCGACGGGGCGCTCTGGGTGGCGGGATTGGGCCAGGAGGCGGCCCGGCTGGACTACGGGACGGCCCGGTGGACGACTTACGAAGGTCTGAACTTTCAGTGCGAAACGCCGGACGGGGCGCAGTGGTTTGTGTCCCGGGACAGCAGCGTCGTGCGCTATGATCCTTCGCTGCGCTCAGGACAAGCATGGACGCGCTACGGGGTCGAGGATGGGCTGATGGATACCCCCACCGGTCTCCTGGCGACCCGGAAGGGCGTCCTCTGGGCCTCAGGAAGCCACCACAATATAGCGGCCACAGCCCAATTCGATCCCCTTCGACTCGCTGGCGCTCGCTCAGAGCTTGCCCTGAGTGAAACGAAGGGGCAGGCTTCGACAAGCTCAGGACAGGATGGGAGCCGGTGGTCCCTGCAGACGCATCCCCGATTCGCCAGGGACATTTTCCCGGATGCGGTCTACGAGTCCCCGGCGGATGGAAGCCTCTATTTTGGGGCGGGAGAACGGGTTCGTGAGCAAGGTCATGCCGGCGGCGTGCTTCAGTTCGATGGAAAGACCCTTCGACCAGGCTCAGGGCAGGCCTGGACACATCACACTCCTTTTCCGGGACGTTTGGGATTTGTCTACGGCATCGGACAGACCGCCGACGGCCTGCTCTGGTCCGGAGGGATTGACCTGCGTCGTTTCGATCCTTCGACAAGCTCAGGACAAGGCGGGCAGACCTGGACCCCCATCACCGAGCCGGAGGAGTTCACGTCCTATATCGACGCGGTGTATGCAACCCCTCAAGGGGCCCTGTGGGTCGGCACCCGGGCCTACGGCGCGTTCCACTATGACGGAAAAAAATGGACTCGGTACGACGTGCGAAACGGCCTGGCGGACAATCGCATCCTGGACATCCTCCAGACCGCCGACGGCAGCGT
>CAYRZX010000185.1:0-1171 GCA_964428665.1 uncultured Gemmatimonas sp.
GCCCGCTCGATCCACTTGTCCTCGGCGTAGTTCAGGAAGCGGACCCGGTATTCGTGGAGGGCCTTTCGAAACCGACGCCAGTCCCGGACGCCCGTGCCGGAGATCTCCCCCGCCGTGTAAATGAAGGATGCGGTGGGCGACAGGCGGGAGAGAGAGATTGACGCGGCCACCTGCCGGTCCAGCCTCCGCTCGTAGTCGGCCTGGACCTGCTCCTGTCGTCGGGCGATCTTTGCGAAGCTCTCCCGGAAGATCTCGCTGATCACCACCCCTCGCTGGGCCTCCGAGTCCTTCGTGGTCTGCTGATAGTCCCGAATCTGCTGGCCTCTGATCTGATTCTCCTCCCCGGCCACGGCCCATTTCCTCCGCTCCGTCTCCTGAATGGTCGGCAGGGGGATCAGGGCCCCGGCCACGTAGGGGCTGAGGTTCGGCAGGCCCGTGCTGACGCCCACCCAGATGGCCACGAGGGCGATGATGGAGGTGAAGGATCGGGAGGTGGTTGCCGAGACGAGCAGGCCCAGGGAGTAGAAGCTTCCGATGTAGAGCAGGCAGACCCCGGTCAGCAGGCCGAAGGCGGTCAGGTCACCCCAGGAGACCTGCGTCCCCGGATAGAGGGCCACGACGCCGAAGCAGCAGAGGGCCGTGAGGAGGAACGGCAGGATCAGGGCCAGGTATCCCCCTGTCCACTTCCCCAGCAGCAGCGTGTCTCTGGGCAGGGAGAACGAGAGCGTCAGGCGCAGGGTCCCGGCCTCCTTCTCGCCGGAGATCAGGTCGTAGCTGAACACCAGGCTTAGCAGGCTGACGACCAGGGCCGTGAACGAGATCAGGTCCACGGTCTGGAAGAGGTCCAGGACCGGGTTGGCCCGCTCGTACTGGTCCTCGGTCTTGGGGTCCCGGTTCCCTGTCACCCGCACGCTCATGGGCCGGGAGGGCTCCAGCCCCCGGTAGAAGACCCCCAGCAGCGCGGGCGGCCTGTCCACGGAGACCCCCGAATAGGTGAGGGGAAAGGGGGCGACGTAGCCGGCGGCCTCGGCGTGGTGCTCCCGCCGGTTGATGCCGTAGTCCGTGACCGCCGTGCGGTAGGCGTGGGCGCGCACGCAGGTGGCCCCCACGCCCACGGTCAGGCAGAGGGCCGCCCCGACCAGGAAGCGGAGGCTCAGGAGGTACTCCAGCA
>CAYRZX010000185.1:1271-13622 GCA_964428665.1 uncultured Gemmatimonas sp.
TCCCAGCGCTCGTAGCGGATGCCCCGGATGGCCCCCTCCTCGTAGCCGGTGAGCCGCTCCACCCTCGGGTCCCCCAGGCTGTAGACGCGATGCCCGCCCGGCAGGGTCAGGACGCCGATGACCGGGATCTGCTCCAGGTGCCTGCGCGCCGCGGCCTTCGTCAGCGCGTCCTCGTCCACCTCCACCCCCAGGCCCGGCCCCTCCGGCACGGGGGAGAACCCCTCGATCACCGGGATCTTCTGCGCAGTGATGTCCTCGTCGTACTGGTCGTCCAGGGTGATGACGTGGGCCGTGGCCGTGGGCAGGACCGCGGCCTGGTGGAGCGTGAGGGCCTTCATCAGGGCGTTGCCCGACTGCTGGATGAGGGCCTGCACGTTGGCCTTCGCGTAGGCGAACCCGGACATGAGCGTATTGCCGATGCCGCCGCCCCCGATCATGTAGATGTCGGCCACGCCGTGGATGACCTCCTGGATGCCGCCAAGCTGGGGCACGTGCATGATCAGCGGGATGCGGGTGCGCCCCCGGAGGGCGCGCCAGCCCTCGATGTCCGCCCAGGGGAGGGGGTCTTCGATGAACCCGACGATGGGGTAGTTGCGCTCCAGCTCGTTGATGATGGGCAGGACCGCGCCGAGGGTGCGGTTGTGGTTGAAGTCCCAGTGGATCTTGAAGCCGGGGGGGGCCACCTCGGAGGCCAGGCGCGTCTGCTCGATCACGTCGTAGAGGGCGCTGGAGTGCATTTTGAAGATGGTGTAGCCCTGGGCCGCGGCCCGCCGGATCTCCTCGCGGAAGACCTCCGGGGGGCAGGGGCGGGTCCAGGCCGCCACGGGCACGGCGTCGCGCACCTTCTGGCCCATCAGCTTGTAGGCGGGCACCTCCAGGTGCTTGCCCATCACGTCGTAGAGGGCCATTCCGAGGGCCTTGTGGAGGTTGTTGTGGAGAAAGTCAAAGGGGTTGCGCCCGATCAGGGGCTCGGTCTCCGACTTCGGGATGGGCCTGAAATGGTCCTCGTCGTCCCCGTAGCCCACCAGGCCATTGTCCGTGCGGACCTTCACGACGAGGTGCTGGTCGATGTCGTACATGCGCGTGCGTCCGTGGTGGTCCTGGTAGCGCTTGGCCAGGGGCATGGCGATGGGGATGACTTCAATATCTGAGATTTTCATCGGATTGACCTCCTCATAAGAGCGTCTAACAACCGGTTTCGTCCGCGCCCAATATATACCCTTCGCGCCGGGTTGTCAAGGCGCTGTGAGGAGCGATTAGCGCCAGGCCCCGGCCAGCGCCATGCTCGCCCAGTAGGCCGGGTGGGCGTTGACCAGGCGCTTCACGTCGAGCTGCGCCCGGCGGAGGGCCTCGGCCCGGCCCGCGCCCTGCGTTAGGTTCCGGAACAGGCGTTTGACGGTCACGGCCGTGGCCACGTCGTCCACCTTCCAGAGGCTCGACACCAGGGACGGCGCGCCCGCGTAGACGAAGGCCCGCGTCAGCCCCACCACCTCGTCCCCCCCCGTCACCCTGCCCAGCCCTGTCTCGCACGCGCTCAGGACCACCAGCCGGGCGCTGAACTGCATCCCGAACACGTCCGCAACCGTCAGGCGGCCGTCGTCCCCGGCCGACGGCGAGAGCCGGAGCGCGGAGGAGAGGGGCTGCGCCGCGTCATACTCCCCGTGACAGGAGAAGAGGAGCAGTCCCGCGCCCCCGGCCTCGCGCCTCACCGTCTCCAGGGTGGCCGCCCGGCCCAGGAAGCTCCTCACGTCCCTGTAGGTCCTGCTCAGGCTCCGGACCTCCTTCTCCGCGAACGGCAGGTCGAACGCGGAGTCCCTCAGGTCCGGGTTGCCGAAGGCCAGGACCCCGGCCGCGGTCCGGCCCGCGTCCTTGCCGAGGCAGATGGACAGCACCCGCGCGCTCGGGGCGAAGGAGCAGGTCCACCGGTCGATCACATAGCCCCCCTGCGCGTCCTGCAGGGCGTTGAACGGGAGCAGGTGGAGCGGGCCATAGGGCACGAGGATAAGGTGGGTCTTTCCCGTCAGGTCCGCCTCCAGGGGGGCGATCAGCCGGTCGTAGAGCCACCGGGCGCTCCGCTGCGCGGAGAGCAGGTTGCGGATGGCCGCCCGCAGCGCAGAGACCTGCTCCGCCACCTCCTCCGGCGAGAGGGGCGCCTGCCGGGCCGTGACTCCGTCGCGCGTGACGACCCAGGCGACCAGCCCCGTTGTCGTCGTGTAATATGCCACCAGGGCCTCCTCCGGGAGCAGTCTCTCCCGGAGGTCCTGCGCGGACCAGGCCTCGGCGGTCAGGAGCGACGCCACTTCGGGGTTTGCTGTCCGGACCGACTCCAGGGCCGCCCGGCGCTGCCCCTCCAGGTCCTTCAGCCGATCCTCCAGGGCCGCGGCGGCCTCCGGCCGGGCCGTCCCTGCGCTGCGCAGGGCCGAGAGCTGCGCCTGCGCGGCCTCGACCTCCTGGCGCAGGGCCCGCTCCTGATCCACCAGCCCGGAGTCGACCCCCGCAAACCGGACGGCCCGGCCCTGGAGCATCTCCACGAGGGTCTGCGACCTGGCCCGCTCCGCCCGCGTCAGCGCCTCCTCCGGCCGCCCCATCCGCAGGAGCAGCAGGATGGCCCGGTCGTAGGCCTCCTGCCGGTCGCCCACGAACCCGCTCCGGAGGGCCTCGGTCTGGATCTTTCCCCGCATGCCCTCCACGACTCCCACGGCCCGGTCGTAGGCCTGGAGCGCCTCTTCGAGGTGTCCTTCTGACTCCTGGACCTCGCCGACCCGGAGGGCGGCCCGCCACGTCAGGTCCGGGATCCTGAGCTGCATCGCCAGGGCCT
Organism: uncultured Gemmatimonas sp.; assembly: GCA_964428665.1. GTDB lineage: Bacteria > Latescibacterota > UBA2968 > SICM01 > SICM01 > SICM01. The sequence continues at coordinate 4,090 of CAYRZX010000185.1, forward strand.
CGGCCTCCGCGAGTCGGACGGCGGCCTCCTTCCGGTCGCTCGCGGCCTGGAGCGCCGCGCCCAGGCCGTAGAGGGACTGGGCCTCGTTCCGCCGGTCCCTCAGGTCCCGGCTGAGGGCGATGGCCCGCTCAAAGCTCGCCCGCGCCTCAGAGGGGCGGTTCAGGTAGGCCAGGGCGTTCCCGATGTGCCGGTGCGCCGACGCCTGCCCTCGCTTCGATCCGAGGGCCTCGTCGGTCGCGAGGGCCCGCCGAAAGTGGTTGAGGCCCGCCTCGTGGTCCCCTTTGCGCACGAGCATCAGTCCCACGTTCTTCAGGATCGCCGCCTGGTTCGAGCGGGAGTCTGCGGCAAAGGCGACCTCCAGGGCCCGCTTCTCCGTCAGGAGCCCTCTGTCCAGGTCCCCCAGCCCCACCTCGATCAGGCCTCGCGTGGCCAGGCCCAGCATCTCTGCCTCCCGGTCCTCCGTCTGTTTCGCGATCTTCAGGGCCGCCTCCTGCTCCCGCAGGGCCTTCTCGAAGTCCCCCGTGGCCCACGCCACGTTGGCCAGGTTCTGATGCGCCTGCCCGACGTAGGCCTCGACGCCTGCCCCCTTTGCCAGGCGGAGGGCGGTCCGCTGCGCGGCCTCGGCCCCTGCGTAGTCCGCCAGCCGCTCCCTGGCCACGCCGATGAACTGATACAGGGGGAACAGCCCTTGCTGCGCCTCTGCTGACAGGCCCTCTGACGGCGGCGGAGAGAGGGCCCGCGCCCGCTCGAAGGCCTCCAGCGCGGCCACGCAGTCGTCCCGCTCGATCTGAATCTTTCCCATCAGGGTCAGGGCCTCGACCTCCGCCTCCGGCGGCCCCCCCTGCCGCAGGACCGCGGCGCGCCCGGCGTGCCCCAGCGCCCTCTCGTAGTCCCCGGCGCGCTCGTGGATGACGGCGAGGGCCTTCTCCGCCTCGGCCTCGGCGTCCTTCCGGCCCGCCCTACCAGCGATGTCCCGGACGCGCTCCCGGTGATGCGCCGCCTGCTCATAGCGCCCGGCCTCCAGGCAGATGGCCGACAGCGCGGCCGCCGCGGCCGCCTCCTGCGCCGCGTCCCCGGACTGCGCGGCGACCTCCAGCGCCCGCCCCTGGTATTCCGCGGCCCGGTCCGTCATCCCCCCTCTCCGCGCGGCCTCCGCGAGCAGGGCGCAGAGGCGCTGTTCCGCCGTGGAGTCCCCCTGGGCCGTGGCCAGGCCGAGCGCGGCCTCGTACTGCCGGAAGGCCGACCGCCACTCCTTCTCCTCTAAAAGCCGGTTGCCCAGAAGGACGACCTTCCGGAGATTCGCCTTCGCGAAGGCGCGCGCCTCCTCCGGGGAGAGGCCGGGCCACCCGATGAACTCCGCTCCGGCCCAGAAATAGGGGTCAGGGAACCGCTTCCTGACCGCTGCCGTGGCCGCCGCCGCCGCGTCCACAGGGGACATCTCCCGCAGGGCTGCGACGAAGCGCCGGTGGAAGGCCTGCATCGCCTCGTCCGGCGGGGTCCACCGCTGCCACACGGCGGAGGGGGTCCCGGCGTAGAGCAGGGCGCGGCAGGTCGCCGTCAGCGCCCCGCCCCACACCTCACTCCGAATCGGGGAATCGGGGAACCGGTGAACCGGGGAGGATGTCTCTCTCCGTTTCACCGGTTCACCGTTTCTCCATTTCTGCCGTTCCTCGGACCGGAGCATCAGGAGGGCCGGCCTCAGGTTGAGGTTCAGGAGCGCGGGGAGGTCTGCCCTGACGCTGTCTTCCGACGCCCGGACCCACCCGCTCCGGAGCGGGGACTCAGGGTCCAGCGCAAAGGGGCGATCCACCACGACCAGGTCCCCCCTGTTGAGGGCGCCGGCCACGCCCTGCGAGTCCGTCTGCACAACCTCTGACCCCAGGACCTCTCGCGCCACCTCCTCCCAGACCTGGGTCCGGGGCGCATCGGTGGCGAAGACCGTCCGGGACAGGTTGACCTTCTGCCGGCGCAGACTAAACAGGTAGACCTGCAGGCTCGGCGTCTTCGCCACGCTGCAGGTCTCGAACAGGGGGCTCGACCCATCGCTCAAGGCCCCGAACGGGAGGTTCGTCAGCGGCCCGTCGGGCACGACGATGAGCTGAGACGCCCCCTCCACCGCCGGCTCCAGAGGCCGGATGAGCATCCCGTAGAGCGCCCGGCTCAGCCTCTCGACATCTGCCCCCGCGCCCCGGCGCTCCGGGGGGGTGGAGATGCGGTCCACAAACTCCGACACCAGCGCAGTCAACGAGTCTCGCCACACGGGGAGGGAGAGGCGTGTGATTCCATCGGGCCGGACGACCCACGCGATCAGGGCCTCCTTTCCGACCAGGTACTCCACCGCCGTCTGGTCCTCCCGCAGGGCCTGCCGGACCTCCTCCCCCTTCAGCGGGAGGACTGCGGCGAACGAGGCCAGTTCCGGGTTTCGGGCGGCCATAGGCCCCACCCAGCGCGTCCGGTACTCCTCCTCCAGGGCCCGGCGGCGCGCCTCCATCTGCGCCACCTTCGCCGTGTCAGGCTCTGCCTTTCCCCGCAGCCGGGCCAGGTCCCGGTCGATCTCGTACAGCTTGCGCTGGAGGTAGCGGACGTTCCCCCAGAACTCCTTGTCCCGCTCCTCGGCCCCCTCCAGCAGCACCTCCCGCTCGCCGAAGAGGTCCACCCCCTCCCGCGCCCGCATCCGCTCGCAGACCTCCAGCGCCCTCCGGTCGTCGCCTCGCTCGATCAGGCATTCGATCAGGCCCTCGTAGACCCCCCGCCGGTCCTCCCGGTCCGACAGCAGCACCTCTGCGTCCCGCGTGCGAGGGGGCAGTCCTTCGAGGATGGAGATCGCCTCCTCGTAGAGCGAAAGGGCAGGGGTCGGGGATCGGGGGTCGGGGGTTGACCTCTGCATCAGATCCCCCATCGCCAGGTCGACCCGCCAGAGCAGGTCGAGGAACCCCCCTCTGCGCGCCTCGTCCCGCGCCTGCCGGTGGCGCTCCAGCGCCTCCCGGCCCATCCCCATGTGCCGCATCGCATCGCCGATGTTCTTCTGAAGGACGACGCGAGATCGGGACAGGGCCAGCCCCTCTGTCCGTTTCAACCCTTTCTGATAGCAGTGAAACGCCCGCTCCGCCGCGTCGAAACGGGTTATGACATCCGTTGCCCCGCGCGCCCGGCAGAGATAGAGGTTGCCGAGCGTGGCCCAGAGGGCGATCTGCCGATCGGTCCTGACCCCGGCGGACTCCGCGATGCCCTCTGACAGCACTTTCACGGCCTCCCGCCAGGGGCCCTCCTCCAACTCTCCCTGGAACCCCTGCACGGTGGCGATCCACCCCAGGGCCAGACGGTTGAGCAGGGCCCCGGTCCGATAGCCTGACCTCCGGCATCGCTGGAGGGATTCCCTGAAGAAATCCCTCGCCTCCTCCCACCGGTGCGCCCGCAGGTGGAGATGCCCGATGACATTCTGCGTCACGGCCAGGCCGAGCCAGTTGCGCTGCTCCTCGAACAGCGTCAGCTTCTGCCGGTAGAGGGCGATGGCCCCGTCGAAGTCCTTCTTCAGCGCCCGGTTCTCAGCGGACAGGGTGAGCAGGAGCGCCTCCTCGTCCTCGGCCCCGAACCCCGACGCCTTCGACCCCTGCGCGTCCAGGATGGACCCCACGTCCCACACCGGCACCGTCACTCCCAGGACTCCCACCTCGATGAACGCGGGTTCGCGCGGGGCCTCCGCCCTCGCCGTGTCCGCGCCCAACAGGGCCCGGGACCGGCTCAGGGCGGCCTCCGACGCCTCCGGCTCCTCCAGCAGGTGATACCCCATCCCGATGTCCCGGACGATCCGCTGGAGCGGCTCCTCCCATCCCTCGCGCCCGCAGATCGCCTCCGCCCGCCTGAAATACCCCACGGCCTGGTCCACGTTCTCGCCCCCGCCCCGCACCTGACAGAGCAGGCCCAGGCGCATCACCGCCCGCAGCTCGCGCTCCGCATCCCCCATCTGCGCGTAGAGGTCCGCCGCCCGTCTCAGGTAGTCGAGCCCCTCCTCGTAGCGCCCCACGACGTAGCCGGCGTGCCCGATCTGCTCGAACACCGCCGCCTGCTCCTTTGGCGGCCCGAAGGCCGGGTTGAGGCGCATCATCTCCGTATAATATTTAAAGGCCTTCTCGAACCCGAACTCCCCGAACCCGTAATGGAGGTCCGCCAGGTTCCGCAGGAGCAGGGCCTTCAAGCCGGGACGCTCCTGCTCGTCGTTGAGCACGAGCGCCACGTTCAGGGCGTCCACGGCCCGCTCGAGCCAGGGCTCCGGGACCTCCTTGCGCCGGGAGAAGGCCCTCCAGGCCCGGAGGAAGGGGGCCGCCACGCCCTTCACCCCCCGCCGCGCCTCGACTTCCTCCGAGGTCCGCTGGAGGGCGGTCATCTGCTCCATCGCCTTGTAGTTGAAGCTGAGCGTCAGGTACCCATGCAGCAGCGCCGGGTCGAGGGCCACGGCCTCCTCGATCAGCGCGATGGAGCGCCGCATCGTCCCGATGTCTCGCTCCCCCCTGTAGGAATAGGCCAGGCCGAGGGCGTAGCGCCCCGCCGCGTCGTCCGGCCGGAGCGCCACGCGCTGCTCGTATTCCGCGATGAACCCGTCCAGCCCGCCGGACGCGGCCAGGATGCCGACGATGTTCCGCAGGGCCTCCACGTTCGTCGAGTCCACGCGCAGGATGCGCCGGAAGCGGGTTAGCGCCAGCTCCCGGTCGTTTCGTTTCAACAGCCGCTCCCCTCGCTCCAGCAGGGCGCGCACTGTCGCCCGTCGCGCCTCCCCCGCGAGGTCCCCCTGGAGGCCCGCCGCATCCTCGGCCACGACCTCGTAGACCTCAAATGCGCGGTCGTCCTCCCCCGTCGCCACATAGAGTCGCGCCAGGTCCAGCCGCGCCCGGGCCAAAATCGTCCGGGAAACCTCGTCCCTCCGGCCCCTCAGCCTCTCGACCGCGCCCTCGACCTCGTCGATGCCCGCCTTCGGCCCCTGCCCTGCGGCCACCTCCAGGCCGAGGGCCCGCTGCGCGGCCGCGCCGATGGCCGGAAGGTCCGGCCACCCCTCGATCGTCCGCCGGTAGGCGGCCCGCCGGTCCGGCCCCGCGAGGCCCGAGGTGGACACGGCCATCAGGCCCTCGATGGCCCGCTCCACCTGGGCGGGCAGGTCCGCATAGCCCCGCACGACTGACACAAAGGCCGAGGCCACGCCCTCCCGGTCGTTCGCCTGACCGAGGACGTTCCCGACCCGGATGAGCGCCTCCGCGCACGCCTCCCGCTCCCCCGCGTAGTCTGATAAGGCACGACGATAGGCCTCCAGCGCCCGCGCCGGACGGCCCGCCCGGGCCTCGACCTCTCCGATCTGCAACAGGGTCTGCGAGGCCGGCCCCGGCAGTGACGCGCAGCGCCGCAGCAGGTCCCGGAGTTGGACCAGGGCCGAGTCCGCCGCTCCCCCGGCCTGGGTGATCAGCCTCAGCTCCGCCAGCGCCCCGGCCTCCTGCTCTCCCGGATAGTCCTTCAGGACCCGCCGCAGCCGGGCTGCCCCCTCCTCCGGCCAGCCGAGCCTCTGCAGGAGCGTCGCCTGCCGGAGGAGGGCCTGCGCGGCCCACCGGCCCTCGTCCGGGAAGAAGTCGAGGCAGCGCTGGTAGTCCAACACAGCCTCTTCCCCACCCCCCATCCCCCTCTGAACCGGAGAAACGGAGAGGGGAGAATCGGAGAGGGACTCTTTCCCCGTTTCTCCGTTTCTCCGTTTCTCCGTTTCTCGTTCTTTTGCCCTTCTGAACTGCGCCTCTGCGTCCCTCTCCCGGACCAGGATGCCCTCCACCGGGACGCTCCAGATGTCGAAATTTCTCCCCCGGTCAGACGCGAAGAAGAGCCGTCCATCCCGCGCCCACCGGGGGAGCAGGTCTGTCCTGACCCCCGGCGTCACCTGCACCGGATGTGGCAACGGATGAGTATCCTCCACATCCGGCGCCACCCACAGCCCCCACCCGTCCTCCACGTCCAGGACGCCGTTGCGGTTCGCGTCCCGCGTCACCCGGCAGAACACCAGCCCCTTGCCGTCCGGCCCCCATCGCGGGAACCCGTCCAGCGCCCCCGATGTCACCCGGAATATCTGTTGCCCCGCTGGCCGGCCCAGGTCCGCGCAGAAGATGCCCGCCGTCCCCGGCCCGTCCGACCCGATCTGCGTGAACAGGATGCGATCTCCTGAGGGCGAGGCGTCGGGCTGCGCGCCTCCGTCGGCGGTCACGGCCTGCTCCGCGCCCGTCCGGAGGTCGCGGAGGTAGACGTTCTCCTGCCCCCCCCGCACGGCGCTGAAGGCGATCCGCTGACCGTCCGACAGGAACGACGGGAAGTCCTCCCGGCCGGCCTCCGTCGTGACGCGCGTCGTCCTCAGCGCCGCCACACGTCCCTCCCGCAGGTCGAGATCCGCGACGACGATGTCCCCCTCCGGGTCCTCCTGACGGGAGACGCAGGCGATGCGCCGGCCGTCCGGGGACCAGGACGGGCTCAGGTCGTCCGCGGTCTCGCGCGTGATCTGGGTCTGCCGGCCCGTCCGGAGGTCCTTGACATAGATGTCGTAGTTCCCGCTCCGGTTCGACGCAAATGCCAGCCACTGGCCGTCCGGGGAGATGGCCGGGGCGAGGTCCGCGTCCGGATGAATGGTCTCGCGGCGGAGCGTCTGCGCAAGGAGCAGCGCGGGGAGCGCAAAGTGCAGAGCGCAGAGTGCAACGTGCAACATGCAGACGCGAAGGGCGCGAGGCGCAAAGGTGATGTTGGTCCACATACCCGAAAGATAACCCCCCCTCACGCAAAACACAAGGGCCGACCTTTTGGCCGGCCCTTTTTCACGATTCCTGGGCAAGGGACTAGATATAGCGCACCCGGTTCTCCATTTCATCGGCAGTCACGTGATTCAGGATCGTCAGAAGGTTCCGGACGATCTGATAGGGAGGCCGGCGCACGGCAATCAAAATACCGTGATGCGTCCGGCCTACCAGGACATACTGCTGATGCAGGGCCTCAAAGTCAACCCGGTTGTGGGTCAGCAGCGTCTTCCCCTGCTCCACAGCGTAGGCCAGTTGCTCTGCGTCCGTGTGACCCAGCCGCCCTGTATCCCGGCAGGTGAAGGCTGAAAATCCCCGTGCCCTCACCAGGTCCGCGACCAGGACATCCACGTCCTCGTCCAGATAGAGTTCGATGAACAGGCGGCTCACGGGGCTTTCTTCACCAGAGGATCGATCAGGTCTTCAGGGATGCGGTTCCGTTCGATATAGGCGTTGATCTCGTCTTGATGATCACTGTAATAACTCAGGACGTCGAACACCGCCGCCAGACTCAGGTGGGGCAGGCGCTGTGGGATTTCCTCCGGCATCACGCCGAGACGCCACAGCTCTACCACTGCCCGCACCGGCGTCCGGGTGTCCCGGATGATCGGCTCTCCATTCAGGATCTGATTATCCTTGACAATGTAGTAGTGCTCCGTCATCGTGGTCATACAATGTCTCCTTTTCTTCCTGTAAAGTGATCGTCTTCACACCCAAAGATAACACCCCCTCAGACAAAATGCAAGGGCCGACCTTTTGGCCGGCCCTTTGATGTTTCTCGTCTTCCCGCCCGCTCAAGCCGCTCGCCTGCACTTGTAGGGTTGTATCAATACATCTGCCGGAATGCCAAGCCCGGCGTGCAACCTCCGGATCATCTCCAGCGAAAGGGAGCGCTTTCGATTCAGTATCTCCGAAACACGAGCACGATTCCCGATGTAAGGCTCCAGATCGGCGCGCGACAAACCACGGCTCTCCATGTGATAACGAATGGCCTCAATCGGGTCCGGCAACGGTATGTTATAGTGGTGGTCTTCGTATGCCTCTACCAGAGTGGTCAACACTTCCAGGCGGTCCCCCTCCGGCGTGCCGGGTCTAGCATTAAAAAGCCGTTCTATCTCGGCAAGGGTAGCTTGATAATCCGACTCGGTTTTAATGGGTCTGATGTTCACGGTAAAACCTCATTTACGATCCGCCGGGATGTAAGGGATCAACTTGAGCCGATATGCCTCCTCTTGAATTTCACGGGGTACACGGCGGGCATCCACGATTAGACCGTTGACCTGGATCATCCACGCAAGCGGGTTGCGCTCCAACTGACTGGGCAGGCACCAATGCGGGTCCATCTGGATCATCCCGAACATATCGCGGATGAGCTTGGCCTTGCTCGCGCCGCTGCTCTGGCTCACGCCGAACTCGGCGCACAGGTCGTCCGCGCGCATGTAGGGGGTCTGCGTCCTGTCGAACAGAAAGTTGACCGAGCCGAGGGCATACACGATGCCGCAGGCCCAGACCTCCAGCCTGCCGCGCGCCAGGGGGGAGGGCCGCTTGCGGGCCAGAGCGGCGGTCAGCCTGCGGCAGAGGTCGGCATACTCGTCGTTGAGGTGCTCTTTGCAGAAGGCGTCTGTCAACTGAATGACGGCGTCGTAGACAGGCTGCATCGCTTTTGGAACGCCCTCAGAGTGTCCTTTGGGCATGGCCTGTGCTCCTTTTTCTGTTTTTATTCTTTATCCAAATAGTCCTTGTCGATCAGGTAGCTGCGTATAGCCTGAACAAAACTTTCAGCCCCAGCGATTGCTTCAGCGGCTTCCTCCTGAGGTATCGGATCAAGTTTCTGATAGTCGTCCTCCTGACGCGTCTCGAACAACCGATGAAGCGCTACCGATAGTTCTTTCGAAAAGAGACCTGGCTTGACGAACTCAGCGTCGAAAAGTGCCAATGCGCCGCTGTGTTTACGCGGCGTCTTGCCGACGGTTTGCAACAGGGCGAGCACTGCATAGAACGCGGCGTAATACGCGCGATTGATCACCGTACGCGCCCCACGGCCAGCCGATAGGAGAAATTTGCCGTCATCTATGCACTCCTGGGCCTGCCGTATCCGGGCTGCTATAAGAATCTTGGCGTGCTCCAGATTCACACCGGCACCCCTTCCTCCTCTACAGCAAGCATCAACAAGGAGGATTTCTCCGGCCCGTTCTCCGCTTGATCTCGAGTCATCACCACCGATTGAATGACAACCCCTGCTGTGAAGCCCGCTTCCCAGGCGCAATGACTGATCGTCTTTCTCAGCGCGGAATTGAGCGTCTCCACGATCACCAGCACATCCAGGTCCGACTCCGGCTCGGCATCGCCTCTTGCCCGCGAGCCAAACATGATCGTCTTGCACAGTGGCACACCGCACTCAAGCATCAGGCTCTTGAACCTTTCCGCTATTTTCAGGCCATCACTCCGTATCTTGCCGATCGCTGCTAGCATATTCTTCCTTCTTGAGTCGTATTTTGTTCTGAAGTTCAATCCCTTCACCCAGGTCGAAATCTACGTATTTCATCGGGCAATCGCAAGTGGCTAAAATTTCACCAGCACGCGCGACCTGTCCCTCCCCGTCACCTGCGGCGTCTGCTCCCGGTCTAACTGTCCTGCTGTCCTCTTCACGTTGGCGACCAGGTACTCTTCCAGTTCCCCGACCGTGATCGCCCGGTCGCCGTCCCTGTCCGCGTCCCCGCGCAG
>CAYRZX010000186.1:0-13616 GCA_964428665.1 uncultured Gemmatimonas sp.
GTCTGTCATCTCCGAATTCCAAAACTCAAATATTCACAAACTGCGTAACTCGTGTACAACGAAGAGAGCTTCTTCGTCCGCCACGCCTACTTCCTCGGGGCCAACGACCCCTACAGTGCGCTCAAGACCACCCTGAAGGCCGAGATCGACCCCGAAGCCTGGGCGACTCTCCACAGCGATACCTCACGTCCGTTCGACAAGCCGAAGAATGGCCGCATCGCCGTGAAAGTGATCAACCACCTGGGCGACGAGGTAATGAAAGTATTTCGAGTTTAAACAAGGATTTATGTCAAATTAGTCAATTATAGCTTGAATCGAGTATAAACGGGTATAAACGACTACAAATAGCCGGGACAGCAGATGGAATTCCGCATCGCCGACACCTTCACCGACAGTCTCGCCCGCCTGACTGGAGACGAACAGAAGGCCGTCAAGACGACGGCGTTCGATCTGCAGGTCAACCCGGCCAATCCTGGCATGAGCCTCCATAGGCTCGACAAGGCGAAGGACAAGAACTTCTGGTCGGTGCGGGTTAGCGAAGACCTCCGGCTGATCGTTCACAGGAGCGACGCGAGTCTCCTGCTCTGCTACGTTGCCCACCACGACGAGGCTTATGCCTGGGCGGAACGACGGAGACTGGAGACGCATCCTAAGACGGGCGCTGCACAGTTGGTCGAGGTCCGAGAGACGGTGAAGGAGGTCGTTGTCCCGGTTTACGTGCAGACGGAACTTCCCGTGCGGACGAAACCGGCCGCCGGGAAGAAGCCCATTTTCTCCGGGACGTCGGATGACGACCTGCTCGGCTACGGCGTGCCCGCTGAGTGGCTCAACGATGTCAAGAAGGCCACCGAGGACACGCTGCTGGCCCTGGCCGACCACCTGCCTGCCGAGGCTGCGGAGGCGCTGCTGGAACTGGCGACGGGTGGCAAGCCTCGCATACCTCAGCCCGCTTTGGCGGCGGCGAATCCTTTTGAGCATCCCGACGCGCAGCGCCGTTTCCGGGTGATGGCAAATGTGGAGGAACTCCAACGCGCCCTTGATTATCCCTGGGAAAAGTGGGCGGTCTTTCTGCACCCCGAGCAACGGCAATGGGTGGAGCGCGAATATACCGGCCCGGCGCGCGTCTCCGGATCGGCAGGTACAGGTAAGACCGTCGTGGCCTTGCACCGGGCCGCTCACCTGGCACGCACGCGCCCAGACGCCCGCGTCCTGCTGACAACCTTCTCCGAGACATTGGCGAATGCGCTGCAGACCAAGCTGAAACGGCTGTTGAGCGGTGAACCTCGTCTCGCGGAAAGGATAGATGTTCACTCGCTCAATGCCATCGGTCTTCGGCTCTACAGGGCGCACGTCGGGCAGGCGGCGACTGTTAGCCGTGAGGCGCTGCGCGAGTCGATAAAAGAGGCCGCGAGCGCCGTGGGCGGCCACAAGGTCAGCCTGCGCTTTCTTCTCGCCGAATGGGAGCAGGTGGTGGATGCGTGGCAACTGGAGAACTGGGAGGCGTATCGCGATGTGGCGCGGCTGGGGCGCAAGACGCGGCTACCGGAGGCCCAGCGCGCGGCGCTCTGGTCCATCTTCGAGCGGGTGCGCGCCGGGCTAAAGGAGCGGGGCCTCGTGACGCAGGCTGCCGTGTTCACCGCTCTGGCGTCCAAAATGGCTGGCAGCAGGAACCCGCCCTTCGACTTTGCGGTGGTGGACGAGGCGCAGGATATCAGCGTCTCACAACTGCGGTTTCTCGCTGCCCTGGGTGGTGAACGGCCTGATGCCCTGTTCTTCGCCGGTGACCTCGGCCAGCGCATCTTTCAGCAGCCCTTCTCGTGGAAGGCCCTCGGGGTGGACATCCGGGGGCGTTCCCGCACGTTGCGCGTCAATTATCGCACCTCCCACCAGATCCGTACACAGGCGGATCGCCTGCTCGGCCCGGTGGTGATTGACGTGGACGGCAACAGCGAGGACCGGAACGATACGGTTTCCGTATTCAACGGCCCGCCGCCGACGATTCTCTCGTTCAAGAGCGAAAGCGAGGAGATCAAGGCGGTCGGCAACTGGATTGCAGAACGGGCCAGGGCCGGCGTGCTGCCGCACGAGTTCGGCGTATTTGTCCGATCCACGGCGCAACTGGATCGTGCGCGAACTGCCGTCAAGGAAGCGGGCATGGCTTTCAAGGTTCTCGATGAACACGTCGAAACCACCAGCGGCCACGTCTCGGTCAGCACCATGCACCTCGCCAAAGGTCTGGAGTTTCGCGCCGTGGTCGTGATGGCCTGCGATGACGAGATCATCCCCTTGCAGGAGCGCATCGAGACGGTCGGCGACGACGCCGATCTGCAAGAGGTTTATGACACCGAGCGTCACCTGCTCTATGTCGCCTGCACGCGAGCGAGGGATCATCTGCTGGTGACGAGCGGCGAAACGCCGTCGGAGTTCCTCGACGACCTGAATGTATAATTATTAATACTAACGCCATCGCCCACGGGCTGGCATAGAAACGACCCCGGCGATCTCCTTATGGACCTCGCTGAACTGAAAAAGTTAGTGGCCGCCGGCGAGTCCGAAACGGTGGAATTCAAGAAATCCACCGGCCAGCTCACGCGCGCCGGCGAGACCCTCTGCGGCTTTTTGAATGGCCAGGGCGGTCGGGTTTTCATCGGCGTCACGCCGGAGGGGAAGGGCCGTGGGGCAGCAGATTACGGACTCCACCCTCCGAGAAGTGGCCGCCATGCTGACCCGGTTCGAGCCGCCTGCCCTCATCTCTCAGGAACGTATCCGGCTGCCCAGCGGCCCGGAAGTACTTGTCCTTGCCGTTCCCGCTCTGGCCGGCGATGGTCCCTTCACCTTTGAGGGGCGCGCTTACCAGCGTATCGGTTCGACCACCTCGGCGATGCCCCAGGCCCGTTACGAGGCATTGCTCCTCGAACACGTCCATGGCCGGTCCCGCTGGGAGAATGCCCCAGCCACCGGCATCAGCCTGAAGCAACTCGACCGGGAGGAGATCCTGCGCACGGTTCGTTTGGGTATCGAGGCCGGCCGCCTGCCCGAATCCACAGGCAGGGATGTTGGCGACATCCTCGACCGGCTGCGCCTGCGGGAAAACGGCCACCTGCTCAATGCCGCCGTGGTCCTGTTTGGCAAAGAGACGGTTCCCGGCTATCCGCAGCGCCAGCTTCGTCTGGCCCGGTTCAAGGGCATCGACAAAACCGAGTTTCTCGACAATCGCCAGATGCGCGGCCATGCGTTTGCGCTGCTGGATGAGGCCATGACTTTTCTCCACCGGCACCTGCCCATCAGCGGGCGGTTCGAGCCGGAGCGATTGGAGCGGATTGACGAGCTGCTCTTCCTGACCGCCGCCCTGCGCGAGGCCCTGGTCAATGCGCTTTGTCATCGCGACTACTCGATTGCCGGCGGGGCGGTCAATGTAGCCGTGTTTGATGACCGCCTGGAGATCTGGTCCGACGGCACACTCCCCTTCGGCCTTCAGCCGGAAGACCTCAAACAGGAACACACCTCGCGACCGCGCAATCCTTATATCACGGATGTCTTCTACCGGCGCGGCCTCGTCGAACAATGGGGCCGGGGCACCAACAAAATTGTCGAGCTTTGCGTCCAGGCTGGGCACCCCGAGCCGGAGTTTGGGCAGCAGGCGGGTTCGGTGTTCGTGCGGTTCTGGCCGGTGGTGCGCAAAGCCACAACGTCAGTCACCGACCAAGTCGGGACCAAGTCGGGACTAAGTCGGGACCAAGTCACCGTTCTAACTAAGTGTTTGGAAGAACGCGCGTTGCGGGATATTATGGCCATTGCCGGACGCTCCAACCGGACCAAGTTCCGGGACCAAGTGCTCAAGCCTCTGCTAAAAGCCGGCCTGCTGGAGATGACCATCCCCGACAAGCCCCGGAGCCGTCTCCAGAAATACCGCCTTACGGACATGGGTCGGGCCTGGCTGGCCGCTCAAGAGAATGCAAGTAGTAACCATGGCCAAACTGTCTGAAAAGATCCGCGAGTTGATCGCCCGGCAGGTGAAACACCGCGGCATCGTCGTGTGGTATGACCCCGAGCGGGCCTACGCCACGCTGGTTCAGAGCCTGGACCTGTCGGAAACCGCCGTGTTGACCTATACGGATGGCTTTTTTCGCTTGCGCCACGAGTTGGAGTAGTGGAGCGGAACAGTTGCTGGGCGCAGGGGAATCAGCCCCTGAGTAATCGAGCTTATCCAATCTGTTGCCGGAGCCGGGCGATGATCTCCACCAGGAGGGCCAGCTCGGCGGGATCTGTAAAATAATAATAAATAATAATATAATATAATAATAACATATTAAAAATGTCTACCCCGGCGTCAAAATCCCTTGTCCCAGCCACCTATCCTGCCCTTCGGGAGGAGGTCTATCGAATCCTTCAGGAGGGGAAGGAGCGCGCCAGGCAGGCCGTGGAGCAGGAAAAGGCGCAGACCTACTGGGAGGTCGGGCGCGTCCTGCACGCCTACCTCCTGGCGCACCGGGACCGGGCGCACTACGGGGAGCAAGTGGTTGTAAAACTTGCAGAAGACGTGGGAATTCGGAAGCGGTTGCTGTATGAAATGATCGAACTGTACCAAAAAATCCAGATTGTGCCCCCGGGGGCACAATTGACGTGGTCGCACTATCGCAGGGTCCTGAGCCTTCCCACCCGCGCCGAGCGGGGCTTTTACGTGCGGGAGGCGTCCGCGGCGGGCTGGAGCGTGCGGGAGCTGGAGGCGCAGATCAGGGCGGGGGCGTTTGCGAAGGCTCAGACACAGTCCCAAACCGGGGAGGAGATTGTCTCCCAGGCCCCGGCCGGCCCGCCCCTCGCGCCGAAGCGGGGCCGGCTCTACACCTACCGCGTGGTCGAGTCCCCGGCGGTGGACGGAGGGGCCGGGTCGCTCTGTCTCGACCTCGGGTTTGAGCTGTACTACGCCCCGGCGTCCGACGGGACGGGGAACCCTGTCTCCAACAAGATCGTGGAGTCCGTGCGGGAGGAGGAGGCCCCGGAACGCTACCGGTTCCGGGTGAGCCGGGGGGGCCGGGAGCGGCTTTACACCTATCGGGCGGTTGTGGAGGAGGTCGTGGACGGGGACACGCTCTGGACGCGCGTGGACTGCGGGTTTCGGGCCTGGACGCGGCAGAAGCTGCGGTTGCGGGGGATCGACGCCCCGGAACTCTCGACCGTCGCCGGTCAACGCGCCAGGGACTTTGTGGCGAAGGCCCTGGCGGAGGTCCCCTTTGTCGTGCTGACCACGACGAAGCCGGACAAGTACGATCGGTATCTTTCGGACGTGTTCTATCTCCCCGGCGAAAACGATCCACAGGACATACTCAACAAGGGGTTGTTCCTCAACCAGCAACTTCTGGACAGGGGGCTGGCTGTTCGCTTTGGCGATTGATTAAGCGGCCTCCTCCAGGGGGTCCTGACCGTTTCCAACGCACAGGAGCAGGAATATGTCCCAGAGAGGAACAGACCGTCCCAACGTGATCGTCTTTTTCACGGACCAGCAGCGCTGGGACACGGCGGGGGTCCACGGCAATCCGCTGGACCTGACGCCCCACTTCGACCGAATGGCCCGGCAGGGCGCGCACGCGCGTTACTCGTTCACGTGTCAGCCGGTGTGCGGGCCTGCGCGGTCCTGCCTTCAGACCGGGATGTACGCGACCCGGACGGGGTGTTTCCGGAACGGCATCGGCCTCCCCGTCACCTGCCGGACGCTGGCGCACCACTTCCGGGGGGCGGGCTACCGGACGGGCTACATCGGCAAGTGGCACCTCTACGAGAGGGGGTCCGCAGGCCCGGTCCCGGAGTCTCACCGGGGGGGATACGAGCACTGGCTGGCCTCCAATGTCCTCGAATTCACCTCCGAGGCCTACCGGACGACGCTCTACGACAACGACGGCCGGGCGGTGCGGCTCCCCGGCTACCGGGTGGACGCGCTGACGGACGCTGCGATCCGCTACATCGACGCCCATCAGGAGGAGCCGTTCTTCCTGTTCGTGTCCTACATCGAGCCGCACCATCAGAATCATATCGACGACTACCCCCCTCCCGAGGGCTACCGGGAGCGCTACGCGGGGAGGTGGGTCCCGCCGGACCTGGCGGCCTTAGGCGGGTCCACGCATCAACACCTCGCCGGGTACTACGGCATGGTCAAACGCCTGGACGAGGCGCTCGGCAGGCTGTTAGACGCGCTCAGGAGCCTCGATCTGAGGGATAACACGGTCGTGCTCTACACCTCGGACCACGGCTGTCACTTCAAGACGCGGAACTCGGAGTACAAACGCTCGTGCCACGAGAGTTCCATCCGGGTGCCGACGGCCCTGTGCGGGCCGGGGTTCGAGGGCGGGGGGGAGGTCCGGCAGCTCGTCAGCCTCGTGGACTTGCCGCCCACGCTGCTGGACGCGGCCGGGCTGCCTGTCCCCGACGAGATGCAGGGGCGCTCCCTCCTGCCGCTGGTGAGGGGCCGGACGGAGGGGTGGCCGGAGGAGGTGTTCGTGCAGGTGAGCGAGTCGCAGGTGGGGCGGGCCGTGCGCACCCGGCGCTGGAAGTACGGCGTCACGGCCCCGGACAGGGGGGGGAGTCAGGTGTCCGGGTCCGACCGGTACGTGGAGGAGTATCTCTACGACCTGGAGGCGGACCCCTACGAGCTGGCGAACCTGGCCGGGCTGGAGTCGCACCGGGAGGTCGCGGACGTGATGCAAGAGCGCCTGATCCGGCGTATGGTCCAGGCGGGGGAGGAGGCGCCGGTCGTGGCGCCTGCGCCGGCCCGCAAGAGCGGCCAGCGCCGGGTCTCCCCGGAGGAGGCACGGGCGTGAAAGCACAGGAACCGGGGAAGCGGGGAAGCGGAGAAGCGGAGAGATTTTTTCCCCGGTTCCCCGCTTCCCTATTCTCCGGTTCTTTTTATCTTTCCAGCGCCCGGACCGCGTCCTCGACCTCCCGCGCGGCGGCCTGATAGTCCTGCACGTCTTTCAGGTCGAGCGGGGGACCGATGCGCACGCGCACGCGGCCGGGACGGGGCCAACGGTGGTGAACCGAGAAGACCTCGAACAGGCCGCTGATGTGGACCGGGACCACGGGGACGCGCAGGCGCACGGCCATCAGGCCGACGCCGGGCCGGAAGGGGTGGAGGCTGCCGTCCGGGGTGCGCCGGCCCTCCGGGTAGACCAGGGGGCAGAGGCCCCGGTCGATCAGCTCGCCCGTGTACTGGAGCGCCCGGCGCACGCCGCCCATCTCCCTGGGCAGGGGGTAGCCACTGAACAGGCCGCAGGCGATGAGGTACTGGATCGCGCCCCAGAGCCTCTGCCGCAGGGAGAAGCCCTCGGGCTGGAAGTGGGCGCGGAAGTGCTCCTGCATCATGGCCGGGGCGAGGCGCCGGCGCCACCGGAAGGGGAGGGCCGCGAGGAGGACGGGGGTGTCGAAGTGGCTGGTGTGGTTGGCCGCAAAGAGGAGGGGTGGCTGAATGCCCTTGAGATGCTCGACGCCCTCGACGGACAGGTGGACGTAGCAGCGAAAGAGGGGCAAAAAGACGGCCTGAAGCGCGGCGAGGCGCGCCCAGCGGACGGGGAGGGATTGTGCCCATCTAGGAAGAGAGTCCTGAGTCCTGAGTCCTGAGTCCTGAGTCCTTTGTTGTGTGAGTGGGGAGTGGGGAGTGGGGAGTGGCGCATTTTCTTCTGCCTTCTGCCTTCTGCCTTCTGCCTTCTCTGTGTTCTCTGCGGTAAATTTTTTTTGCTGATCCACCCACGCCTTCAGTTCTCCCACCGTGGCGATGCGGGTGAAGGTCTCCTCGTCCAGGTCGGTCTGATACCGGCTCTCCAGCTCGGAGAGGAGGTCGACGCGCTCCAGGGAGGAGAGGCTGAGGTCTTCGACGAGGCGGTGGTCCGATGTGATGTCGGACGCCGCTCTGCCCGTCATCCGGGCGAGGATGCCCTCCAGGCCGGCGGTCTCGCCTTTCTGCGCGGCCTGGCCCTGGCCTGCCGCAAGGCGCTCCGCCACCTCCCGCCGCTTGACCTTGAGAGTGGAGGGCGTCCGTGGGAAGTCTTCGTCGGGCCAGAGGGACCAGGCGCGGATGCGCTGGTGGGGCTCCAGGTCTTGATTGGCCTGCCGGATGAGCCTTTCAGGGTCCGCAGAGGGGTCCCGCAGGAGGAGCGCGGCGTGGACCTGCTCCTCTCCGTCCAGGCGGAGGCCGATTACGACGCCCTCCCGGACCTCCGGGAGCCGGTTCAGGACGGCCTCCACGTCCTGCGGATGGACGTTGAGGCCACTGGAGGTGACGATCACGTCCTTCTTCCGCCCCCTGTAGTAGAGCCGGCCCTCCTCGTCCATTTCCCCGATGTCCCCCGTGTGGAACCAGCCGTCCTCTGAGACCCGCTCCGCCTTTCCGCCCGGCCCCAGGACCTCCGACACGACGCTCTCGCCCCGGACCAGGATCTCGCCGTCCGGGGCAAGCCGGACCTCCAGCCCTCTCACCGCCTTTCCCAGTGTCCCCCGGCGCGCGCGAAACGGGTGGTTGACGGCCACCACCGGGCTGGTCTCGGTCAGGCCGTAGCCCTGGACGATGAGAAGGCCGAGCCAGGACCAGAAGGCCTCCAGGCCGGGGTCAACCTGAGCGCCGCCCACGACGAACCCCCAGAACTTCCAACCAAACGCCGCGTGCACCCGCCGATATCGCCACCAGCGCCGGAGGAGGCCCGTCTCTTTTTCGGGCGGCGTCGCAGGGGGGGCGAATCTCCTCTCCACCTCGTTCTGCAGGTTCTGGAGCAGGCGGGGGACGGAGGCGAGGAAGGAGACGCGCTCGCGGCGGACGGTCTCGATGATTGCGCTGGCGCCCAGGTCGCGCGTGAAGACCGCAGCCCCCTCGACGAGCAGGGGGATGAACAGGCCCAGGGACTGGCCGAACATGTGGCTGAGGGGGAGCAGGTCCAGGATGCGGATGGGCTGAAGGGGGCGGAGGACTTTTTTGTAGCGGGCGATCTCCGGCCTGAAGTGGCGGAGGTTGGCGCAGATGTTCCGGTGCCGGTGGACGACCCCTCTGGGGTCTCCGGTCGTGCCGGAGGTGTAGACGATCTCCACGACGTCGTCGGGGGAGACGGCGCTGACCTCGAAGGCGTCGTCCTCGCCAAGGGCCTCCATCTCGTCGAAGGAGAGGCGCTCGATCTGGATGCCCTCCGGCCGGACGGCCTGGCCGCAGACCAGGAGCCTGGCCCCCACCTCCTGCTGCACGCGCCGGACGAGCCGGTCCGAGGTGTGAAAGTCCACCGGGACCACCTCCACGCCCCGCGCCAGACACCCGTAGAAGGTGATGACCCACTCGGGCCGGTTCTCCCCCCAGAGCAGGAGGCGGTCCCCTTTCCGAAAGCCCCTCCGGTCGAGTTCGCGGACGAAGCCGCCGATGCGGGCGTAAAGCTGCCGGTAGGAGAGTCTGCGGGTCCGGAGGCCGTCGAAGGAGCGGACGGCCTCGCGGCCGCCGAGCCGGCGCATCTCGGGGAGGAGGTCCAGGAGGGTGGTCATAGGATCATTACGCGGGAATAAATTCCCGCACTACTGATATAAAGTCCGCTGTAGGGGCGAGGCATGCCTCGCCTCTACTTTTTCCCTTGACTGCGCCCATTGAAAGAGCGATACATGGCGCTGTTGCCACAGGGCCAGAGTCGCGCGATCTCACGTAAGTTAACCGAGACGCCGCGCTGGAATCAAGGTTTTTCTGCAAGACAGACCGGGAGAACCGCCATGCCACTCAAATCCGATGTCCCCGACGCCCTGATCGTCTCCGGCGACGCCCTTATCCAGAAACTCCTGGCGCAGAAAGGGGCGGTCGTGATTCCGGCCTACGCCTGCCGGCTGGACGGGTTCGTGAACGACACGTTCACGGAGTACGCCAACGCCTCGATCTACCGCCCGGCCTCGGTCTGCCGCGCCCGGCTGGTGAGCGCGCTCCGGGACACGGTCACCCCCTCCGGGCGGTTCTACCTCGGTTTCACGATGTACACCGTCGCCGGGTATGATGAGTCCGTGGAGGTCTACATCGGCCACCGGCAGGTCGCCCTGGCCCGCCACCCGGACCCGGACAACCGGGTACACCTGTTCGTGGCCCCGGAGGGGTTTGCGTTCCGGGGGGGAGAGCCGGTCCGCCTGGTCACGGCCCCGACGGACGGGCCCTGCCGGGTCGAAAACCTGATTCTGCTCCCGAAGCGCCCCCGCCCGGAAGCGCCCCGGCTCGACATCCTCTCGCCTCACGTGGACGTCCGGCACGCGGACGGAGACGCGCGGGCCTGCCTCACGTGGATCACGAATCGGCCCGCGTCCGGGCAGATGCGATGGGACCTCACCCACCCCCTGGCCCCTCTCTCCCCTTCTCCCTTCCCCCCTCGGAGGGGAGAGCGGGGGAGTGGGGGAATGGGGGAGGGTGAGGTCGCTTCAAAGCTCCGAAATGTTGTCAGAATCCCTGGCCCTCTCTGCAACCACGAGGTCGTGCTGGAGGGGCTGGAGCCGGGCGGGGCCTACGGCTACGAGGTCCGGATGAAGGACCGGACCGGGCGGCTGAAGGCCGTCTATGCCGGGACGTTCCGGACCGACCTGGCCCCGGTTCAGAGCCGGGCGAGCAGGGCCCGCTTTCCGCTCCTTCTGAGGCGGCCGGCCTCCGGGCCGGGACCCTGGCCCGTCTCCGTGGGCGTCCCCTTCCCGCAAGGCGCGCTCGGAAGCGACGCCGAGGTCCGTCTCGTCGGAAGGCGCGGCGCGGAGGTCCCGCTCCAGGCCAGAACGCTGGGCCGCTGGCCGGACGACTCCGTGCGCTGGGCGCTGCTGGACTTTCAGAGCGATGGCAGGAGTGGGTACAGGGTGGAATACGGGCGCGACGTGGCCCGGGCGCAGCCCGTCGCTCCGCTGGACGTGGCGCAGTCCCGGACGGGCATCGTCGTGACCACCGGCCCGATCCGGGTGGAGTTCCCAAAGGGGAGCGCCGTCTTCCCCGGCATCGTCTCTTTGAGGCAGGCGGATGGGACGTACCGCCGGGTCACCTCCTCCAGGCCGGCCCCAGCGGTGACGCTGGTCGCGGGGGACGGGACGCGATACACCTCAGGCAGGCCGGACGCGGTGGCGATAGAGGAGGCCGGGCCGGAGCGTGCCTGCATCCGCATCGAGGTGAGGCACCGGTCGCGGGGGAAGGCCCTCTTCAGGTCGGTCTTCCGGGCGCATCTCTTCCAGGGGAGCGGCGCGATGCGCGTCCTCCACACCTTCGAGAACGACCGGGTTGACGCGGAGTTCACGAACATCCGGGAGCTGAGGCTGCGGGCCGACTTAGACGTGGGGAGAGACCCTGCGAGAGAGGCCGGGGGACGCCGGGTCGGGTCCCTGGGCGCGCAGCCGGTCTGCCTGCGGCAGACGCACGACGATGGCTACGCGGTCGCGCAGGGGCGTCGCGTCGTCGCGCGGGGCAGGCGCGCGGAGGGCAGCCTGGACCTGGCCGGAGCGGAGGCCGGCGTCGCCCTGGCCGTGCGCGACTTCTGGCAGAACTATCCCAAGGGCATCGGCCTGGACAGGGGGGGGATCACGTTTGAGGTCTGTCCTCCGCTGGGGAGGGGGGACTATCCGAGGGGGGGGGAGCTGGAGGACCGGCTCTACTACTACCTGCTGGACGGGCGCTACAAGCTCAAGCGCGGGGTCTCGCGCACGCACGAGGTCTGGTTCCACTTCCGGCCCGGCGGGGGGGCGGCACCTCAGGGGTTTCACGAGAACGTCCAGGCCCCGCCGCTGTTCAGCGTGTCGCTGGAGACCTTCAACCGGAGCGCTGCCGTCACCCGGCTGCCGTCCCGGGAGAGGTCCCCGTTTCCGCCCTACGAGGCGTGGGTGGAGGCCGCGCGCGAGGCCTACGCGGCGGACCGGGAGGAGTCGCGCGCCTACGGGATGCTCAACTACGGGGACTGGTTCGGGGAGCGGACCTACAACTGGGGGAACCTGGAGTACGACGCCTCCTGGTGCTTTCTTCAGGAGTACCTGCGGGGCGGGGACCCGGCCTTCTACGCCTGGGCCGAGGAGGCCGCCCGGCACCTCGTGGACGTGGACACCTGCCACCAGAGCCCGAACCCGAAGGCTGCCGGGGAGCAGTACACGCACTGCGTGGGGCACGTGGGGGGATATTACCCGGACGGGTACCGGGAGCGGGCCATTTTCGGCGGGCGCTGGAGCCCGTCCCACACCTGGGTGGAGGGGCTTTTCCTCCATCACCTTCTGTCCGGGGACCCCCGCTCCTTAGAGGGGGCGATGAAGACCAGCGGCCTGATGGCCGGGGAGATGGTCAATGACTACGACTTCACGAACTGCCGCAACTGCGGCTGGCCCCTGATCCACCTGTCTGCGGCCTACCGGGCCACGGGCCGGCGGGTCTACCTGAACGCGGCCCGGATCATCGTGGACCGGGTGCTGGAGCGGCAGCGCCCGTCGGGGGGGTGGGAGCGCCTGATGGTCCCCGGCCACTGCCACTGTCTCCCGCCCCGGCACACGGGCAACGCCGGGTTCATGGTCGGCATCCTCATGGTGGGGCTCAAGCGCTACTCTGAGGCCACGGGGGAGAGGCGCGTCAGGGAGGCGATCGTGCGGGCGGCGGACTACTGCATCGACGCCATGTGGGTCCCCGAAAGGAGCGCGTTTCGCTACACGTCGTGTCCCCTCTCCTCGGTGGGCGGCGGCGCGGACATGCGCATCCTGAAGGGGATCGCGACGGCCCTCCGGTTCTCCGGGAAGGAGCGGTTCAGGGAGGTCCTCGCCGCCGGCGCGCAGTCGGCCATGGCCGGGCGTCTCCCGAAGGCCCACCGGGGGGTGGGCAAAAGTATCTGCTCCCCCATGCGGGGGGCGCCGCAGGTGCTCGTGGACCTGCCGGGAGAAGGGGGGATGAGATGATCATTAATCCATTCATCAACGGCATCCTCCTGGCCGTCATAGCCCAGGATGTCGTGGTCAACGTGGCCAAGGGCGTGGCCCTCCTCCTGGCGCTGCTGGTGCTCCGTGCGATCATTTACGCAATAGCGAATTCGGGGGTCGTCTGCGTCCTCGTCAACACGGGGTCCGAGGAGGAGGCCGTCCGGATCGGACGGACCCTCGTGGAGGAGCGCCTGGCCGCTGCCGTGAACATCACCCAGCCCATCCGGTCCTTCTACCGATGGCAGGGCAGGGTCGAAGACCGGCCCGAAATCCTCATGGTCCTCAAAACGACGCGCGGGTGTCTCAAGAAACTCACTCGTCGCGCAGCGGAACTCCACAGCTACCAGGTCCCGTGCATCGTCGCCCTGTCTGTTCTCGATGAAAGTCACAGACCCTATCTGGACTGGATCAAAAAGGCCACCGGCGGAAAAGGGGCGTAAGTCTATGGCTCTGAGAAGGTTCGCGCCGCAGGACGCGGCAGGGGCGTATCGGTGAGGCGCTGGCGGATGGTCTCGGGGTGAGGATCAGGAAGGGCTATTCCACGATCTCAAAACGAACCCGCTTGCTTTTTTGCAGCCTGACGAGGAGGACTTCGGGGAGTATGATGTAGAATTTTTCGTTTATGGTGAACACGCCCTCAATCGGTTCGGTATCCTGGTCATGGGTGATCCGGAACTTCAAGTCTGACCAGAGATAGTCGTTATGCT
>CAYRZX010000187.1:0-13485 GCA_964428665.1 uncultured Gemmatimonas sp.
ACCGTGCCCTCGATCCCCGCCCGCCGCGCGATCTCCGGATAGACCGGCTTCGGCTGCTCCACCGGCGCCGGCTCCTCCTCCACCGGGACGAACTCCCCGACCTCCGGCATCTTCTCCTCCTCCACCACGATGTCTGCCTGCTGAGCCACCGGCTGCTCCACCTGGATCACGGCCCCTTCCCCGACCCCTTCCCCCCCCACCAGGGAGGTCATCTGGCTCATCTCGGTCTGCGTGGCGATGGTCGTCTCCGAAGACACTTCCGCGTCGGGCACCGGCTCCGGGATGCCGATGGTGGGCCTGACCGCAGCCCCTGCCACCTGGATCTGCGGCGCGGCCTGCTGGCTGGCTAAGGAAGGCGGCGGCCCCAGGTCAGCGTACTTGATGAGCCGTACGGGCAGGACCCTCTCCGGCTCCCGCGTCGCCCAGACCGCCGTCAGGTAGATGCCCGCCGCGATGAGATGGCCGACGCTGGCCACGGTGAACGCCTTTCTCATGAACTTCTGGTAGATGCGCTTGAGCTCGGCGTACCCGTAGTCCCCGAAGTCCAGCATCACAAATGTTGCGCTCATAAGCCCTCCTCCTGATCTCCCTCTCATTCATACCGCTTCGCAGGGCCAGGTCCTCCGCCTGTCTGACCGTCACAGGAGGTCCCTCGGAAACCTGGTCCTTTCATCCACGATCGCCGAGTGAAGCTGATCCCTGGTCAGGCCGACGATGTCCGTCAGGTTGGCCCCTCGCAAGTTTGCGCCCAGCAGATCGGCATCCTGGATGTAGGCATTCTCAAGGTCGACATCTTCAAGATTAGCCCCTTCCAGAAGGGTCCCCCTGAGGTCGGCCTCCTGAAGGTTGGACATCTGAAGGTCGGCCATCCGGAGGTCCGCCCCCCCCAGGTTGGCCCCCCGGAGCTTGGTCTTCCCCAGGCCGACCTTCATCAGGTCGGCCCCCTGCAGGTCGGCCCTCCAGAGGTCGGCCTCCTCGAAGTCGGCCCCCTCCAGATTGGCGCCCTGAAGATGGGCCCACTGGAGCCTCGCCCCGCAAAAGAGGGACTCCTGAAGATGGGCCCTCAAAAGATTCGCCCCGAGGAGGTTGGCCTTTTCCAGGTTAGTCCTTATCAGATATGCCTCCCCCAGATTGACCCTCACCAGATGCGCCCTCCGGAGATCGGCCTCTTCGAGATGGGCCCACCGGAGGTCAGCCCCTTCCAGATTGGCCCCCTGCAGTCTCGCCCTCTCCAGGTTGGCCCTCTGAAGATGGGCCCTCCTCAGGTTGGCCCCTCCCCCGCTGGCCCCCCTCAGGTCGACCTCCTGCAAAAAGGCCCCCGCCAGGTCGGCCCTCACCAGAATGGCCCCCGCCAGAACGGCCTCCTTCAGGTCCGCGCCCTGGAGATCGGCCCCCAGGAGGTCGGCCCGCTTCAAGTCCGCCCCCTCTAAGTCGGCCTTTCGGAAGTCGGCCCTGTGCAGGTCGGCCCGCTCCAGGTCCGCCCCCTCTAAGTCGGACTCCTGAAAGACAGCGCCTTCCAGGTCCGCGCCCTCAAAGTGGGCCCCCCGCAGATGAGCCCCTTCAAAGTGGGCCCCCTGGAGGTGAGCCCCCTGAAAGACGGCCCCTTTCAGGTTGACCCTTCGGAAGTCGGCGCTCTGGCCCTCTTTTCCGTCGGATCCCACCCACTTCCGGTGCGCCTCAAGAATCTTTTTGAGAAATTCATGAGATACCTCTCGAAGCGGAAGGGGATCGGACAGCGGCCCCGGACACTCGCTCGTTTTATCCATCTCCCGGCCCTCCTCTCTGGACGCCTCAAAGGCAAACCCCTCTCTAAACCCGAAAACAGACCTATGCGACCACCTCCTTCTCAGGAGCGACACCAGGCGGATGGCGCGGCTCCAGAAAGTCCCTGGATTGACTTTCGAGATGGGCGATCAGCCCGTTCAGCGACTTGTGGACCTCCTTGAAATACGGGTTCTCCTTGAACGGACGGATCATGACCCAGCGATCCCGGCAGAAATCGTCCACGGAGTATTCGGCGGGGTTGTACATAAAGCGCACCCCGAACGCCTTCAGGCGGCCGGCGACCTCTGCCTCCTCCTCCTTTTCCACCTCACTCCGGACGATCTTGCCCAGGATGGAGAACTTGAGCGGGAGGTCCGGCCTGTAAGCCTCGGTATCCCTGGTAAACCGGAGCCTCGGATAAAACGTGAACACGAAGCCCACGCCCTCCAGGACCTCCTTCTGCCGGTCGACCGTCGCGGGCGCCCCCTCTTCACTGAAGACGTAGCTCATAAACTCCCGGCTGTTCTCGAACCGGAACCCGTTCACGCTGAAGTCAAGTACCTCGATGGGGAGATTCATATCCTGGCGGATGTTGCGCCTGGGCCGGACGGTGATGTTTTCGATCCCCCCCTTGATGACTTGACAGACCAGTTCAAAATATTCGTTCTGGCCGTCCAGGGGAGACCGGGAGGCATAGTCCAGGGCGATAAGGTCCCCCTCGTTGAGATAGTGCGGGTCCCTCCGATTCCTCCTGACCATCACGGATTGCGCCGGCTTCTTGAGGTGAATCGTCCGGCCCGCCTCCTGGGCGCTGAGCCCCAGCACCTCGGTATAACCTAACTCGATGAGGGTGCGCCTGTTCGTCCGCTCGTCCATGTAGGGCTTGCTCACGTAGACCCGCCTGTCCTCGGTATGGTTCATGCGGACGGCATCTTTAAAGGCGCTGACGACCCGTTCGGCGGAGAAATCCGTCTCATCAGCCCCTTGGGATGCCCTGTAGGGGAACCCCTTGAGGGCGGTGATGCGGGGCGGGATGCTCCCCCTGACGGGGAACCGGAAGTCCGTCTTCTGGACGGTGACATCGAACAGGATCTGGGGATAGACCCGCAGAGCGCCCCGTCCGGGTTTGTGGGAGAACCGAATGGCCTGTCGCTTGTCCCTCTTCGTCACGGTCGTCAGCGGAATGAGGCGATACCCGACCCCCACCTTGGGGTCCAGGTTTCGAACCATCTCAACCGGAAACCGGACCCGCTCAACGACCTCGCAGTTGACCGTGTAAGGCAGGCGGTCGTGGAGAAACCAGAGGTTGATCACCTCCCCCTCGCCGGTGAACAGCGCCCGGTCCTCCGCCTTGATGCCGTCCGGCGTGGTGATGAAAAAGGACCTGTCCTGGACGAACATCTCCCCATCCAGATGGAACAGGACGGCCCGGCCCGCATCCTCATTCACCTCCCGACCGTCCCCGGCCCGGATGATCGTGCAGTTGACCGAAGGGGGATCGAACTCGACCAGGCGGCTCAAAGCCATCTCACGGGCGGGGCGCTTCCCGGCGACCAGCGTGACCACATCGCTCAAAATGCCCCTGTGTCCCACGGCCAGGTCCTGGTCCCCCACGTCGTCCGGGTCGAGGCCACCCCTCCGGCTCCGCAGGTAGGACCGGATGAGATAGAGGATGCAGATCAGCAGGAAGGCCCCCGCCAGAACCAGCATAAAAGTCGTGTCTTTGTTCCCCGCCTGAGACTCGAACATCGAACGATCGAAAGGATTCTTCTTCATGGCGATACACACCGCTCGGGCAGGACGACGATTCTCCACGCGGCAGAAAAAAAGCCGCACTCCTCCTCGACCGCTTTCGGTCTTCGGCAGTGCGGCTATCGTGCCCGGATGGGTTTAGACCCGTACCTTTGCGCCCTGACCTTTGGGTCAGTTTGCCCTTTCGGATCGATCTGGTCCTCTATGGAATTAGACGCTTGACCTGGGCTTGAGGTTTCGTCTTCTCCTCTTTCTGTTTGGAGGAACCTTTCCTGCCAAAACTCAGTTCAATTGGCAAAAGAACAAAAGGATCAAGCCAGAAGTTATTGAAGGGGAAGTTGCAAAGGTAGTCCACAAAAAGACCATTTGGCGTGAATGGAAAGAAACGTTATGAATGATGTCTGGCCGTTTATCGTCATTGTTTTGGTGATCGTGATCATGGCCCTGTTGCCCGATATTCTGAAGTTTTTCAGAGGCAAATAGCAGCTGAAGTTTTAGAAAGCAGCAATTCGGCTTCGAGGGCTTATTGGGCCGCAAATCATCCAGGCGTTGCAGAGTGGCCTGGGTGTAGCAGGTGCGCCGCAAGCGGTGGCCGCCAGAAGGGCATCTATCTCTTCTTGTGTCAATATGTCGGGCACAACAATACCTCCCTGGGGACAGAGATGCGTCCAGCGGACTCACTCCACGACCACGTACTCCCGCGCCGTCTGGAGGACGTGACCGTAATCCCCCCGGATCGCCTCCTCTTGGAATTGCCTCGCCAGATCAACGTGACCGGCCAGGCGCAGCGTCTGGGCCACACGAACGAGGGCCGAGAAGGCGTTTCTGTCCCTGTCGGTCAGGCGCACCTTCAGGTTGGTGCGTGGCATGACTTGCCCCCTGCTGCTGTCCTGGGTAAGGTAAGGGCAAAAGAACACTAACCACCTGCTCACATCGAGAGCACCCGACGAAGGTGGTCGCGACCCCTTTCGATCTCGACGGCTACCTCCTGCGGAGACCGCTCTTCCGGGGATAGGACCTCCAGCGTCACGCCGCCCGCGTATCCCCGCTCCTCGATCCAGGCGAACAGGTGTTCGAACGGCACGTCCCCGTCGCCGGGGGTCACGTAAATGTCCTCCCCCCTCGCATTCCGGAGATGGATGTGATCTATCCGATCGCCGAGAAGGGCAAGGCCCTGCCGGATGGTCTGTCCCCCGGCCTGAACGTGGCTCGTATCGAACGTGCAGGTGACCCCCTCTCCGATCAGGTCGAGCAGGTCTGCCGCCTGCCGGGCGTCGGAGACGAGCGCCCTGCGGTGTGGGACCTCTACGCTCAGGGACAGCCCCATCCCCTGCGCAATACGAGTGAGTTCCCGGAGATGGTAGGCCACCTTGCGGGCGTTCTCCATCCACTCCACCTGCGGCACAGTCACCCCGTTCTGAATCGTGACGATCCGGCAGCCGAGGGCCCTGGCCAGGGCGAAGTTCTCCGACGTCGCCTTGTAGATCGTGGCCACGTCTGCGCCCGGGGCGTTGAACACGCCGGGTCGGGTGTTCAGTGTCGTCACCGTCAGGCCGTTTATGGCCAGGCAGTCGGCAATCCCCCGGCGCACGTCGTCCGTGGCCATCAGGGGATCATAGTGGGGACAGAAACGCGGAATGATCCCGATGTCGACGGACTTGAACCCGTGACGGCTCAGACGCTCCAGGGCATCTCTCAGCGGAAGGGTGCGATAGGAGACCGTCGAGCCGCCGATGCGAGACAAATCGAGGGCCATGAAAGAAGAAAATCCTCCTGAGCAGCACTCAGAGGCGATAGCGACGGGTGACATCGGTTCTCACGGCACAATACGGTGATTATTCCCTCCCCTTCCCTCCAAATACGACTGTCAGTCCACCGCAGAGAGACACCTGAAGGCCCGGAATCCAGGCGGTTGAATCAGAGACCTGAGAAAATGACAAGACCGTCTGAACTCCGGGCATCAGGACCCCCGCGGCCTCGAACTCAGACGCAGAGATAGGGGTGCGAGGTCGCCTATCTGGAGGGGGACCCGGCAGGGCCCGGCTGCGAAATTCTGCCCATTGCCTCCAGCGCGATCCCGTGCCAGCAGTGGCACGCATAAACCAGGCTGGCGCAGCCCAGGATCGCAGGGATGAAGTAGACCCCGTCCGCGCTCAGGGCCTTGAACCAGTGCCCAAACACGGGGCTGCCCAGCCAGGCCCCGACCCACCCCACCATGATGTTGGCGAAAGGCCCTCCCACCATCTTGACCCGGAGCAGGTAATACATCAGGAGCGAGACCACCACGGCGACAATGGCCAGCCACAAGAACGGCAAGAAGCCCATGCCGATGAGGACGGTCCCTTCCGCGGCGGCCTTCGGGCCTGGCGCCGCTTCCTGCGCCCCGGACAGGCTCACCAGCCCCATCCCCAGGAGAGCGAGCGATCCGACCACGAGGGTAAAGCGTTTGTGTGTCATGTCGATCCTCCTTACGCGTCCCGAATGGGACCCCTTAAGAGTAGAGTCGAGTGACCGATGTGAGCGCCTCCGGCAATCAAGGGACACCACCTCCTCGTAAAAGCCAAAAACAGGGGCCTCAAAATAAGACCTGCCCAAAGCGGGCCAGGCCCGACCTATCTTGCCCCAAGGGCCTTTGCCAGGTCCTCCGCGCTGGCTTCATCGCCCCAGATATAGGCGCCGAATTTGCCCCCGACACCGACGGCATCCAGCGCGTGGATGTTCACCCCGGCCGATTTGGCCATGTCGAGGGTCTTGCACAGCGCCCCCACCCGATCCATTCCGGTCAGATAGAACGCCGTCCCCTCTTTCGTCGCATACCCGGCGGCCTGCGCGACCTTCTGGAACCTAACGGGATTTTGAGGGACCGAGAAGATCCTGGCCTTACCCTCACCCACGCCAAATCCCCAGAGCCCTTTCAGGCTCACGTTGTGGGCCTTCAAAGCCGCGCAAAAATCGGCCAGGACGCCCGGCCTGTCTTCTACTTCCACAGAGTAACATTTGACCCTTCTCACAGCCATTTTCAGCCCTCCTCTTTCAATGCCCGCTCGACTTCCCCATAAAGGCGGTCGTCTAACGGCAAACCTGGATAATTGTTGTGAATGGAACGAGAGAGCGCCAGCCGGTGCTCGCAGACCTGATAGGGGACTTGCTCATCGTCCAGGAACTTCTGCACCCGCTTCGCGACGCGCATATCCATCCACCTCCTTTCAGGGACAGGAGTCATGAGGACGATCACGCCACTGCATAAGGTTTGAGACGGCTGGCCCGGGCCGCGTGACGCAGCCTCTGGAGGGCCGTCTCCTTGATCTGGCGCACCCGCTCGCGGGTGATGCCCAGACGCTCCCCAATCTGCTCCAGCGTCTTCCCCTCGCCGTCCTCCAGCCCGAAGTAGAGCCGGAGGATGACCGATTCCCGCTCGCTCAACGTGTCCAGAACAGCCGAGATGTCCTGCCGCATCCGGTTCCGGTCCAGGCCCTCCTCCACCGACAGGTGCGACGAATCGGACAGGGTCTGGAGCAGGTTGTTCCCCGACTCCGGGTCGAACGGCGCGTCCAGCGACAGCGAGAAGCGGTTGTCGAGCAGGAGGCGCTCCACCTCTCTGAGTGGGATGTCCAGGTCGGCAGCGACGTCACGGGTTGCCGGATCGGCGTCGAGCCTCTGCTGAAGGACGGAGAACGCCCGGGAGATGCGGCCCCCGAACTCGATGCGGTTGACCGGAAGCCGGACGATCCGCTGCTCCATCAGGGCCTGGAGGATGCTCTGCCGCACCCACCAGACCGCGTAAGAGGTAAACCTGACGCCAAGCGTCTCGTCGAATCGCTCTGCGGCGGTGATCAGCCCAACGTTGCCGGCGCTGATCAGTTCACCCAACGAAAGCCCCCGGTGGCGATACTCTCTGGCGATGCACACGACGAACCGGAGATTGGCGAATACCAGGCTGTTTCTGGCCTCCACATCACCAGCCCGGATGCGGCGAGCGAGTTCCGCCTCCTCTTCGGAGGAGAGGGGATGAGAGGCTGCAATCTCTTTTATGTAGCGGCGCAGAGACCGGTCGGTTGTCTCATCCACGTCCATCGTGATGCGCTCTCTCATTTTCAGCATGGCCCCTGCCATAAAAACCCCTCTCCTGGAACAGCGCCTTCTCTCTGCCGTCCGCAAAAAAAACGGCCTTCCCAGGACGGGCGGATGCCCGCGCTGCAAGAAGACCGATTCCACATTCTCCATTCCCCCTTCCCGTCTACCGCTTCACCCTTTTGGGTGGAGAAGTATTTATCTTCTTTTGTCTTCTTCGGACTTGCACGAGACGCACATCGTTGCAATGGGCACGGCCTTTAGCCGTTCCTTCGCGATCTCTCCTCCGCAGACCCGGCAGACGCCGAACGTCCCCTCTGCGATCCTCTCCAGCGCCTGATCCAGATGCGCCAGATAGGTCCCGTCCCGACAGGCGAACATAAACGCCTTCTCCCGCTCCATAGTGTCCGACCCCAGGTCTGGCATGTGATCGGAGTAAAGAAGTCCGCCCGACGATTCCGGGGCGGTGGCGTTCATCGACTGCTCTTCGATCTGGCTCAGGTCCTTGAGCAGTTCTGCCCGTTTTCTGAGAATCAATGCCCTGAAGTATTCCAGCTTATAGTGTGTCATGGGATTGCTCATCAGGCCTGACACAGGGCAAGGGTTGCCCTCTCCGTATGGGTCAGTCGTGGCCTCTGCAAAGAAAAGGGGGCGCAGCAACAGAGCCTCGCGCTGGTCGGGACAACGCCAGGATGCCGCAAGCGCCCCCTATCCGTGTAGTCTGCTGAAACTACGCGGGCTGTGCGGCCATTCGGGACTCAGACACGCGGGCCTTGAAGACGACGGCGGTGATCAACTCCACCAGGAACCCGTACACGATCCCGGTGATCAGACTCCGCACCAGAATCGCCTGGCCGAAACCCAGCCAGACGGCTCCGAAGGCCCCCGGCAGGCTGAAGATGAAGCCCATCAGGATGCCGTGCAGCCACCACCGCATCCGGCAGGCGCTGACCCCGATGGCAAACCCCATGACGCCCCTTCCCATAATAATGGCCAGGACCCCGGAGGTGGGAATACCGCCAGCCGGAGCGTAGGGCTTCGCCAGAAGATAGGAGATGACCCCAAAGATCAGCCCTAAAATCGTCGCAATCAGGATGCGTTTTCCGCTCACCATCGCTCAGCCCTCCTCTGGTACAAAAAAAGCCGCACCTGTTCAGATGCGGCTCGACACCCTCATCCCCCGAATGCTCCCCGAATGTTATTGCGAGCATCCATCGACGCCCTCCGGCGAGGGATACGCAGCACAAGGATTACATTGGCGATAAAATATAATAGATTGGTCTGACAAAATCAAGCGAATTCTGTGGTCTCCATCACACTCACCGGTAACTCACATCTCTGAGCTTGCGGACAAACCAGGTGGCATACCACACCAGCGCCAGGATTCCCACGCCTGCCCCTCCTGCCATCGCCAGGCTGGCGTGGTCTCCATAGAGGAGATGGTGCCTCACCCCCCAGAACTCGAAGCCGATCAGCAGGAGGGTGGAGACGCTGATGAAGAAGACATGAAATGCCTTGAGAGACATGGGACACCTCCATGCTGGAACTACCTTGAGTTCTCCTCAATTCACATACCTGCGCAGGTGCGCCCGGATCAGCGCCTGAGCCGTCCCCGCATCCCGCTTCTCCAGGGCCTGGTAGATCGCCCGGTGAGCGTCCAGCCACTCCTGGCCCTCCGACGCCCGGTTGACGCGCTCCTCCCGCAGCCTCACGAAGAACCCCTCCATCACCTCGTTGAAACTCTGCAGGACCGTGTTGTGCGCCCCCTTGAACAGCGCCATGTGGAACTTCTCGTCCGCCTCGCGCCGGTCCCCCTTCCCGGCCACGGCCTCTTCCATCAGCTTGAGCCCCTCGGCCATCTCCTCAAACACCCCCGGCTCATCCCTTTGAATGACTAAGGGGACAATGTTGGTCTCCAGAAACTCCCTCGCCTCCACCAGCTCCTCCATCGTCACCCGGCTCACCTGGGGGCTGAACGAGATGTGCTCGGACAGCAGGCTCATGTCCGCAGACTTCACCACGCATCCGATTTTGGGCCGCGACTCGATGACGCCGATCAGCTCCAACGATTTCAGTGCCTCTCGCACGGAGGACTTCCCCACCGACAGCTGCTCTGCCAGTTCGTGCTCCGTGGGCAACCGATCCCCCGGCTTCAGGCCGTTCTCCACGATCACCGACCTGATGGCCTCCACGACCTTTTCCCGGAGCGTTTGACGATCCAGCGGTTTTAAATTCATCACGTAGAACCTCCGATGGGCAACCATTTGCCGCGCATCTCAATAGCTTGTTTACAAACACCCGATGGCTCTCCCCTGAAGAGGAAAGGCCCCGTTTCTAAAAACATAGCAAGCCGCATGCCAATTTTTTCATATTCCCACACAAAACAGATAACATATCAATATAAAATAGAGTTAGAATATATTTAAATCCTGGAGTATCGAACTCCATAGCCCTCTATGAAGATGGGACCAGGGCAAAAGCGCGACACGCCTGTCCCACCCCATAAAGCCTCTGTCACACCAGGCCACCCAGCGCTCGAACGCGGTTATGACTGGCTTGGGATTAAAAACGATCCGGCCGGATCGGCAGCGTCCCGTATCTGTTCACCGTCTCCAGAATCGTGGAAAAACTCTCCCGCCACCGGTTCTCCGGCACGTTCTCCGTGATCCCCACGATGAACCGCTCCCCCGGCGCGGCCTCCCTGAGCATCTGTTTCGTCGCTTCCGCGATTCGCTCCGGCGGATCCAGGTGGACCGACGACGGGAAGTTGATGAACAGCGTCTTCCCCGGCCACATCGCCCTGGCGTCGGCCACCGTCATGTCCGTGTCCGGCGCAGGCGTGAACGCCTCGATCCAGTCCAGGGCCGACGCCCCCACCTCCCCGGCCCACAGCCGATTGTTCGCGTCTAAATGGCAGCCCAGCAGCTTGCCCCCTTCGTGGAGGATGGCGCCCACCTCCTCCCAGTGGGGCAGCACGTGCTCCACGAACCGTTGCTTGCCCAGCACCTCGGAGGAATAGTTCCCCCCGCACTGCACCACCAGGGCGGGTGACCTGGCGACCAGGGGGTAGACCTCCCGCTGGTTCTCGGCCATCGCCTCGCACAGCGTCATCACCCGGTCCCGCCGCTCAGCCCACTCGATGCTGAACGTCTCCAGCCCCATCACGCTGTACATAACCGTGTGGAGGGGAACGCCCGGCGCCCCCGTCTTGAAAAACGCCTCCCCCTCCATCTGGGCCTGGGCCTTTAAAAACCCCTCGTACGCCGGCGCGTAGCGCCGGTCTCGGATCATAAACTCGATGGCCGCGTAGTCCTCAGGCCCCTTGAATATCGGTTCGATCAGCCAGCTCGTGCCCTCCGTCTTCTCCCCCCCCATCCGCCGGTGCACGGACGACAGCACGCCCCGGGGCGTCTTCACCGTCACCCGATCGTAGGCGATCCCGTTCGCGCTGAACGACAGCGTCTCCGTCTCGGTGTTCGGGCTCCTCGTGCTGTACACGGACCGATTGTCCACGATCCCCATCCCCTCGTTGCGCAGCGCCCGCTCCGCCCGGCACGGCGGCACCCGCCAGCCCTTGAGGGCAAACGGGACCCGGTCCACCATCTCCCCCCTGAAAATCGCCTCGATCCGTTCAGCGCACGTCATGATCACCTCCAGGTTACGCCGCCAGCCCGCAGACCCTGTCCACCAACTCCGTGACCGCCTCCACCCGCTCGATCTCGCCCACCTGCGAGATCTCGTCCGAGATGCCTAAGATCAGCCTCGGCGCGAACATGTCGATGACCCGTCGCGCGAAGTCCAGCACCTCCCCCATCGGGCGGTAGGAGAGGAAATCAATGGCCGGAAGGAGGTCCAGCGCCACCATCCGGCCCCCCACCGCCGCCCGGATCTGCTCCAGCGTCATGTCCCCCATCGGCTCCGGCGTCAGCGCCTCCACCCCGTCTAAGCGCGTCTCCCGCAGGAACGGGAGCATCAGCCGGGAGTTCCCGTCCCAGTGCGTGTGCACGAACCGCCCCGCCCCGTGCAGGCGGTCCGCGATGCGCTGCCACCTCGGCATCAGATACCTCTTCAGGATGGGCGGAGGCGTGAACTCGTTCGTCGCGTGGTCCCCCAGATTAAATATCCGGCACGGCAGCTTCAGGGCCTCGTCTAACAGCCGGTCGTCCCTCCGGTCGCACGCCTCCAGGTAGGCCTCCACCTCGGCGGGGTGGTCGTGCAGCAGGTAGTACGTGTCCAGCAGCCCGCACCAGTTCTTGATCAGCTCCGTGAACCCGGAGCTGGACAGAAACACCGTCGGCTCGGTCCGGTGGCCCACCGCGTGGGCCGCCGCCCGGAACGCCTCCACGTTGGCCCGGAACTGCTGCCGGCCCACCAGGTAGGCCGCCACGCGGAGGTCCTGCGCCGTCTTCACGGGGAACTCCACGATCCGGTGGTTGACGCGCCTCCCGTCCTCCCAGATGTCCTGATAGACCGTCCGCACCTCCCCTACAGGCGTCCGGACGCGGTAGACCGTGTGCTCCGGGTGCTGCTCCTCGACCCGCACCAGGTCCTCGCGGGCCTCAAACCGCTCGATCCCGGCGGACGCCGCGTAGCGGACCGAGCACCGGAGGGCGTCATAGATGTCGAGGTGCCCCATCCCGCGATACCGCTCCGGCAGCGTCCCCCGCTCCGCATGGTGGCGGATCCACGTCTCCAGGCGCGGCTGCCAGAGCACCCGGTCCGCAGTGCCCTCGAAAATAGCCAGGTTCAGCTCTCGTCGGGTCATGTCTCACGCTCCATGATCTCCCACGCCTTCTCGATGTAAAACCGGTAGTTCTCCAGCGGCGTGCCGTTCGGGATGCGATGGTCCAGCCCCAGCGTGCAGCCCCCCGTCCGCACCACGGGCGGAATCTTGTACTCCAGCTCCGCGACGATCTCCTCCCGGCTGCGCCGGAGCACGTGCTTGTCGATCCCCCCCATGAAAGCCAGACCTTGCCCGTAGCGCTCGCGCACCTTCACGATGTCCACCCCCGCCGCCGGCTCCATCGGGTACATCAGGTTGACCCCGGCGTCCAGAAAGGCCGGGATCACGGGGTTCACGTCCCCGTCCGAGTCCTGCGCGAACAGCCGCGCCCCGTGCGCGTGGAGCAGGTCCCAGACCCTGCGGTAGTAAGGCCGGATGAACTCCGCCACCTGCCGGGGGCCTGCCAGGGGCCCGCTCTTCCCGGCCATGTCCTCGTGGACGAAAAGCTGATCCACCGGGACCTCCGCGCAGACCCGGGCCAGCGCCCGGACCGCCGTCTCCCCAACGGTCTCCAGCATGTCGTGGATCATCTCCGGCTGTGCGTAGTAGCCCTCGCACAGGCCCTCCTCCCCCAGCAACTGGCGCGGCTCGTCGAACCCGCCCGGGATGCCCACGGAGATCACGCAGCCCTCAGCGCGCGCCCGGAGCGCGTCCTCCTTCCACCCCGGCGCGAACCGCTCCTCCGAGAACAGGTAGTGGCGCTTGACCCTCAACCAGTCCTCCATCGTCTTCACCGGATAGTCCAGCGGCAGCGGGATCGTGGCCGACCCCTTGATCAGCTTCACGGGGCGGCCGTACCGATCCGTCCCGATGATGTAGTCATAGGTCTCCCCCACGATCTCCGGCGTGTGCCCCCCCATCCAGCCCGTATTTACCCGTACCCCGTACGTCAGCGCCCGGCGGTACCGAAAGGCCGACAGGTCCAGTTCCTCCGGCGTCGCGCCCTGCGCCTTCCACTCCTCCTTCAGCCCCACCAGAGGCCCGAAGATCTCCGTGAAGAGGGGCCTCTCGTTGGCCTTGAACGTCATGTGATCCAGGTACTCCTCGCGGCGCACCTCCATCGCCCGGTGGACCTCCAGGGACCGATGGCTGTCCAGAATACTCCGTCCCGTCAT
>CAYRZX010000188.1:0-13399 GCA_964428665.1 uncultured Gemmatimonas sp.
GCGCCCGAGGCCCTGCTCAACGCCGACACCTCCGCGATCATGGAGGACATCCGCCGGTTCGAGGCCCTCGGCAGCCGGATGACCGGTACCGAGGGGTGCGACCGGGCTGCGGAGATCATCCGGGAGCGGTTCGTCCGGATCGGCCTCCAGAACGTGATTGAACAGCCCTTCGACGTCGTGGTCCCCATCACCCGCCACGTCCGCCTGACCGTGGACGGGACGGACATCCCGGTCCACCCCCTCTGGCCCAACGGCGTGCGCACGGCCACGGTCCAGGGGACGCTCCGGGGCCCGCTGGTCTGGGCGGGTCGCGGAGGGCCGGAGGCGTTCAACGGCCAGGACGTGGACGGCAGTATCGTCCTCCTGGAGGGGGACCTGGGCGCGGACTGGTTTCACGCCCCGATGCTGGGCGCGCGCGCCGTGGTCTTCCTGGAGACCGGGGAGGCCACGCAGGCCCAGATGATGTACAAGTTCAGCAGCGTCCCGATCCCCACCCCCCGTTTCTGGGCGGCCCGCGAGGCCGGAGATCGCCTCAAGGAGATTCTCCAGAGTGCAAAGACAGCGGGTCGAACGCCCCAGTTCGAGCTGACCTGTCGCGTGGACTGGGAGACGCGGCAGGGCCGCAACCTCTTCGGGTTCCTGCCGGGGTCCGACCCCGCCGAGGCCGGGGACGTGATGGTCGTGGAGGCCTACTACGACGCCATCAGCGCCGTGCCGGACCTGACCCCCGGCGCAGAGGGTGCGCTCAACATCGCCCTGCTGCTCCACCTTGCCGAACAGTTCAAACAGCGCCCCCCCGCGCGTCCGGTCCTGTTCGCGGCCTTCGCCGGGCACTACCAGGCCCTGCGGGGCGCGCGGGTGTTCGCGGACCTCTATCGGCACGACCCCGACAAACTTGCCGCCGAAATCCGGGACCTGGAGGAGACCGTCCGGGGCCTCGCGCCGAGCTACCGGGAGCTGGTCGCGCACCTGGAGACCCTGCGGGATATGACGGAAAGCGAAAGGGGAAAGGCGAAAGGCGAAAAAGACGACACTTCCGCCCTTCGCCCTTCGATTTCCGCTCTTCTGACGGAGGTCCTGGACCTGGCCCGCCGCCTGGGGCCGGACATGCTGACCGCGCCGAGCCAGATGCCGGCCCTGAACCGCATCCGGGCCGCGCTCAGGGACCTGCGGGCCAGGCTGAAAGGACCTCACCCACCCCCTGTAGAGGCGGGTTTGAAACCCGCCTCTACAGCAATGGGGGAGGGTGAGGTCTACGACCGGGCCGGGAAGGTCCTCACCTATCTGGACCTGCTGGAGGCGCGGGAGGTGAAGGCCAACAAAGCCCGTCTAAAACTGTTCCGGCTGACCGCGCACCGGGAGACAGCCGACCGCCTGGGGCGGGACCTCCTGTCCAAAATCCGGTTCTTCTATGCCCTCGACCTGTCCAGCCACGGCAAGGCCCTCGGCCTGTTTTACAAGGCGTTCTTCATAGACCAGCACGAGAAGAACTACGAGACCACGCTCCGGCAGGCGATCTCCCCCGTGGCCTACAGGGCCACGGACCTGGCCGCCTCCCTGTCCGGCCGGCTCGGCCTGAAGGGAGAGACCTGGGTGGACGGCGTCAACAGCACGGGCGGACTCTCCTGGCAGACCCACCTCCCGGTCCCCCTGGGGGTGGACCTGGAGATGCCGATGCTGGCCGGGCTGCCCGGCGCGGCCTTCATCTCCACGGACGACCCCCGGCTCTGGGTGGACACCCCGCTGGACCGGTCCGGGCGGATGGACGCGGAGCAGCTCGACCTCCAGGCCCGGCTGCTCGTCCCGCTCCTCTGGGACCTCCTGAGCGACCCGGAGGCCCTCGGCCGCTACCGGGAGGTCCACCGGGAGGCGTTGCTGTCCCGCGAGCGCTTCCGGCGCGTGCACGGGCGGGCCGTGGCCTACGACCCGGCCAGGAGCCTGGGCGTGGCCGACCAGCCCGTGGGCGGGGCGCTGATGACCGTCCAGCACAACCCCGGCTTCTACAACCGACAGCGGGCCTACAAGACCTACGGCGGCGTGCGCGCGATGGACCTGACCTTTGCGGACGGGGGCGGCTTCTTCGAGTTCATCGGCCTGCCCGACACCCAGGCCAAGTGGTGGGACACGAAGAAATTCACCCTCGAAGGCTACCTCCTGGACCCGGCCTCCGGGGAGGTCCGCTGCGCCCCGGACCGGGGGGACTTCGGGGAGAGGCTGTTCAAGGTCCAGGAGATCGAACTCACCCGGCCGGAGCACGAGGTCACGCCCGTGCTCTTCCGGTGCGAGCCGGTGACCGTGTTCGACATGATGGACCAGCGCTCCTTCGCCACCTTCGTCAACGTCGAGGTCTACGACGCGCAGACGGGCAGCGCCCCCATCTCCTGGGGCTACAGGATCGCCGGGAGGGTCTACGACAAGACCTACACCGAGCCCGCCGGCGCGATCTTCATCCCGCCCCGGATGCGCTTTAAGGCCCGGTTCGGGATGGGGGACGTGGCCGGGGTCAAATACGCCCTGTTGAACGTCGCGGACGGGTCGCACGACCCGCCCGACGGGGCCGGCTACCCCACCCCGGAGGGGGGCGTCCTGGCGCTCACGCCGATGCGCATGGCCCTGGACCTCCACCGGCTGGACGAGGGCCGCCTGACGCGCCTCCGGACGCACGGCATCCGGAACGCCCACGTGGAGGGCCTCCACGCCGCCGCAGGCGAGGCCCTCGCGCAGGCCCAGGAGGCCCTGCGCCTCCGGCGCTACGACGCCTTCCTGCGGCACGCCCGGTCCGCCTGGAGCCTGGAGGCCAGGGCCTATCCCCACGTGCAGGGCACCACCCTGGACGTGCTCGCGGGCGTCCTCCTCTACCTCTTCCTCCTCCTCCCCTTCGCCTTCTTCGCGGAGCGCCTGCTGTTCGGGTTCACGAACATCAACGCGCAGATCGGCGGGTTCTTCGGCGTCTTCCTGATTGCGTTCCTGATCCTGAGCCAGGTCCACCCGGCCTTCGCCATCACGAACGCCGCGCCCGTCATCCTGCTCGCGTTCATCACCCTGACCCTGTCCCTCCTGGTCATCGCGATGATCCGCTCCCGCTTCCAGCAGGAGATCGCCCGCCTCCAGCGCCGGCCCGGCGCCGGGGAGCGGTCCGACTTCAGCCGCCTCTCCGCGGCCAAGACCGCGTTCATCCTGGGCATCAACAACATGCGCCGCCGGAGGGTGCGCACGGGCCTCACCGTGGCCACCCTCGTCCTGCTCATGTTCAGCGTCCTCTCCCTCTCCTCCATCGAGTCGCAGCTCGTCATCCAGCGCCGGCTCCTGACCGAGGAACCCCCGCCCTACGAGGGGGTCCTCCTGCGCAACCGGAACTGGGGCAACCTGCCCGCCTCGGCCTACGGCAACCTCCTGAACGCCTTCCCCCCGGAGGAGGGGCACGTGGTGGCCCCCCGCAACTGGATCGTGTCGCAGGACGTGAACGTGCCCACCGGCGTCCGCCTGACCAACCCCCTTCAGCCCGACCGGGAGTTCCGGCTCGCGGGCCTCGTGGGGATGTCCCCGGAGGAGACGCGCCTCACCCGGCCCCAGGACCTGCTCGTCGCCGGGCGGTGGCTGAAGCCGGGGGAGGAGGAGGCCTGCGTCCTGCCCCGGAAGATCGCGTCGGAGCTCCGCCTGGAGTGGGGCCAGACCCCGCCCGAGGTGACCCTCTACGGCCGGCGGCTGAGGGTCGTGGGCCTCCTGGACGACGCGAAGCTGCTCCGATGGAAGGACGTGGACCAGGAGTCCCCCGGCCCGGTGGACTACAGCATCGAGAGCTGGCAGCGGCACAGCGGCGCCAACCGGGACGACGACCGGCAGTTCTACCACTACGCCCACCTGGACCCCCGCAACGTCCTGTTCGCCCCCTACGCCCTCCTGCTGGACTACGGGGCCACCCTCCGGTCCGTGGCCCTCATCCCGAAGGAGCAGGCGCTGAAGGAGGTCGTGGAGCGGGAGATCCTGAAAAAAGTGGACATCCCCGTCTTCCTGGCCAGCCGGGACCGCGTGGTCTACGCCAGCAGCACGCGCGGGAGCGCCGTCAGCGGCGTGGGCCTCCTGCTCATCCCGATGTTCATCTCCGCCCTGATCGTGTTCAACACCATGCTCGGCTCGGTCTACGAGCGCGAGCGGGAGATCTCCATCTACGGGTCCATGGGCTTGGCCCCGGTCCACATCTCCTCCCTGTTCGTGGCCGAGTCCTGCGTCTACGCCACGGTCTCCGCGGTCCTCGGCTACATCCTCGGCCAGGTGGTGGCCAAGCTGATCACGATGCAGGGCCTGCTCTCGGGGCTGTCGCTCAACTACTCCTCCACGTCCGCGGCCTTCGCGGCCGTCTTCATCGCGGGCGTCGTCCTCCTCTCCGCCCTCTACCCGGCCCGCCGCGCCGCGGCCCTCTCCGTGCCCGACGTGGAGCGCATCTGGCGGCTCCCGGCGCCGGAGGGGGACCTGTTGGACGTGGAGTTCCCGTTCACGATCAGCGCGGGCGACGCCCTGGGCGTCAACGCCTATCTCCTCTATTATTTTCAGGACCACTCCCGGCAGTCCGTCGGGGAGTTCTACACCGCCCGCAACCGGCTGTCTGCCCTGCCCAGGCCCGGCGGGACGGGCTACGGCCTCCGGAGCGACGTCTGGATCGCCCCGTTCGACTTCGGCATCAGCCAGCGCCTGGAGATGCAGACCCTGCCCACAGAGGACCCCAACGTCTTTCAGACCCGCCTGCTCCTGACCCGCAGCAGCGGCGAGAACGACGCCTGGGTGAAGATGAACAACCGCTTCCTCAAGCACATCCGCAAACAGTTCCTCCTCTGGCGGCTGCTCAAGCCGGAGGAGCGGGCCTTCTACCGGGCCGAGGCGCAGAAGGCCCTGGAGGAGACGGCTGAGTCTGTGACATAAGTCACGAGTCGCGGGTCCACAGCCCTCACCCCGCCTCGCTTCGCTCGGCTTCCCCTCTCCCACACGTGGGAGAGGGGTGGCAGGCGCAGCCTGACGGGGTGAGGGCCAATTCTCACGAACCTTCCATGTCCACCCTGAAAGACCGCGAATTAGACGAATACCGCGACCTGGTGAGCACCCCTGAGACGTTCGAGGAGGGGTTCGGCCTCCGGACCGTGGCCGGCATCCTGTTCATCGCCCTGGTGATGATGCCCAGCGCCATTTATCTGGGGCTGACCGCCGGGCAGTCCCTGGGCCCGGCCGCCGAGTGGGTGACCATCATCCTGTTCGCCGACCTGGCCAGGCGGTCCTTCAAGCCGCTCAGAAAGCAGGAGATCTATCTCCTCTATTACGTGGGGGCCAGCCTGGTGGCCACCGTGGGCGGGGAGGCCCTGGCCGGCGGGCCGTTCGCCTACCTGATCTGGAACCAGTACCTGGTGCAGTCCCCGGCGGCGCAGGGCCTCGGCATCGCGGACCAGATTCCGGCCTGGGTCGCGCCCCCAGCCACCTCGGAGGCCATCCGGGCGCGGACCTTCCTCCACCCGGACTGGCAGATGGCCATCTCCCTGCTCGTGGCGGGCGGCGTCCTCTCCCGCCTCTCCTGGATCACCATGGGCTACAGCCTGTTCCGGCTGGCCAGCGACGTGGAGCGTCTCCCTTTTCCGATGGCCCCCATCGCCGCCGAAGGGGCCACGGCCCTGGCGGAGAGCGGACAGGAGACCTGGCGCTGGCGCGTCTTCAGCATCGGGGCGATGATCGGCGTGGGATTCGGGGCGATCTACGTGTTCGTGCCCGCCCTCACCAGCGCCGTGTTCGGCAAGCCCGTGCACATCCTCCCCATCCCCTGGATCGACCTGACGACGCGGACCGAGACCCTCCTCCCCGCGGCCCCCACGGGCATCTCCACCAACCTCGGCCTCGTGATCGTGGGCACGGTCCTCCCCTTCTCCATCATCGTGGGCCGGTTCGCCGCGGCCCTGGTCTACGTGTTCCTGAACCCCCTCCTCTACAAAATGGAGTTCCTGGTCACCTGGCGGCAGGGCATGGACACGATCACCACGGAGTTCTCCAACAGCATCGACTTCTGGCTGAGCTTCACCATCGGGACCAGCTTCGCCGTGGCCCTGGTCGGCATCTACACCATCGTGGGGGTCGTCCGCCGGGCGCGCGACCGAAAGACCGCCCAGGGGTCCCGGCGAGTCGAGGGACGGGGCGACTTCTCCATCCCCCTGGCCCTGGTCCTGTTTGGCCTGGCCACCTGCGGCTACGTCAGCCTCTGCATTTATCTCGTGGGCAAGACCTGGTATCTGGTCCTGTTCTACTTCTTCTTCGGGTTCGTCTACACCCCGCTGATCTCCTACGTCAACGCCCGGCTGATCGGCCTGGCCGGCCAGCACGTGGGCTTCCCCATGATCCGGGAGGCCACCTTCATCCTGAGCGGCTACCAGGGCACGGCCATCTGGTTCGCCCCCTTCCCCCTGCACGACTACGGGGGCACCGCGCAGCAGTTCCGGGAGATCGAACTCACCGGCACGCGGTTCACCAGCATCATCAAGGCAGAGGCCTTCATGTTCCCCGTGCTGCTCGTCGCCAGCTTCCTGTTCTGGTCCTACATCTGGGGGAGCGGGGACCCGATCCCGTCCGCCTCCTACCCCTACGCCCAGAAGATGTGGCATCGCCGGGCCCTGGGCCAGTCGCTCTGGGTCTCCTCGACCGTGACCGGGGAGAGCCTCCTGTTCAAGGCCCTCAAGCCCCCCCTCATCCTGGGCGGGCTGGGGTTCGGCCTGGGGGCCTACGCCCTCCTCTCCCTGTTCAGCCTCCCCACGATGCTCCTCTACGGGTTCATCAGCGGCCTGGGCGCCCTGCCCCACGCCCTCCTCCCGGAGATGGCCGGGGCCCTGCTCGGGCGCTACTACTTTGAGAGGAAGTTCGGCCGGCAGGAGTGGCGTCGGCGCACCCCCGTGCTGGCCGCCGGGTTCGCGTGCGGCATGGGCCTGATCGGCATGGCCGGCGTGGCCCTCGCCCTGCTCAGCTCCACGGTGGCGTCCACCCCATGGTAGATCTCACTCCCCTCTCCCCGAAACGGAGAACCGGAGAGGGGGAGAAGGGGGGACCCGCTTCCCCGTTTCACCGCTTCTCCGTTTCGGTTCTGCCTTTTTCCCCGTTTCACCGCTCTCCGCTTCCCCGCTTCTCTTTTTTATTTCCCCAGCGCCCGTTCCACCGCCTCCGTCAGGTAGGCCTCCACCTGCGCCAGGGCCTTCTCCCCCAGGGCCGTGGAGGCGTGGCTGCGGACATCCTGCCCCCGGTAGTGCCCGGCCTGCCCCGTGCGCTCGTCCCGGATGGCGTCCAGCCTCACCGCGTCCGGGGCCAGCGCCAGATAGATCGACGTCTCCCACTTTCCGCCGTGGTCCCCCTCCCCGCAGGCCAGCGGCTCCCAGAACGGGATCACGGTCCCCGCGCCCGTGGCGGTGAACGCCTCCGCCGCCTCCTGCAGGATGCGCGTCTGAACGGTCGGATAATGGCCCGTGTAGGCTACGATGGCCCGGAAACCGATGTTCGCCAGGCCGTCGAACGTCTCGTGGAGAAACCGGCGAAAGGTCTCCTCGCGGTACATCAGGTCCCCCACAGCCGCGAAGCGCTCGCGAAACGCCCGCTCGTCGGCCTCGCGGCAGTCCCCGTGTACCCCGGCCAGATGAGTTGCGGGCAGGACCACTCCGCCCAGCCTTTCCGCCAGCCGCAGACAGACCCCGTGGGCCTTGAGGCCGTCCAGGCCCCACGGCAGGTGCCCCCCGTGTTTCTCCAGAATGCCCAGAGGCGCCCAGGCCAGCGGCCGCTCCCGCATCAGGTCAAACAGCTCATCGCCGTAGAGCAGCTCATAACGGCGTTCGGTCTGCCGGATGCCCATTTCCCCTTCCCCTTTCGCCTTTTTCATGCCCTGGCGTATCGC
The DNA here is from genome assembly GCA_964428665.1 of uncultured Gemmatimonas sp. Lineage (GTDB taxonomy): Bacteria > Latescibacterota > UBA2968 > SICM01 > SICM01 > SICM01. The sequence goes on from CAYRZX010000188.1 coordinate 7,904, forward strand.
TGCGCCCCGGTGAACCCTCCGGAGAGGGTGAGCACATCCCGCTCCACAGACCAGGTGTAGGTCTGCCGGTCGGTCCCGATGACGATCGTCAGGGAGTTCCCGGACGCCTGGAACACCCCCTTGACCTCCGAGGTGATGGGGTTCCCCTGCGCGTCCTGCCCGGCCAATACCGTCCCCGTGAACGCCCCGGTCCTCCCGTCCAGGATCATCGTCTGGTAGCGATTGGTCTGTTCGAGCGCCTTCCAGCTTCCGTAGACGGCCTCCTGGAACGACGTGGGCCGGTCCTTCCCGCACCCCACCGCTGCGAAAACGACAAGCCATACGATCACCCACCGAACGCCTTTGTGCATCGAACCTCCTTCTGGAACGTCAACCGTGATCCGTGATCCGTGATCCGTTTTTACGGTCCACGGTACCCGGTCCACGGTACCCGGACTCACCTTCCCCTCATCTCTCGCTGTCTGGCCACCACCTCCGTCAGGCGGTCCAGGTTGGCCCGGGCCGCCCGGTCGTCCGGGTCGAGGCGCAGGGTCTGACGCCAGGCGCGGGCCGCCTCCACCGGACGGCCCTGCATCATGTAGATCACCCCGGCGTTGTTCCGGACCTCCGCCAGCGTGGAATCAACCCGGATGGCCCTCTCGTACTCCGCCAGCGCCCGGTCCAGCATCCGCGCGTCCCGAAGGGCATCCCCCCGCAGGCCGTGGGCAAGCCCGATGTCAGGGTCCAGGCGGAGGGCCTCCCGGTAGGCCTCCCGCGCCCGGCGCTGATCTCCTCGAAGAAAGTGGACATCTCCGATCCCGGTGTGGGCCTCCGCCGAGCGGGGGTCCAGCCGGAGGGCCGCCTGATACTCCTCCTCCGCCAGGTCGAGGGCCCGGCGGTCCCGCGCGATATCCCCGTGGCGAATGTGCCGGACGGCGATCTGAGGGTCGAGCTGCGCGGCCTTTTGATACAGGGCCATCGCCTCCCCCCTGAGACCCGCCGCCCACGCCAGGTCCCCCAGCCCGTCGTGGGCGAACGCCAGGTCGGGCTTGACAGCCAGGGCCTTCTCATAGGCGGCGCGCGCCTTCTCCGTCTCCCCGAGCAGCCTCTGGACATCGCCCAGATTGCTGTAAGCCTGCGCGGAGCCCGGATCGAGGGCGACGGCCCTCCGGTACTCCCGCTCTGCCTCCGAAAACAGCCCCTTTGCCCGGTGGATGTCCCCCAGCCCGCCGCAGGCGAGGGCGGAGGACGAGTCGATCCGGGCAGCCTGCCGGTAGGCCTCCTCCGCCTCCTCGAACCAGCCCAGGGCCTGGCTGGCCTCCCCGATCCCCAGATAGGCCCGCGCGTAGCGGGGATCCACCTCGATCGACCTGAGGTAGTAGTCGATGGCCTTCTGGTAGTGCCCGGCGCGCGTATGGACCACGCCCAGGTCGCTGTAGGCCTCGGCCAGGTTCGGGTAGCCGGACCGGATGGAGATCTCGATCTTCTTGACCTGATCCCAGAACTCACTCGTGCGCTTGAAGGCCTCCATCGCCGTCTGTCCCTCTGAGGCGCGGCCCACGCGCACGCAGGCCCGGGCGAGGTTGTAGTGGGCCTTGGAGTGGTCCGGGTCGTAGAGGATGGCCTGCCGGAAGGCCGTGATCGCCTCCGGGAACCTCCCCTGCCCGGACAGGACCAGGCCGAGATGGTAGTGCGCCTCCGCGAACGCCGACCTCGCCCGGACGGCCTGCCGGAAGGCCGCCACGGCCTCCTCCTGCCGCCCCTGCTCGGCGTGGAGCCGGCCCAGACGGTAGTGGGCCTCCGCAAAGTCGGGCCTGATCTCCAGCGCCCGGCGATAGGCCCGGAGCGCCTCGTCGGCCCTCCCCAGCTCCGCGCAGGAAGCGCCGAGGCTGCAGAGGGCCTCCACAAACGTCGGGTCCGCGGCCACGGCCCTCTCAAAGTGGGAGATGGCCTCCTCGTGGCGCTTCTGCTCCGCGCAGAGCAGGCCGAGGTTGTGGTGGGCCGAGGCCAGCTTCGGGTCGGCCAGGACGGCCCTCTGAAACGCCCGCTCCGCCTCTTCGGCCTGGAACTGCCTGAGACAGGCCAGTCCCAGGTCGTGGTGGGCCAGCGCAAGCCCGGCATCGAACTTCACCGCCTCTCGATAGGCGTCAGCGGCCTTCCGGAACTCCCCCTGCCGGTAGAGGGCGACCCCCTGCTCGTAGTGACGCACGGCCTCCGCCCGCTGCCGGGCCCTGTAGCGCCCGTAGGGATTATAAACCACCGTCGCGACGACCGCGACGATCAAAAGAAAGACCCCTCCCCAGAGGAGAGGCCCGCGGCGGGAGCATCGCCCCTTTGGCCTCTGGTCTTTGATCTTTCGCCTTTCGCCCCTTCGACGCGGCTCAGGACATGCTTTCACCTTTCGCCTTCCCTTATGGTGATCTTCCGATCCGCCGGCACGCCCCGGACCCGGTCCACCCGGCCTGAAGGCCAGCGCACCTCGACCAGGTCCACCTGCGCCCGCCCGCCCAGGCCGAAGTGGGCGCGCAGGTCGCTCTGCGAGAGGTAACTCGTCCCGCTGCGGACCTGCGCGACCTGCGTCAGGTCTCCGGCGACGACCTTGATCTTCGCGCCGATGCCGTCCCGGTTGGAGAGTGCTGAGTGCTGAGTGCTGAGTGCTGAGTGCTCTTTTGTCTTTTGACTCAGGACTCGTGACTCAGGACTCAGGACTGTCTTTGCTCCTCCCACCAGCTTCACCTCAATCCAGTGATTCCCGTTCCCCCCGCCTGTGGTGAGCCCTGTCGAACCATCATTCCGCAGCAGCGTGGGGGGCGCATTCATGTTCTGGACGAGGATGTCCAGGTCCCCGTCCTCGTCGAAGTCCCCGAACCCCGCTCCCCGGCTCGACTCGACGACCTGAAGGCCCGGCCCGGCCCGGTCCGTGACCTCCGAGAAGCGGGGCGTCCCATCCGGCCCCGGCCCGTCGTTTCGGAAGAGCTGGTTCTTCTGCTTGAAGCGCAGGTGGGGCCGGAACCGCTCCACCACGTCGTAGACGTGCCCGTTGGCCGTGAAGATGTCCCGGTCGCCGTCGTTGTCGCAGTCGAACATCGCCGTCCCCCACTTCAGGGACAGAAAGCCGGGCGCGCCCAGGCGCGTCTCCCCAGTCCTGACCGTGAAGAACCCGTTCCCGTCGTTGTGGTAGAAGGTGCTCGTCTCCTCGGAGAAGTTGGTCACAAAGAGGTCCAGCCGGCCGTCGTTGTCCAGGTCGTCAAAGGCCACGCCCATGCTGGCCTGCGCCTTCCCCCCCTCATCGTATCCCACCCCGGCGACGTCCGTCACGTCCGCGAACGTCCCATCCCCATTGTTGCGAAACAGGGCGTTCCGGGTGGCGTCGTTGGCCACGTAGAGATCGTCGTCGCCGTCGTCGTCATAGTCCCCCCACGTCACGCCGAGGCCCTTCCCTCCGGGGTCGGCCACCCCGGCCTGCCGCGTCACGTCCACAAACCTCCACCCCCCCTTCCCGTCCGGCCCGTCGTTTCGGTAGAGGACGTTGGCGTCGGGCCCGTAGTTGAACGGGGAGCAGCCGTAGCGGACCCCCTTCTCGAAGCACCAGAGCAGCTCTTTGGGGTCGTCCACGCGAAACACGACGTAGTTGGCCACGTAGAGGTCCAGATCCCCGTCCCTGTCGTAGTCCCCGAAGGCGCAGCCCGTGCCCCAGCGGGGGTCGTCGACCCCGGCCTGCCGCGCCACATCCGTGAAGGTCCCGTCTCCGTTGTTCCGGTAGAGGACATTGGGGCCGTAGTTGGTCACGTAGAGGTCCAGGTCCCCGTCGTTGTCGTAGTCCCCGGCGCAGCACCCCATCCCGTAGCCGGCCCCATCCGCCTCGATGCCCGCCTGCCGCGTCACATCCGTGAACCGCCACCCCCCCTTCCCATCCGACCCGTCGTTCCGGTAGAGGGCGTCCGTGGGTTGAGGGCCTGGAGGAGGGGTGCGTCGGTAACATCCGTTGACGAAAAAGGCGTCCAGGTCCCCGTCGTTGTCGTAGTCGAACAGGGCGCAGCCCGCGCCCACGTTCTCCAGGATGACGATCGGCTCGCTCCCGCCGTGCGCGTGCCGGAACGCCACGCCGCTCCGGGCCGCCACGTCCACGAACTGGACCGGCTCCGCGGATTGAGGGATGGCCGGGGCGGCGGCGAGGGCGAGGACAGCGAACGCGCAGAGAGGGCTTTTCACCTTTCGCCTTTCGCCTTTCTTCCTACTCATCCAGCTTCCCGCGAGCCTCCCGGACCTTTCCGGCCCGGCCCAGCTCCCGGAGGGCCTCCGCCCTCCGGCCCAGCTTCAGGTAGGCCTGGCCCAGGCTGTAGTGGGCCTTCACGTATGCGGAATCCGCCCTGACGGCGGACTCCAGCGCAGCGACCGCCTCCTCCCGTCGGCCGGTGGCCGTGTAGACCAGGCCCAGCCGGTAAAGGGCGTGGACGTGCCGGGGATTCAGGCGGATTGCCTCCCGGTAGGAGGCGATGGCCCTCTCCACGTCCCCCTGCTCCCCCTCGACCCAGCCCAGGCCGTAATGCGCATCCGCGAGCCGGGGGTCGAGCGAGAGCGCCTTCTGGTAGAACCCCCTGGCCTTCCCGTACTCCAGCCGATGGGTGTGGACACGGCCCATCTGGTAATACGCCCTGGCGAAGGAGGGATTCAGGCGGACCGCCTCGGCGTGCTGGGCGAGCGCCTCCTCAAATCGCCGCTCCTCCGTGTAGGCCAGGCCGAGATTGTAGCGGGCGTCGGCGAGGCCCGGGTCGAGTCGAATGGCATGCTCGTACGCCGGAATGGCCAGGGCATAGCTGTCCTGTCGGGCGAAGGCCAGCCCCAGATTGCTGTGAGTGGACGCCGCGTCCGGCCGGATCGCAAGGGCCTTCCTGAACTGTTCGACCGCAGCCCCTAACCTCCCCTGCGAGGCATAGAGCAGCCCCAGGTCGTCGTGGGGGGCTGCGAGGTCGGGGTCCAGCGCGATCGCCCGGAGATAGGTCTTCTCAGCAAGCAGGAACTCCCCCCGCATGAAACACTCCCGCGCGGACCTGCAGAGAGTCAGAGCCTCCTCCCGATGAGAAGGTCGCGGGTCAAAAGCAACCCAGTAGACCCCCGCCGCAACGGCAAGGGCGCCGCCCGCCGCCATCCATTTGCGACTCATAACCGCGTACCGCTCACGCGGCGATGAATCGCCGCGCTACGAAAAAAATATACCCCTCCCTACACCCCTTGCGCGGGGATAAATCCCCGCGCCACCTTCATCCTTCATCGGACCAGCCCTTTGCCCTCCTCAATGGTCACCTCCTGATTCGCCCCCACGTCCCGGACCTGCGTCCGCGCCCCGCCGGGCCAGCGCACCTCGATCAGATCGGCGCGGCTCGACCTGCCCAGCCCGAAGTGGAGCCGCCGGTCGTTGCAAGACAAATAACTGGAGCCCGCCCTCACCTCCTGCACCTGCCGGCGTCCCCCGGACACCACCGTCACCCTCGCGCCGATGCCGTCCCGGTTGGAGAG
>CAYRZX010000189.1:0-13393 GCA_964428665.1 uncultured Gemmatimonas sp.
CAGACCTGCCCATCATACCGGTTCACCCCACCACCCCAGGTACCGAACCAGAGATGCCCCTCCCGATCTTGAATGATCGAATGAACCTGATTGTGCGCCAGCCCGTCCTTTGTAGTAAACGTGATAAACTTCTGCCTAGCGCCTTCTGAGCCTGCCAATCCCGAGCCTGCTGAAGGATCATGCTGGCTCACACCGCCTCTGGTGCCGATCCAGAGATGCCCCTCCCAATCTTGAAGGATCGACATCACATCATTGGCTGCCAGGCCGTCTTGAACGGTGAAGGCAGTGAATATCTTGCCGTCATACTGGCTTATGCCCCCGCCTTCGGTGCCAAACCAGAGAACCCCCTCCCGGTCCTGGAGGATCGACCGCACATTGTTGTGTGTCAGTCCGTCTTTAGTTGTGAAGGTCGTCCAGTTCTTCCCATCATACCGGCTCACACCACCCCCGCCACCAAACCAGATATGCCCCTCCCGATCTTGAAAGATTGACCCTACCCAATCGCCCGCCAGCCCATCTTTAGTCGTGAAGGTCGTCCAGTTCTTCCCATCATACCGGCTCACACCACCCCCGCCACCAGTCAAGGAACGCCCTGTGCCGAACCAGAGGTACCCTTCCCGATCCTGTAAGATCGAAATCACCACATTGTGCGTTAACCCATCTTTGGTCGTGAAGGTCGTCCAGACCTGCCCATCATACCGACTCACACCTCCAATGGTACCGAACCAGAGATGCCCTTCCTGATCCTGCAAGATCGACCGCACCACATTGTGCGCCAGCCCGTCTTTGGTAGTAAACTTAGTCCAGACCTGCCCATCATACCGACTCACACCGCCATCGGTGCCGAACCAGAGATGCCCTTCCCGATCCTGTAAGATAGAGTATACGCTCACATCTGCCAGTCCATCTGTCACATCATAAGTGCGCCAGTGACCTGTCCCAGATCCGGCAGGCACGACCTTGCCAGGCCCCGCAGGCGCGGCATAGATTTCAAAGTGGTGTTGAAGCGAGCCGTCTGCTCCAAAGGCCGTCTCCAAGTCTCGCAGCGCCTCCTGCCACGCCGGGTCTTTTGCAAGCGTCTCGCGCTTTTCGGCAACCTCGACTGGCATCTCCACCTCGAACAGCCTACTGAACACCCCCTCCGGCGTCGCCCGCCCGCGCTCGGAGGATTCCGTCAGGCCATGCTTCTTCAGGATCGGCACGACCTTCGCCTCGTACGCGGCCTCGAACTCGGCCATCCGCTCCGGCGGGACCCAGAAGGAGAGACGGGCCAGCGTTCGATTCAAAGCAGTGTCGGACGTCTTCATAAGACCCCTCCCCCGTTCCCCCGACAACCTGTCGCTCCCATGAGGTCGCGCCCCCTTCCCTCCTCCCCCGTAGGGAGAGGGGAGAATACAGAAACGTGAACTGTCACGGTGGGACCGTGACGGCCCTGCCGATAGGATCAATTTTCAATTTCAGGGTTGTGACCCTTCTGTCTGACCTCTGCGCCGCAGCCAGTCCCGAACCAGCTCGGCAAAGCGGACCAGGTCGTCGAGACGCTGTAAATGGCGATGCACCTCATCCCAATCCACGCTCAGATATTGATGGGCCAGGATGTTCCTAAACCCGGCGATGGGCGCCAGTTGGCGGGCGAAGTCCAGAGGCAAGACCCCCAGCTCCCCCATGTGGAGTATGGCCTCATGATTGTCGTGGGGTTTCTGGGCCTTTTCCATGGAGATGATGCGGTTGCTGATGTCGATGCAACACTGCGCAGCGACCTCCAGGTTGCGCTCCACGATGTCCCGCAGGTAGGCGTCCCCGTCAAACTCGGCCCGCGCCTTCTCCCTGAGCGGCTCTAATCTGGCCAAGCGTTCGCTCAGTTCGTCCAAGCGCCGCTCGATGCCGTTGAACTCGGGAGGCATGCCCACCTCCTTCCAGAATATCGTGCCGTTGCGCACGGAGCACAGGCAGGTAATCCTCGTAGAGCCCCATCACCTGCGCCTCGTATTCGACGCGCGTCGCCACATCGCGCTCGTAGATAATCTCTCCCTGAGCGATGACCGCATAGGCCAGCTCGACGGGCGCACGATTTAACAGCACCACGTCGACCCGTCCCGCATCCGCGAGGCGCGCCAGCTCGTGCGCCAATCGGGCGTACATCCCTGGCGTGTCCTGGCCGCGCTCCACCAGCACGCCCAGATCGAGGTCGCTCGACGGACCCACAGGACCGTCCACCTGTGAGCCGAAAAGATAGACCAGTCTGATCTCCGGGAGATGAGTCAGGACATCTCTCAGCCTGTCCCTGATCAATCGCCTGTTCACAGAGCCTCCACAGATCACGAAGTCGTAGCAACGACTTCAGTCGTTCACGCAAAATAGCGACTAAAGTCGCTACTACCCATCCATTTCAATTTACCTTCATCACGATATGCCCCCCCTCCACCACCCTCGCCGTCGCGCCCGGCGGGAGCGCCGTCGTCGCCCCCGGCTCCTGCAGGATCGCCGGCCCGCGCACCGTCGCCCCCTCCGGCAGCCGCTCCCGGTCGTAGGCATCGCTCTCGCGCATCTCCCCGCAGAAGAAGACCGGCCTCCCTCCCACCCTCGCGTCGTCCACACCCCGCGACCTCACCCCCGTCCGGTCCCGGCTCAACAGCGCCGCCGTCCGCCCCTCCGACGCCCCGATCGTCAGCCCCCCGCACGCCGAGAAGACCCCGGCCCGGTGCGGGACGATCACCGTCTCGATCCCCAGCTCCCGCGCGATGGACGCCGCGTGCAGCGGCCCCGCCCCACCGTAAGCCACCAGGACGAACCCCTCCAGCGAGGCCCCCCGCCGCGCGGCCAGCAGCCGGACCGCGTCCGCCATCTTCGCGTCCACGGCATCCGCCACCCCTGCCGCGACCTCCACCTCCTTCAGCCGGAGCGGCCGGCCCACCTTCTCCATCAGCACCTGCCGCGCCGCGCCCGCGTCCAGCGACCGTCCGGGGATGAACTGCGCCTTCGGGTCGATCCGCCCCAGGAGCAGGTCCGCGTCCGTCACCGTCGGATGGAACCGCTGCCGCCCGTAGCAGACCGGCCCCGGCGAGGCCCCCACGCTGTCCGGCCCCACCGTCAGCGCCCCGTACGGGTCGACCCGGGCGATGCTCCCCCCCCCGGCCCCCACGGTCGAGAGGTCCAGCATCGGGATCGCCACCGGCAGCCCGAACCCGACCTCCCGCCCCCGCGTCAGCGCCGGCCTCCCGTTGCGCACCACCGCCGCGTCGAAGCTCGTCCCCCCCATGTCCGCCGTGATGAACCGCTCGTACCCGAGGGATCGGCACAGGGCCGCAGCCCCGATGAGGCCCGCCGAAGGCCCCGACAGGGCCGTGGCGATCGCCCGCCCGCGCGCCGCCTCCACAGACAGGAGACGCCCGTCCGACTCCACGAGCCTGAGCAGCCCGGCAAACCCCCCTGCCTCCAGCGCCCGGATCAGCGAATCCAGGTAAGCCCGGATCAGCGGCGTCACCGCCGCGTCCGCCGCCGCCGTGGCCGTCCGCTCGAACTCCGCCCGATCCGGGCAGACCTCGCCCCCTGCGGAGACCGGAACGGACGGGAGCGCCCCCCGGACGGCCTCCGCGGCCCTCCGCTCATTCTCCCCCTTCGGCCCGTGCAGGAAGCTGACGACCAGCGCCTCGGCCCCGGCCTCCACCAGCCGGCGCGCCGCAGCCACGACCTCCCCCTCGTCCACGCGCACCACCGTGCGCCCGTCCCCCCCGGTCCGCTCCAGGACCTCGACCCGGCGGCTGCGGGGGATCAGCGGCTCGAACGGAGGCTGAAGCCCGAAGGGCGTGGCCCGGTCCCGCCTCCGCAGGTCCAGCAGGTCCCGAAACCCCCGCGTCGTGATCAGCCCGCACGCCGCCCCCCGGCCCTGGATCAGGGCGTTGGTCGCCACCGTCGTCCCGTGCACAATCTCCCGCGCCTCCGCCGGAGACAGCCCGCACGCCGCCAGGGCGTTCATCACCCCGGCGCCGTAGTCCTCCGGCGTCGTGGCCACCTTCCCGGCCTTCACCTCCCCGCGCCCCTCGTCGCAGACCACGATGTCCGTGAACGTCCCCCCGATGTCAATCCCTACGATCATGTCATCGTCCCAGCCACGTCATCGGGTCCTCCGGCTCGCTCCCCTTGAGGACCTCAAAATGGAGTGTGGCCCTCGAGTCGAGGGTGCCCGTGTCGCCCGACAGGGCGATCCCCTCCCCGGCCTCCACCCGGTCCCCGGCCCGCACGGAGACCTCGCTCAGATGGGCATAGAGGGTGTAGTAGCCGTCCCCGTGCCCCACGAGCGCGAACCACCCGTAGCCCCGGAACCAGTCCACCGCCTCCACCCGGCCGGCGGCCACGGCCTGGACCGCCGTCCCCTCCGGCGCCGCGATCTCGACCCCCCGGTTGAACGTCCACGTCTTTAGCGCCGGGTCCTGGACGCGCCCGAACCGGCCCACGACCGGCCCCTGGACAGGCCATCGCAGACGCCCCCGGAGCGCGGCGAACGCGGAGCCCTGCGCCCCCTGCCGCTGAGCCCGCTCCGCCTCCGCCTCCGCGATCAGCCTGCGGAGCGCCTCCTCGCTCCGCTCGCGTTCGCGGGCGAGCTGCGCCTCGGCGGCCCTGTAGGTCTTGACGCTCCTCCGCACCTCCCTGAGCAACCGCTTTCGGGCCTCCACCTGGGCGCTCAGGGCCTTCACCTGCGCCCCCTTCTCCCCCCGGACGGCCTCGAACGCCTCCTGCTGCGCCGAGAGGCGCGCCCGCGTGGCGGCGACCGCATCCCGGTCCCTCAGGATCGCTTCATAGTCCTCCCGGTCCTGCCGGGCCACGGCGGACAGGTAGCGGGAACGGCGCAGAAGCCCGGTGAAGGAGTCCGCGGACAGGAGCATCTGGAGTCCCTGAAGACGGCTCCGCTTGTAGATGTCGCGGAGCCTCCGGGCAAACCCGGCCTGCCGGTCCGCAAGGGCCCGCGTGGAGACCTCCAGCGCGGCGTCCGCCCCCCGCATCTCCTGAGTGAGACGCTGCGCCTCCGCGTCCAGCCGCTTGAGATACGACCGGGCCAGACCCACCTCCCGGTCCAGGGCGTCTAACTGCGCCACCACGCTGCGCTCCCGCGCCTCCGTCCGGCGCAGCCGCTTCCGGTTCTCCTCCGCCTCCCGCCGGATCCGTTCGAGGGACGCCCGCACCTCCTCCGCCGTCCTGCCGGAGGGGGCCGCAGAGGCAGGGGAGAAAAAGAAGAAGGCAGAAGACAGAAGGCAGAAAGCAGAGTGTAGAATCAGGAAGGGGTTGCGCATGGGAGGGATGTGATGTCTTGTTCAGGAATGGAGACTGTTCTCCCCTTCCCCCTTTCCCCCACTCCCCCATTCAGGGAAGGGCCGGGAGAGGGGCCCTACCGCCACGCCAGCGTGCGCAGCACCCGGCGAACCGCAAAGAGACTGGCCAGCGCCCCCAGCACGGTCCCGAGCGCCACGAGCCCCCCCGCCGTCGAGGCCGCGGAGCGGACGGGCAACTCCGGGAACAGGCGGGTCCCGTAAACGTAACCTGCCCCCAGAAAGACGGCGGCCACGACGCCCCCCGTCGCCCCCTGCGCAACGCCCGCGATCAAAAACGGCAGGCGGATGAACCCCTCCGTGGCCCCGACCAGGCGCATCACCTCGATGGCCTCCCGTCGCGCCACGACCGTCAGCTGGACGGTGTTGGAGATGGCGAAGGCGCAGGCCAGGCTGACGACCAGCCCCAGGACGCCGTTGACCGCAAAGACGATGCGGGAGATCCGGTCCAGCCGCGACACCCACGCCAGTCCCGTGTCCACCTCCTCCACGCCGGGCCACTTCTGGACCTGGGCCGAAAGGCCCTCGACGGCCCTTGCAGGGTCCACGTCGGCGTTGAGATGCAGCCGGATGGAGGCAGGCAGAGGGTTGTGCGACACGGCCTCCAGCAACCCTCCCCCGAACGCCTCCCGGAACTCGCGGGCAGCCGTGGCCTTGTCGATGTAGGTCGCCCGCTCCACCCCCTGCAGACGGGCCGCGTCCCGCGCCAGCCGCATCGCCTGTTCGTCCGACACCCCGTCTTTGAGATAGACCGCCACCTCGACGCGCTCCCGGACGGAGCGGAGCAGGAGATAGACGTTGGCGGTCAGAAGGACGAACGCGCCCAGCAGGAGGAGCGAGACGGTCAACGTCCCCGCCGAGACGATGCCGACGGACCCTGTCCTGCGCAGGCCGACGAGCGCCTCGCGAAAGGCAAAGGAGAGGTTCATGGGGATCAGGGATCAGGGGTCAGGCCCTCACCCACCCCCATTCCCCCTCCCTCTCCCGTACGGACGGGAGAGGGAGGGGGCGATAAGGGCCTTTCGACAAGGCACGGGGGAGGGAGAGGGCCTGCTCATCACTCATCACTCATCACTCATCACTGGTTTTTGATCTTCCCCGCCTCCAGCATCACCTTCCGCTGAGGATACCTCCGGGCCAGGTCAGCGTCGTGCGTGGCCACGATCACAGCCGTGCCCTGAAGGTGGATGTCCCGGAGGATCTCCGTCACGTTCTCCGTCGCGCGGGTGTCCAGGTTCCCGGTCGGCTCGTCCGCCAGCAACAGAACCGGCTCGTTGACCAGGGCGCGGGCAATCGCCACGCGCTGGCGCTCCCCGCCCGACAGGTGATCGGGCGCCTCATTCCGCTTCTGCGTCATGCCGACGGCGGCCAGCGCAGCCAGCGCCCGGCGGTGGATCGCGGACCGGGGGGCCCCCGTCACCTCCAGGGCGAAGGCCACGTTGTCCAGGACTGTCCGGTCCCGCAGGAGCTTGAAGTCCTGAAAGATGATGCCGATCTTGCGGCGAATGAGGGGGATGTCCCGGTCCCTTATAACATCGGAATCCCGTCCCTCCACCACCACGCGCCCCCGCGTCGGGCGCTCGTCGAAATAGATCAAACGCAGGAGCGTGCTCTTCCCCGCCCCGCTCGGGCCGATCAGATAGACGAACTCCCCCTTCCCGACGGCCATGCTGACGCCTTCCAGGATGGCGGAGCCGCCCTTCTCAACCCAGACGTTCTGGAGTTCGATCATAAACTTGAACAGGGATACACAGGATAAACAGGATGAACACAGGGAATAAGGGCAGATAATCCTGTATATCCTGTCCATCCCTGTTTATTTTGGACGCAACACAAAATGCACCCGGTCGGACTCTTCGGAGGCCGTGTTGAACGTGAACCCGTCATAGGCCCCCAGCAGCGCAAAGTCGGACGCGGCGACGGCCTCGAGCACCGTCCTGACCGGATAGATGCGCTGACGGTGGACCTCCCGGACCGACTCCCCGGAGGCCTGGAAGCAGATCGTGAAATCGTTCGTCTGGATGCCGTCCCGGTAGAAGCTGTGGCGCACATAGGCGAACCCCTCCCCCGCCTCACGCTCCGTCATGTCGCGGAAGTATCGGATGGAGTTGGCCTCCGTGCAGACGTCAAACACGAACAGCCCCCCCTGCCGAACCAGCGGGCGGACCTGCCCCAGGGCCTGCCCCATCTCCGCGGGGGACAGCATGTAGTTCATGCTGTCGTAGAGACAAATGGCCGCGTCGAACGAGGGGAGCCCCTCCGCGCCCCGCAGGTCGGCCAGGTGAAACGGGATGACAAAACCGGCGGCCCCGGCCTTCCGGCGGGCCACGGCCAGCATCGCCTCCGAGGCGTCTGCGCCGGTCACGTCGTAGCCCCGCTGCGACATCTCCAGGGCCATCGTCCCCGTGCCGCAGGCCATGTCCAGGACGCGGTCCGGCTCAGCGCCGTGCCGCACGAACGCCGCCTCGACATAGTCGGCCCACGCCCTGTAATCGACGTGGCGCATGACGAAGTCATAGATGTCGGCCAGACGCCCGTACGGAGGGCTGACAATCTCATCACTCATCACTGTTTGTCCATCCGCACGTCCACGTACATCTTCTGCCGCGTCTCTTCGATGGTCTTCTCGAACAGCTCCGTGAGCTTGATCTGGCGGAGGAGCGTCTCGATCGTCTCCCGGTCGTCATTGAGCTTGATCACGTGCCACCCGAACTCGGTCTTGATCGGCCCGGCCACGTCGCCCAGACGCATCTTCGACACGGCGTCCGCAAAATCCGGGGGGAGGGCCTCCCGGCGGTAGAAGTTCAGAAACCCGCCCCGCTCCGCTGTCTCCTGGTGCTCGGAGTGCTGCCGGGCGAGGTCCGCGAAACCCTCCCCCTTCAACGCCCGCTCTTTCAGCTCGTTCGCCCGGTTGTAGGCCCTCTTCTCGTCCTCCTCCGACGGCTTGGGAAACATGGCGAGGATGTGGCGGGCGCGCACCTTGTCTTCAGACACGGCCTCGCACTTGATGATGTGGAACCCGAACGAACTCTCCACCACCTCGCTGACCTCCCCCGGCTTCAGCGCAAACGCCGCCTTCTCGAACTCCGGCGCCATGGTCTCCTTGCCGAAAAACCCGAGGTCCCCCCCCTCCCTGGCGCTGCCCGTGTCCTCCGAATACTGCCCGGCCAGGGCCGCGAAGTCCTCCCCCGCCTTCACGCGCGCCATCAGGCCGTCGATCTTCTTCCGGGCCTCGGCCCGCTGCGCGTCGCCCGCCTTCGGCTTGATCAAAATGTGGCTGATGCCCACCTGCGGCGGGAGAGAGTCCCGGTACGTCTTCTGAAACGCCTGCACGTCCCGGTAGGAGACCTCCACCCTGGAGATCAGCTTCTGCTGCACCTGCTGCGTCAGGAACTGCTCCCGGAGGTTCTTCCGGTAGCGGTCGCGCAACTCCCGCTCCGTCATGTTCTGCGACTTGAGCAAATCCTGAAAGTTCGGGTTCTCCTCCTTGACCTGCTGCATCTGCTGCCGCACCGCCTCTTCGACCTGCTCCTCGTCCACCTTGATCGTGTCCTTTTTGGCCTTGTAGTACAGGATCTTCGACCGGATGAGGAGTTCGAGGGTCTGCCTGGCGTACTCCTCGCGCTGGCTCTGGGTCAGCTTGGTCGGGTCCCCGCCCCGCTGCAACACCTGCATGGCCAGCTCCTGCTCCACGTCCGAGGCCAGGATGATCTGGTCGTCCACCACCGCCACGATCCGGTCCAGCGCCTGGTACTCCGCGCGGGCGGCGCAAACGAACGTCAGAAGGCACGAAATGAGGACAAACATCTGACGAATCACGGGATATCTCCTCCGATGGAAAGTGGATTGCCGAAGACGAAATATTAACAATATAATAAAACGCCGTACAACTGTCCACGACGTTTTCCAGAACGGAGCGAAGGCAGTGGCCGCCCGCCCTAAAAAAAGGGACTCACCGGCCCTTCAAGGCCGGCAAGCCCCTCGGTCTTCACGGTCCCCGGGGTAGTTTCGCGTTTTTCGTCCCTTTCGCGTCCTTCGCGATTCAGGTCAGCGCGTCAGAGGGAGCTTGACCCGGAATGTGGTACCCTTCCCAACGGCGCTGTCCACCTCAATCGTCCCCCCGTGCTTCTCCACCACCTCCCGGCAGATGTAGAGCCCCAACCCCGTGCCCTCCGCCGGCGGCTTCGTCTTGAAAAATGGCTTAAAGATGTCCCCCCGGATCTCAGGGGGGATGCCTGCGCCTGTGTCCTGACACTCGAAGACCACATACTCAGCCTTCCCCTCTCCCGCATGCGGGAGAGGGGTGGCGAGCGACAGCGAGCCGGGGTGAGGGCCGCTCTCCCCATACGTCCTCAACGTGATCGTTCCGCTCCCTTTGATCGCCTCGACCGCGTTCCTGACCAGGTGCATCGCCATCTGGCCCAGGTCCGCAAAGCTGCCGGTGACAGGTGGGAGATTCTCTGCGTAGTCTTTCACGACCTGGACCTTTGCCTCGTCGTATCTCCCTTTGAGCATCCGCAGGGCGTCGTCCGCCACGATGTTGACCTGCACGGCCTCGGCGTAGCTCCGGGTCCGGTCCGACAGGCTCAACAGGCTGGACACGATGTCCTTGGCGCGGTTCAGGTCCTTGAGGCCCACCTGGATGTTCTGGAGCATCAGGGCGCGATCCTGGATCAGTTCCTCAGGGGTGTCTTCTTTCAGGACCTCTCCGATGGACTGCATCATGCTGGAGGCGACGGCCATGGGGTTGTTGAGTTCGTGGGCAGAGCCGGCCACCAGCTCTCCGACCGCCGCCATGCGCTCGGCCTGGATGAGCTGCCGCTGCGCCTCCTCCTTCTCCTGGAGGGTCTGCTGGAGGTCCCGGTTGACGCCGAACAGGTCCTTGTTTGCGGCTGATAACGCGGTGTTGGCCTCCCGGAGCCGCCGGTCGCGCCGGACCACGCGGGTGGTCTGGAAGGCAATGGCGCCCAGCAGCACGGCCATCAACCCGATGAACCAGGGCTGTCGCCACACCGGCGGGACCACCGTAAACACCACCGACGCAGGCGTGGGGTCCTCGTTGAAGTCCCGGTCCCGCGCCTTCACCTCGAACACGTGCTTTCCGCCTGGCACGGCCTCGAAGATCTTGCTCGTGGCCGGGGAAAACGCCGACCACTCGCCCCCGTCCATCCGATAAGCGAACTGCAACTCCCCCTCCGGCGTGGCCTTCCAGGGATCGCTCCCCTTCCACGCCAGCGTCGTATTCCCCGGCTGGGAGACCTCCTTCGCAGACAGGACGATCTCCGTCTCCGGCCGATCCGCGTCCGGCTGATAACGGACCGTTTTCCAGACATCTGCGAAGGCGCTCTGTATCCAGATTGCGTCGTCCCGGGACTGCCGCATCATTGCCAGCAACCCCCACTGCGAGGACAGGTCCGGTGGCAGGGCATGCGTTACCCAGGCTTGCCCTGAGCCTGCCGAATGGGTCCGCCCGCCCTGTCCTGAGCTTGTCGAAGCCTGTCCTGAGCGAGCGCCAGCGAGTCGAAGGGGATCGAACCGGCTGGTTCCCTGTGGGGTGACGGCCCAGACGCTGCCGTCGGATGTCTGCAGCAGTCCCCCTATCATGTTGTCCGCCAGTCCGTCGCGCACGTCGTAGAACGTCCACGTCCCCTTCCCGGGACGATTCACCGGATCGTCTCCCCGCCCTCCATCGTATCGGAAAACACCATAATCCCGCGTAGCGCCCCAGAGATGCCCGTCACCCGACACGGCCAGGTCGTGCACCCAGCTCGTCACGCCTTCCGGCTCGGGGATGCGTTTCCACTCCCGCCCATCGTAGCTCCGCAGGCCAGACGCCCCGAACCAGAGCGTCCCGTCCGGCGTCTGCTCGATATCGAAGGTCCAATTGGGCGCCTCCGGGGGTGTGTGGTGGATCCATCGTTCCCCATCGAACTGCAATATGCCACCGACCTGACCCTTTTCGGCAAGCCAGGGGGCGCCGGCGATAAACCAGACGCTGCCGTCCGAAGACTCGCATGCCTTCGGCCGGATAGACGAGGAGAGCCGGGGGTGTCTCTCCACGACCCACCGCGACCCGTCGAACCGCGCCGTGGCCGCGATGCTGTCGTCCGCGCCGAACGCCCAGACAACCCCCTTCCGGGTGGCCAGGACACCACGGGGATTATCCATCAGGCCATCCTCGACGCCGTAGCGCATCCATCCCTGACCACCTTGTCCTGAGCTTGCCTGCCCTGAGCCTGTCGAACGGGTCGAAGGATCGTTGCGAACCACACCGCTGTCCCTCGACACGAACCACAGCGAGCCGTCTGCTGTCTCGCACTCGAAGCGCAGGTCCCTGCAGGTCGTCCACCGCGACGTATTCAGGTCGAGTCGAACGGCCTCCTGCCCCACCCCACCGATCCAGAGCGCCCCGTCCGATGTCTTTAGCAGAAAGTTGTACGTGCTCGGCGTGGGCGCCTCCGGCCTCTGGTAGACAATCCAGGCCCCATTCCGGTATGCGTGCAGGACCCCTCCCTGCCCGCCGACCCAGACCGCGCCGTCTCCCGTCTGCGCGATGTCGGGGTTCATGTCGGTCCCGCCCTCATCGCTCAGTCTGAATGAGGTCCATTCCTGGCCGTCAAAGCGGTTGATCCCTCCGAAAGCGCCTCTGGAAACGGCCCAGGTCGTCCCATCGTCTGTCTGGAGAATACGCGGATGGAATGGATCCCCCCCCCGGCCAAACCCGGTGAAGAGTTGCGCCGGCCTGCCCCCCTCCGGCTGGCGGACATCGTAGCGCACGACCTCGCCGTTCCACAGCCCGAACCAGAACATCCCCTCCCGGTCTTCGCAGATGTCATAGACCGAAAAGATACGGGTCCCACCGGCCACCTGCGCCCGCGTCACCGTCACCTCGAAGGGCTTCGACAGGCCCTCCCGCTCTACCGTCAGCTTGTCGGCAGCGCCGCCCATTGCAACGATGCGGTCCCCCGCCCTCAGCCCCGCCGCCTCCCCAGGACCCCCACGGGCCACCGCGAGGATGACGGATGGGGCTCGTGCACGGCCTCCTTCATTTACGCCGATGGAAAAGCTCCTGTATCCGCTCGCCGGCCACGGACGCGCCGGGGCGACCGCGTCCGGCACGACAGAGACTCGCAGGTCCGGCAGCAGCGACCGCATCGAGGCCGCCATCTCACCTGACGTAACCAGCGTCGGCCCCCCCTGCCCGAAATGCAATGCGCCCCAGGCCGTGCCCGCCCACATGCTCCCGTCCGATGCCTCCATCAGGTCGGTCACCGGCCACATCGGGCCGCCCTCCGGCGGAAACACTCGACGCCATTTCCCATCCTGGAACCGGCTGACACCCATCGGCGTGCCCGCATACACGCCCCCATCCCGCGCCCCGCGCAGCGCGATCACCGGCGACCCCAGGATGCCGTCCGCCTCCGTGAACGCCGTCCACTTCACCCCATCGTAGCGGCGCGCGCCGTCCCTCATGCCGAACCACATATTGCCGTCCCTGTCCTCGGCCATGCTGGCCAGGCCCAGGCCCTTGAGCTCCGGAAAGGAGCGCCAGCGCCAGGACTCCAGGACGGGGTCGGGATGGACGGGCGCGTAAGGGCGGATGGCCCAGGCGGGGGAGGCGCAAAGCGCAAAGTGCAGGGCGCAAAGTGCGAGGAGACCTATCCCTTTTGCGAGGCGATAAATCGCCTCGCTACACCGATCAAGCCCGGTAAACCGGGCTAAAGAGTCCGCTTTAGCGGACTTTGCCTCCGGAGCGCGGAAATTTATTTCCGCGCCTGAATCGTATGTCTCCATAGTCGTATACCTCTACTCCCTCCCCGCGTCGGGGAGGGGTAAGGGGGAGGGGTCTACCTCACCCCCACCACATTATACACCTGCACCGGTTCCGACACCCCCTTCACCGGCACAGGCTGCAGCTTCTCCACCCGGATGCTGTCGTGCACGGCCCGATACGTCGCCTCGTCGATCAAAATCTGGTCCGGCCCCGCCTGCTTCTCCAGCCGCGCCGCGGTGATCACCGTCAGCCCGAAGGCCGTGTACTCCCGCTTGTAGGAGGACCCCAGCATCCC
>CAYRZX010000190.1:0-13361 GCA_964428665.1 uncultured Gemmatimonas sp.
AACGCCTTCAGGTCCTTCTGCGGCGCCATCCCCCGGCCCAGTTGAACCTCCATCAGCCAGCCCACCCACAGCGACCCCCGCTCCCCCTCCGCCTGCCCTATCTTCTCCGCCAGCGCATCCGCCGCCCGGTCCACCCCCGCCGCGTCGCTCCCCCCCGCGAAGATCACGTTGTGACCCCCGCCGAACGGGTTGTGCAGCGACCGCACCTCATACCCCCCCGCCCCTGGATACCAGAGGTCCAGCAGCGTGAAGTAGCGGTTGTAGAGCTCCTCTATCGTCCGATTCGTAGACCGGTTCCCCAGGACGATCAGGTTCCCCCGGATCGGAACCGTCGCCTCCGGCGCGTCGTCCTTCGCCACCGGGACCTTGACGCCCGTCCGCCTCTCGATGGCCTCCTGAATCCTCGACGCCTGCGCGTCGTAGAGGCCGCCGGCAGGCGTCACAATCGTGACGCCGGGCCGGCCCCCCTTCACCAGCTCCGTCCTGATGTGCAGGTCCTTCAGCTTCGCGTAGACCGGCGCTGTGGGCGTGGATGCCGCTGAGTCAGCCATGGCTTTTTTCTCTCTTCAAAAGATCAGTGATGAACGCCGCCACCGCGTCCGCCAGGGCCGCGTTCCCGGCGTCGGTCATATGCACCCCGTCCGGCCCGACGCACCCCTCCGGCCCCGCCGCCTCCACGATGCGGTGCAGGTCGTCCACCGGCAGACCCGCCTCTTTCGCGACGCGGAGGGCCACGGCGTTGTAGGCCAGCACGTCCTTTTCATGCCGGTCGAACCCCTTGCGCGCCGCGTGCCGCTCGTCGATCACCGGCGTGGTCGTGGCCCAGGCCAGCGTCGCCCTGGTCTCCCGCTTCAACCGGCGGAAGACCTCCCGCAGGTTCGCCTCGTACTGTCCCAGACTCACCCTCGGCCCGGAGGCGTCCCGGTCGCGGGCCATGTCGTGCAGACCGCAGTTGAGGTGGATGGCGTCGAACCCCGGCCGGATCAGCCAGTCGTCCAGATGGGCGAGCAGGTTGGCGCTCGTCCCGCCGTTGGCCGGAAGATTCACCGCGTCGCACGTCCCCTCCAGCCGCTCCCGGACGTGCGGCCCGTAGCCGAAGCTGATGGAGTCCCCGGCCAGCAACACTTTCGGTCTTGCGTTCATCGCTCAGGCCCTCCCCGGCCGCCGGTCCCCGGCGGCCAGTCATAAGGTATCCTCCAGTCAGGAATCTGGAACTCAGGAACTCAGGAAGAAGGGAACGCTTTTTCTTGATTTCCTGAGTTCCAAATTTCCCCCAGACGGCCCATCATACCAGTCGGACAAGGAGACGCAGCCCGACCAGGAACAGGGCCAGCGCCAGCAGGCGCACGATCAGCGATCCACGAAGCCGGGACGAAAGGGCCGCGCCCAGGGGCGCCCCCATCATGACGCCGACCCCGAGGCACATCGTCTGGGTCAGCCCGCGCTCGAACTCCCCCATCACCACGTGCGTCACCGTCGCCGTGAGCGCCATGAAGGTGAGGACGAAGTGGGACGTGCCCGTCGCGATGTGGGGCGGTATCCGCAAGGCCCGGATCAGGAACGGCACGTGAATGATCCCGCCCCCGATCCCCAGCAGGCTGGACAGGACGGCGATGTAGGCGCTGCCGACCGAACCGAGCAGCATTCGACGATCTGAGACAGGGGCGGAAAAGGCCTGCTCGTCCCCTCCCGCCGACCCCAGCGGGCTGGCGACCAGAAACCCTCCCAGGGCCAGGAGCAGGACGCCGAAGATCAGGTCGAACAGGCTCCGGGGTATCTCGTGAACGAGCCGCGCGCCCAGGACCGCGCCAGGCACGCCAGCCAGGGTGAAGATCACCCCGGCGCGATAGTCGACGCGGCGCATCCGCACGTAGGCGACAGTGCCCGAGTAGGCGTTGAAGAACACGACCGCCAGAGAGATCGCCGTGACCGTCGCCGACGTCTCCTGAGGCAAGAGAATCAGCAGGATCGGCACCAGGACCGCCCCGCCCCCGGCCCCCACCATGGTGCCGTACGCCCCCACCAGCACCCCTATGGGAGCCAGTCGAAAGAACTCCTGCAATTCCGGTGATATCAACGGCGGCTCCTCAGTCAGATAGAGTAGGTGATGGGAGGGATCGGCGGATGAGTATCAACTCCACGATAGACCCGCCCGGGCCGACCTGCCGGCCACAGCCTCGCCACGAGCCGGTGCACCACCCATCCCCAGACCAGGGGCAGCAACACGGTGGCCAGAATCAACAGGGTTATCCGCATGGGGATCAATGTCTCCTCATCTCGTTTGAGCGTCCGGTCTTGAGACGCGAGAAATATTTCCGCCGTCGCTCAGACAGGGCAAAGGTGCCGCACCCGAAGTGCGTCTGCCTTCCGACATGCAGGACAGACGCCAGCTGCAGGTAAGGGGTGAGCGAGGGCGGGATAAAGTCGAAGACCAGTGTCCCCGTCCACCGCCCCGGCCAGTTTTTGGGAGGGGGCGTCAGGCGTTTGAAACGCAGGGAGACACCACGGGCCTGCTCCACGTCCTCCTGGAGCTGGGAGCGCTCCTCCGGGGTCAAAACGCCCTGGATGTCCCACGAGACATCTCGCCTGCCGGTGATCAAGGTCTCGGCTCGAAAGATCAACGCCTCCAGAATCCTCAACAGCGTCGGCCCGGAGGCCGCTCTCCCCGTCTCCTCTGCGGGGACGCCGTCCTCCCACCGACCCTCCCGGAGGTCAAAGGGCGACAGCCAGCTCAGACAGTTGAACGTGCGGTCGGAGACGGGATTCAGGCTCAACCCCTCGGCCCACTGCCCCGGGCCTGGCCGGTAGCGCAGGTTGAGGCGTCCGCCCTGCACGAGGGGCTCCCACTGCGCCCCCCGGGCCGCATAGACGGCGTGGATGTCGAACCGCCCCCAGAGCCGGTTCCTGGAGCGCCACCGGGGGTCGGAGGTGTACCCCGCCTCCTCCAGGGCCGGCAGGACGACCTCCAGAAAAAACCCGTGATCCGCGCTCTCCCCGAAAAGCTTGAGCTCCCACAGGACCAGCTCCCCCTGTCCGTAGGCCAGCTTGCCCGGATAGACGTGGAGCGCGGCCTCAATCGGCCACAGCGACTCAGGGTAGCCCTTTGGCCCTGTTTGAACCGGGTCCGCGCCATCGCCCTCCTGGTACAACGCCAGGGCCTTTCGCCAGGGACCCGCCTCCCGGGTCGGAAGACGCCCGGCGATGAGCGTCCCGAGCGTTGAGGACAGATCCGCGGAGACACACCCCGGCAGCCGGACGAGGGGTCCGTTGACCTTCAACGCCACGAGATAGCGAATGAGCTTAATGGAGCTGAGGCAGGTCCACATAGTAGACGAGCTTGTAGAGCAACTGGACCCGGTTCCGGGGCCACGCCCGGATGTTCCACCCGGTCAACATATCCTTCGCGCGCCGTTCCAGCCGCCCCACAAACCGGCCCCAGTAAAACGGCGCCTCTCTGGCGTTGTCGAGAGTCAACAGCTCAAAGAGCTCCTTCTGTTCCTCCGGCCGGAGCACCGTGCGAAACACCTCCGCCGCATCCAGCAGGCCCAGGAACTCCGAGACCTCGAAGGTCAGCAGCTTCCGGCGGTCGCGCTCGTGGGGGGTGAGCACCTGAAGAGGAGCGGAATAGAAGCGCACGCGCATCTGATCCATCGGCAGGTGCGCCTCGTGGTGGACGGCGTAACAGAGGAGGTCCCCCATGCCGGGCGCCCTTCTGAAGGACTGCAGGGTGGGAAAGATCTGAAGGTTCCCCTTCAGGTCAGGCCCGTGCCGGAAGATCAGCCCCTGTATCCAGGGCTTGATCTCCCGTTGGGGCGTCACGACGAGAAAACGGTTCCCGTCTGGGGCGTAGGCCCCCAGCGCGTGCTCCATGCGGGCTGACTCTCCCTCCCGGAGGGGCGCAGGCAGCCGGTTGACAAAGCCCCAGATGACCAGCGCGTGGCGCGACGCCGGGGCGAGGGCGCGGCTGCGGGCCAGAATCGCCGCACAGCGCCCGCAGTGCTGCCCCCCCGCCTGCCGGGGGTATATCCAGCACCGTTTACACGGGCCGTCCAGGGCGGAGTGGGGAGGCCCTATCTCGTCCCCCCCGGCGGGGAAGCCCGGGTCCTCCTCCAGACACGTCAGGGTGGCCAGCAGCTCGGACCCGGTCCGGCTCCGGCGAAGCCAGTCAAAGGCGCTCAGCATGCAACGCCTTCCTCAACTCCTCGTAGTGACGGATGACACCGGGGGCGCGCCACTCCTCCGGGACGATGGGCCGACGCCAGCCCTGTTCGGAAGCCCCCGCGTACCGCGCGCCCCACTCCGTCAAAAAGCTCTCCTCCAGAAGCCGCGTCCGCAGGCTCCCAAACCCGAGATAGCGCCCCTTGCCCACCTTGTGCGCCAGGCCCTCCTCCAGGCACACGCACCAGAGCAGCCTCTGGAGCTCCTCCTTCTCCAGGTTCCAGAAACGGACCGTGAAACGGCACCGGGAGCCGGGCAGGATCGCCCTGAAGTAGCTCGCCTGGACCAGGTCCGGCCGGAAATCGTCCAGCCTCTTGACGCACGGCGCCAGCGGCGCGTGGGGGAACAGCCTCCAGCGCTGGCCGACCAGCAGGGCGGACGCCTTGCTTCCGCTGACGTTCTGCCACCGACCGTCCAGGCGCTGCCACCACCCGTAGGGATATGGGATCTGGAACCACCCCAGCTCCGGCCCCTCGAAGACCCCGAAGCTGAAGGAGACGCGCCCCATCAACGCCTGGTTGGGGCCCCTCCCGACCCAGCCAAACAGACTGTCCTCGGCGTTCAGCCGGCCGATGTCCGGGCTCGGCCCCCTGGAGTCGCTGGCAATGGCATAGAGGTGACGGATTGCCCCCCGGATGCCCTTGCTGGGGAGGGCGTAGACCCTCTGCGCGGGACGCAGCGCGGCCTCCGGCGGCGACATGGAGAAGCAGTCCCACCCGTTGACCGGCCCCCCCTCCAGCGTCGCCCTGTAGGACGGCTCTCCGCTCTCCTGCACGCTCAGGGGGGTCAGCGCCTCCCCCTCCACGCTCAGGGTCCCGCAGCATCCGCCGAAGGACCTGTGAGAGATGAACCCCTGACTCGCCCTGGGCGGATTCGGAGAAGAGGTCCCCCCTCCGCCCTTCAGGGCATCGGCGGGCCTCAGCGCCCCCTCCGCCTCCTCCCCCTCCAGGTCCAGCCGGCGCCAGACCCCCTCCTGGGTCAGCGGACGCCCCCCGAACAGCCTCTTGCCGACGCCGTTCGGGTCCGTCGTCATCCAGGTGAGCCGCTCGATCTCCGCCCGAACCCACCCGAAGCCGACCCCCTTTTCACCCCCCAGCGGGATGTCCCCCCCCCGGAAGTCCCGCAGCAGATGGGCCAGAAGGGAGAGCGCCTCCGCGTCCCTCTCGCCCACGTCCTGCACGTCCAGACGGAGGCGGAAGACCAGCCTGTCCCCATAGGCGAAGAGGTAGTCGGCCTTGGCCTCCTCGATCGGTCGGCCCGTGCCGGGGTCCATCCTCACCCCATCCATGGAGCACCACGCGCGATCCGGGGCCTGAGGGTCCGCGAGATAGGCGTCCGAGAAGAAGGCCAGCCCCCGCTGCCCCTGCGTCCCGAACAGCCGGTCCAGGACCTCCGCCGTGCGACGGGTCTCCCCCCAGACCGTCTTCAGGACCTGCGAGGCGCGCCTCCGAAAGGCCCCCTTGACCGTGCTGCCGGGGATGTAGACCTCCCAGAACCCCTGCCCCTGCGAGGAGGGCGCCCAGGACAGCATGCGCATGAACACCGTGTCGTAAGGCTTCCCATACCTGCGGGAGACCTCCCGGTTGGAGACCCCTCCGCCGCGAAAGTCGGCGTTGTAAGGCTGGGCGAGCTCCTGGCGGGTCCGGTCCCGGTAGGCGTTGAGAAAGGCGATGAAGTTCTCGTCGTTGGCGATGCTCTTCTTCAGGTTCCTGGGACTCAACATGTGGCGGTAGTCCACCCGGCGGTGGGCCTCGATGAACTCCCTCCACGTGGCGCCCCTCACCCCCTCCGGCGTCAGGTCGGGGTCCCCCCACTGTCGTTCGCCGATCTTGCCCTCCAGCAACATGGTCTTGATGCGGAGGTGCTCCTGGCGCTTCCCCAGCTCGTCGTCCACCCAGGCGTCGCTCTGAAGCAGGACGATCTGCTGGTCCAGCTGTTGATGGAGCCGGGGCAGCGCCCCTGAGCACGCCTGAGAGAGGGTCTGGACCAGGGCGTTCTCATCCTGAACCTGGGGGGCGAGACGCTCCCCCAGGGCCGCGTCCAGCCCCAGGCCGCTGGCCGCCTCGCCCCACGCCTCCCGGTCGAACGCCTGGATGAGTTGCCTCTTCTGCTCCAGGGTATCGAGGACGCGCCTGTATTTCTTCGCGTCCTGGCCGAGGGCCTCCTGAAAGGCGGCCTCGGCCGCCTCCCGGCTTGAGAAGGGCCGGTCCACCAGCGGCTGTATCCGGTCCATCGCCTTCTTGGGGACGGCGTATTTCCCCTTCCCCAGCCTGGCCATAGCCCCCGACGGAAATGTCCAGGCATCGCCCGTCCGCGAAGACCGCTCCATCAACCAGGCCGCGAGGGTCCTGGGCAGGTATTCGGCCAGCCTCCTCTTGAAGTCCTCAGGGCTGAGGATCGGCCCCGCCATCCCCATCTCCAGCCGCCTCCGGACAGGCTCCGGGATACCCCGCATGGCCTCGATCAGAAGACGCCCCTCCACGGCCGCGAAGGCGGGCACGTCGGGGTCCACCTTCCCCCAGTTCCACCCGACCAGAACGGGATTTGCGGCATTGAAGCGCAGCGAGAGCGTCAGATGATTGGCCCTGCGGTTGAGGTGGGCCGGCGTCTGCTGGGGCGCGAACGGGATGTCCATCTCAAGCCTGCATCGCCCCAGCCCCTTGCTCTTTGCGGCGCCGAACCAGAAGCGCCCCTCCTTCAACTCCTGAAGGACGTGGTAGAGACACGCCGCATGCTCGCGGTCCTGGAGCGCCCTGTCATTGACATACATCGTGAGGTCGAAGACGGAGTTGCGGTACAGGGTCTCCATCTTGTAATTGGCGTTGGCCTCCGCCGCCCAGCGGTCCTCGTCCAGCTTGATCCCCATGCGCAGGTCGAAGAGACGGTCGCGGGGGTAGCACTCCTCCCGCAGACGGCACTCCACCCTTTCCACCAGGCCCTCCGGGAGGGGGGCGTCGTAGAGCCTCGACCAGAGACGGTCGAGCAGGCCGAGGTTTTTGCCGTTGCGCGACCTGCCGATAAAGGCGTCCATCAGCGATTCGGCCGTGCCCGCGATCTCCCCCGCCAGGGAGACCAGCCGCTGCGTCCCGTCCCCGTCCCGCGTGAAGAGGGTCTTGCGGGCGTTCCCTCTGTAGATCGGCGACTCCGCGAACAGCTTCCCGTTTAAAACCATGACAATCCCTCCTTTGCGGATTCATTCCCCCGCCCACAGCCGCTCGAACGTGACCCGGTCGTCCAGGTCCATCACCTCGAACCAGGTCCGGATCGCCTCCGTCTTCGAGGGGTCGAGTCTGCGCACGGTATTCCTGAGGTACTCCCGCCCCCGGTCAGCCGTCGGGCCGAGCCTGACCATCTCATCGTTGAAAGTCACGACCTCCGCCGGCGTCTTCGGGCCCTGCCCCCTCACCCACCCGGCCACCTCCGCGTCCGTGGGACACGCCTTGAGGGCCTCAGCAAACGCCTGCGCCGTGACGCCTATGAACTGCAGGACACGCCGGTCGATCCCGGAGTCGTCCCCGTACAGGTATTCTCCCAGCATGCCGGCATTTGAGGCCCGCCCCTTGTCGATCAGGCGGGCCAGGCCGGCGATGCCCGCCACGTCGGTCCGGTAGCCGCTGCGCGGAGGCCGCCGCCTCAGGTCCACGACCCCGAACGTCTTCTCATCGTCCAAATCCGTCATCTTGAACCAGCCGGTGATGTCCGTTCGGGAGGGGTCCAGCTTCTGCACCGCGTCCCTGAGATAGGCCCGCTGCCCGTCGTTCACCGGCCCGGCCTTCACCGCCTGCCGGTTGAACGCCGCGACCTCCTCCGGCGTCTTCTTCGTCCGCTCCAGCACCCACGCCCCCAGCTCCACGTCGTTCGGGTTCTGGTGCGCCGCCTCCGCGAACTCCTCCTGCGACAGCCCCAGCCAGCCGAGGACCCTGGGGTCCAGCCCGGCGTCGTCCCCGTAGTTGTACTCCCCCAGCTTGCCGCACCTCCAGGCCCGCGCCTTCTCCGCCACGCGCGCCAGCCCCACGGCCCCGGCCACGTCGCGACAGTAGGCCGAGCGGGGCGGCCCGGACGTCAGGTCCTTCTCCCGGAAGTTCCCCCAGTCGTCCAGCTCCTGCGACTGGAACGCAGCCCGGATGTCCGTCCGCCCCGGCGCGAACTTCGCCACGCGCTCCTTCAACACGGCCTTCATCCGCTCCGTCCCCGGCTCCCGGCCCAGCATCTCCCGGTTGAATGCCGCGACCTCCTCCGGCGTCCTCTTCGACTGCTCCAGCGTCCACCTGCCGAGCGCCTCGTCGTCCATCTCCGTCGCCGCCTTTTCAAACGCCTCCGCGGAGATGAGGAGGTATTCGAGCAGGGCCTTGTCCTGCCCCGAGTCGTCCCCGTAGAGATAGTCCCCGAGCGTCCCCCGGTCGTGCGCCCGCGCCTTGTCCGCCATTCGGGCCACGCCCACGACCCCGGCCACGCCCGCGTTGGACGGACGCCGGGGAGGCTGTATGCGAAGGTCCATGATAGACTCCTTTCGAATGCTTTTTATTCCTGATAATGCCACCCGAACTTGGTCAGAAGGAGGATCGCGCTGCCGAACACCGCCAGGGCGGCCAGGCCAAAGGTGAACCCGTAGCCCGCGCTCACGATCATCCGCCCGGCCATCACGCTCCCCGCGGCCGCGGAGAGCTGGAACCCCGTCACCCGCAGGCTCTGCCCCCGCCCCCAGTAGGCCCTGGAGACCTGATTCGTGGCGAAGGTCATCTCCTGCGGCGTGGCAACGCTCTCGGCGATGGAGTAGACCAGGAATACCCCGAAGGCCGGGAGCAGGCCCCCCGTCACCCCCAGGACCGCCAGCGAGACCCCCGAGACCAGCCGGAGCGAGAAGAGGGCGGGCACGGCCCCGAACCGGCGCGAGAGGCCGGGGCTGACCACCGCGCTCGGCATGCTCACGAGCCGCGAGCAGAAGAAGATCAGCCCGATCTCCCGCGTGGAGGCGTGCAGGCTCTCCTCGAAGAAGACGTTGAAGAACGGGAAGGAGAGGCCCATGCCCAGCCCCCTCAGGGCGCTGGTGGCCGCGAAGATGAGCAGGATCGACCAGGGGACGAGGTCCGGGGGAGCGGAGCCCGCCCCTTTCGGGAGCGGCCCCCGGGACGGCCTCGCCTCCCCCATCTTCAGGGCCGGCAGGATCGAACAGGCCGTGAGGGCCGTCCCGAACAGGAGCGCGTAGCGAAACGGCTCCGGCCGGTCCAGGCCCCCGCCCATCCAGTCGCCGACCCACCGGGGCAGGTTGCCCCCCACCAGGCTCATCGCCATGGACGTGACGATGTAGGTGGAGAACGCCAGCGAGATGACCGTCCCCCGGTCCTCCGGCCGGCTGTTCTCCGACAGGTAGGGCACGTGGTTGACGTAGACCATGGCCGGGGAGATGCCGCTCAGGAGGCCCAGGACCAGGAGCGGTGTGGATCGGGTGATGAGGCAGAGCCCCACCTGCGACAGGGCCAGCAGCAGAGAGGCGGCCATCAT
The DNA here is from genome assembly GCA_964428665.1 of uncultured Gemmatimonas sp. Classification (GTDB taxonomy): domain Bacteria; phylum Latescibacterota; class UBA2968; order SICM01; family SICM01; genus SICM01. Next base: position 9,721 of record CAYRZX010000190.1, read on the forward strand.
GAACGGCTTCCGCCCCCACCGGTCGCTCCCCATCCCGATGGGAATGGCGCACAGGCCCGACGCCAGGGGCATCATCCCGGCCAGCAGCCCGATGAAGTCCTCCCGGTAGCCGAGGCGGAGCAGGTAGAGGTTGTAGAGGAGCGAGAACAGCGCCATCCCGGAGGAGTAGAGGATGCTGAAGGCGAAATAGAGCCGCGCGTTCCGGCTGAAACGCCGGAGGTCCACGCGATGAAACAGGGATCGCAACAAGGATACATCCCTCTCCCCCACAGCCTCTACTCGACGTTCCATCGATTTCCCGGATCACCCCCTTCAGGGTTCGGGCATTTTCGTAAGCATCAGCAATCAGCTTTCAGCTTTCAGCTTTCAGCAAAACCGGGAATGTTTCTGCTTTTAGCTGACGGCTGAAAGCTGACGGCTGAAAGCTTCTGTATTATACACCCCGCTCACAAACCCGTCAAGCAAAATCGCGCAGAACAGAAAAAGGCCGCAGGACATACACCCTGCGGCCTTTCGCCTGACCCTTTCTGAGGGATTACTGTTACTTCCGCCTCCGCCCGAAATTGTCCGCGAAGATGAAGAAGTCGCTGAAGTCCACCTTCCCGCTCCGGTCCAGGTCGAACGCCGGGCTGGTCGAGCCGAACGCCTGCGCGAAGGCGAAGAAGTCGTCGAAGTCCACGACGCCGCTGTTGTCGAAGTCCCCGACCAGGTCTGCGCCCTGAGCGAACTGAATCAGCGGAAGCACGGCCATCCCCTTCGGAAACACGGCCATCAGCCCCTCGTTCGGCGTCTCGAACCACTGCTGCAGCAGCGAGGCGTAGACCTGTCGGAAGTCGTAGGTGTAGACGAAATCCCCGGCCCCGTCCAGCTTGCCGAAGTCCGGGTTCGGGCCTAAGACGCCCCCCCGCACCTGCTCCCCGAACACGAACAGCGGGGCGGAGGTCCCGTGGTCCGTGCCCTGGCTCCCGTTCTCCTTCACCCGCCGCCCGAACTCCGAGATCGTCATCCCCACCACCCGGTCGGAGACGCCTAACTTTCGCAGGTCCTCCTCAAACGCCGCGATGTCCTTCGCCAGCTCGCCCAGCAGCTGCGCGTGGCGGGCCGGCTGCGTGGCGTGGGTGTCGTAGCCCCCCTGCGACACGATGTAGATGCGCGTCTGGAGCCCCCCGGCGATCAGCCGGGCCACCAGCGCCAGCTGCCCGGCCAGGGAGCCGGCCGGATACGGAACCGAGTTCTTCCCCCTGTCCGCCGCGGCCTTCACCTGCTTGGAGTAGAGCAGGGACTCGGCGTTGATCTGCCGCACGAACTGCAGCTCGTGGCCCGCCGGGGTGGGCGGCGCGCCGGTGTCGATGATCTTGTTCCCCTGGTTGACGAGGTTGAAGAACTGGACGGGGTCCTGAAGGGCGATGCCCGTCCCGCCGGTCTTTCCCTGGAGGGCCAGGGAGAGGACCGGGCTGATGTGGATGGCCAGGGGGTCGCCCTCCTGGTCGTCCTGGAAATTCGGAAACTGATAATCGAGGTAGCGCCCCAGCCAGCCCGTCGAAAGGTATTCGTCCGCGTTGGACCCGGTCAGCCAGATGTCCGTGGAGCGGAAATGCGACCGGTCGGGATTGGCGTAGCCCACCCCCTGGATGATCCTCAGCCGCCCCTCCTCGTAAAGGGGCCTGAGCGGGGCCAGGGAGGCGTGAAAACCGAGCGTGTCGCTGACCGGGAGCAACTCGGCCTTCGGGACGCCGAGCGTCGGGCGCGCCTTGTAGTAGGCGTCGTCCGCGTAGGGGATGAGCGTGTTGAGCCCGTCATTCCCCCCCTGAAGCTGGATCATGACCAGGACCCGGCCCGTCGGGGGCGCGTCCGCCGCCGCCGACAGGACGCCGAGGCTGGAGGCCCTGCCATAGGCCCGCATCGGGAACCCCCAGACCGTGAACACCCCCGTGCCTGCGGCAAACATCCGCCTGAAAAAGTCGCGTCGTTGCATAAGCGTCTCCGCGTTTCGCGTCATGTCAACTGGTATTCCGGCAGCTTCAGCATCATCCGGAGCAGGGCCTTCAACCGATCCCCCGCGCGGGCGTCGGCGATGCTCCAGTCGTAGACCGCCGCCCCCTGGAGCAGGGCGTTCAGGTACATCTCCCGCTGACCGTCGCCGGTCGGGATGGCGAAGAGCGTCTGCGCCAGGTCCTTGACCAGGGCCACGGCGTCGTTCGGGGCCGGAAAGGTCCTGGCAAATCCCAGGGCGTCGAAGGCCGGGAGGGTGAACCGCTGTCGGTACATCGACCTCGGCTTCCCGTCCAGCAGCTCGTCGATAAAGGCGTTGCGCTGGGGCAGGGTGGAGGTGCTGATCCAGGTCCGATAGCCCGGCCACCCCGCCACGTTGGGCGGGTCCAGGAGGGTCTGCTCCAGCAGGCCCGCAAAGCCGGCGAGATACACGGGCGAGACCTGCGGGATGTTCAGCGCCCGCGCCGTGCCGATGATCAGCTCAATCGGGGACTTGATCCGCGACCCGATCGTCGTCTCGTCGAAGAAGTGGGCGCTCAACAGGAGTTTTTTGAGGACAGGCTTGAGCTCATACTTGTTCTCGCGCAGGGTGTCGGCCAGTTCGGCCACCACGCCCTCGTCCGGCTCCTGATACACCAACTCCCGGTAGAGCTTCCGGCAGATGAACAGGGCGGTCTGCCACTGCTCGAACACCACATCCACGACCTCCGTGTCGTTGAACGCCCCCGTCTTGCCCAAAAAGGTCTTGACCCCGGCGTCGAACCGCCGCACCTGAAACTCGGCCTGGAGGCCGTTCACCGTCCACCCCGTCAGCGCACGGGCCGCCTCCGCCACGTCCTTCTGCGTGTAATTGTTGACCCCCATCGTGAACAGCTCCAGCAACTCGCGGGCGTAGTTCTCGTTGGGGCTGCCCACCCGGTTGAGCCGGCCGTCTAAGTAGATGAGCATCGCCGGGTCCCGCGTGACGGCCTTGACCAGGTCCTTGACGTTGCCGAGGGCGTGCCGGCGCAGCGTCTGGTTCTGGTTGTACATGAGTTGCGGAACTGTCACGTCCTTCGCCTCGGTGGCGAAATGGTTATGCCAGAACAGGACCATCCGCTCCCTCAGCGAGACGCCCTGCGTCAGCATCTGGTTGGCCCACCAGAAGCGGAGCGCGTTCATCCGGTCCCGGTAGGTCTGCTGCTGTTCGGGGGTGGGGTTGCGAAACGGCGGCTCACTCACCCAGGCGTCCGGAGGGTCGGGGAGGGCCATATCGGTCAGCAACTGGTCCACCACCTTCTCCGGCGTCATCCCGGTGGTCGCCGCGATCTCCCCCGGCTGCGGGCCGAACATGGCCCTCCGGAGGAGATGCCCCGCCAGCTTAGCGTCCCAGGGACGCTCCGCCGTGGGGACGAACGGCTCCAGGCCCGCGATGCCCCGGGTCAGCCGCAGGCCCGATTTGGCCACGACGACATGGGTCTTGGACATGGGGAATCACATCCTGCTGCGGACCCTGTGGGCCCGCTGTTGAAACCGGGTTGATCGCCCCTCGTGAGGGGAGATACCATCACCCTTTAGACGCCCTCCGCCGTCCATAGGATTAAAACCAAAACCACATGAAATTCATTATAAATATCGCCCAGATTCAGACCGCCGTCAAGTAGAATAAT
>CAYRZX010000191.1:0-13212 GCA_964428665.1 uncultured Gemmatimonas sp.
ACAATGAGTAAGCGCCTTTGTCTATCTGTTCAACCCTCTTTTCGTGATCTACTGACTATGGGCAGGGCGACAACTACGCCCGGCTCACCGGCGCGCGTTTTTTCGTCACACACAACAGCAAGGAGACGAAATACTGGCGGGTCGTACACGACAGGATGCCCAAGACGCTGGAGGAGATCGAGAATATCCCCCACGCCGACGCCTCGGATAAAGAGATTGAGGAGCTGCTCAAACGGCTCAAGGTCTTCAAGGAGGACGAGTTCGCGGACCTGCTCCATCAGTGCCACAACGTCATCCGAAACCGGGAGAAGAAAGACCCCGCCGCCGCCTTTGACGAGATCGCCAAAATTCTGTTTGTGAAGGTGTGGGTTGAGCGCCGCATGCGCGAGAAGCGACAGCGACAGAACCTCTTCACCGTCGAATTTCTCGACAGCCAGCTCGGTGAAAACCCCATTGATACCCTGTTTATAGAGACAAAAAACTTCTACCGTGTCGACCAGATCTTCGAGCCGGACGAGAAGGTCAACCTCAAACTTGCGACGGTGCGAGAGATCGTCCGGCTCCTCGAACGCTACAACCTCTCCGACACCTCGGAGGACATCAAGGGGATCGCCTTTGAACGCTTCCTCGGACGGACCTTCCGGGGGGAGATCGGGCAGTTCTTCACGCCCCGGTCCATCGTCGAGTTTATGGTCCAGATGGTCGAGCCAAAGGAGGGCGACATCATCTGCGACCCGGCCTCCGGCTCAGGCGGGTTCCTCATTCGCTTCTTTGAGATCGTCCGGGAACAGGTTATGGTGGACGTGGACCAGCAGTATCGGGAGTTCAAGCAGGAACTGGAGAAGAAACGTCTTTCCAACGGGAAGCGCGCGCAGCTTCTCAGCGAGAAGTACGAGGAGCTTCAAAAGACGATTAGCCTCCACCGCAAAGGCTCACGGATATGGAACCTGGCCAACCGCTGCATCTTCGGATGCGACGCCAATGACCGCATGGCCCGCACGAGCAAGATGAACATGATCATGCACGGAGACGGGCATGGCGGGGTGCATCATCACGACGGCTTCATCAACGTCAACGGAATTTTTGAAGAGCGGTTTGACGTGGTTCTCACAAATCCGCCCTTTGGCGCGAACGTCGAGGAGAGCGATGTCATCCTGGAGTCCGACCTCACGGTTTCGGATGATATAGAGGATCGATACCGGAGGGAGTACGGCGATCTCTACAGAGAGGCCGTTGAGCGTGTAAAAGCCGCAAAAGGCAGGCCAATCACTTCTCTCTTCGAGCTTCCAAAGAAATCCGGGCGCATCAAGACGGAGATCCTTTTTGTTGAGCGGTGTCTTACTCTGCTGAAACCGGGTGGCCGCCTCGGCATCGTCCTGCCGGAAGGCATCTACAACAATCCGAGCCTCGCCTACGTGCGCGAGTACGTGGAAGACCGCGCCTTCATCCGGGCGGTGGTCTCGCTCCCGCAGGAGACGTTCTACTCCGCCGGGGCGAGCGTCAAGGCCAGCCTTCTCTTTCTGCAAAAATTCACCGAGGAGGAAAAGGAGGAGTTTGACAGGAAGAGCCAGGAGGCCCGCAGCGAAATCGAGGCGAAGTATAAAGGTGAGATGGACGCCAGCATCGCCACTTTCCAGGCCGAGATGGAGGCCACGAAGAAGGACAAGAAGCGTCGCGCCGAACTTGTGAAAGCGTTGAAGGACTACAGGCGCGAGATGGAGGCCAAAATTGTCCGCGAGGCGCGGGCGCTGCTCAAGGAGCGGTTCGCTTACCCGGTCTTTCTCTACGAGGCCGAGAAGGTCGGGATTACCGCGACGGGCGAGGCGGACCAGAACGAGCTTTACCCCAATGAGAATGTGCCGCCGGGCGTGGAGAAGACCGCGGTGGAACTCTGCCGGGAGTTTCGCCGGAACTCCAGGGCGTTTTTCCAGGCGGGGGAGGCGGCATGACGGCTGTCCTTCACCAGACGCCGGAGCGCCGCAGGGCATTCGCGGTGTGGTTCAAGGACCTCCACCTTTGGAGCGTCGGTTCCTTCTTTCGCATGGAATGGCGATGGCCCAAAGAATACATACGGCCACTCTCCGATGCGTTATCTCGAAGGGTGGAGGAGGTTGCCCGCAGCAGTTATTCTCTTGATGGCTTGCAGCTTGTGACGCTCCATTTTGACGGCACGATGGAGCCACGAGACCACGAGGGTTCAAAGGGTTTCAAAGGGCGGCTCTTCTTTGCCTACGCTGACGACGTCATCTACTCCAAGATCGACGTTCGGAACGGCGCTATCGGGGTTGTTCCACCGGAGATGCCCACAGTGGCCGTGAGCAGCGAATACCCTGTTACAAGGTATCTCCGGACATTGCGCTTCCCTCCTATATCAAGTTACTATTTCGGATCGACTATTTTCGACGCGCCATCAACAGCATGATCAGCGGCGCGAGCGGGCGCAAGCGTATTCAGACGGAACAACTTGAAGCCCTCGAAGCGCCCCTGCCTCCCCTGTCTATTCAGCGCGCGATTGTGGGGCGGTGGGAGAAGGCGCAGAAGGAGATTGCGGAAGCGCAGGAACGGGTAGGACGGCTGGAAAAGGCTGGCGTTGATCGCTTCTACGATGATTTGGGAATAACTCCGACGGATTACAGGGATCGCCCAAAGGCATTTGCGATTTTATGGAAGGACCTTGAGCGGTGGTCTGTCTCTTTCATGGCAGATACTATTGTAGGTATAGGGCAACCGCTCTCATCTTTATACCGTTATTGCCATCTTGGAGACGTTGCTTCAGTTTCCTATGGCATTCAGAAAAGTCCAGCGAACCGTCCAAATCAACATGCCAGGCCCTACCTTCGCGTCGCCAATGTCAGAAAGGGTTACCTGGACCTCAGTGAAATCAAAGAGATCAATGTGCCCGATGAGGAGATGGATGCTTATCGGCTGGAACCGGAGGACATTCTATTCGTCGAAGGGAACGGCAGCCGTGCCGAACTTGGGCGAGTTGCTATGTGGAATGGTGAAATTCCCAACTGTGTTCATCAGAACCATCTTATAAAAGTCCGAATAAATAGGAGTCGCTTGTTGCCTGAATTTGCCATGACCTGGTTCAATACCGAAGTGGGATGAAGCCACTTTTTCCGTTCAGCAAAGACCTCATCTGGCCTTGGGACGATTAACTCCGCTGAAGTACGAAGCGCTCCTATTCCCCTTCCTTCATTGGAGGTTCAGAAGGGGATCGTGCAGCGTATCAAACGAGTGCAAGAGGAAATCGCGCAGGAGCAGAAGAAGGCCCGCCGCCTTGCCGCCGAGGTCGAGCGGGAGGTCGAGGAGATGATTTTGGGGGTTCGGCCCGTAGCGAGTCCTGCTTGACATCGCAAGTGCTTTGTGTTATGTATATTGAAGTCGTTTCAGCTTGTTCATAGAGGTTTCGGCATGCCCGTCAGGGACATCTATCACGAGAGCGTCAAGAAGGCCATGATCAAGGATGGCTGGACTATCACCCACGACCCTTACATCCTCACGTTTGGGCAGAAAGACGTCTTTGTGGATCTCGGCGCAGAACGCATCCTGGCCGCTGAGAAGGGCAGCGAAAAGATCGCCGTCGAAATCAAGAGCTTTCAGGGGGCATCCGACATTCGAGACCTGGAAAACGCCGTCGGGCAATACGTGTTCTACCGCTCGTTGCTCACGCGATTTGAGCCGGATCGCAAACTTTTTCTGGCCGTGCCTGAGAGTGTGTTTGCCAGCACCCTGAATGAACCCATTGCGCGGCCTGTGATTGAAGACCTGGGGGTGTCTCTGATAGCCTTCGACCCACAAAAGGAGGTGATCGTCAAATGGACGACGTAGCATCCTATCGGGTAGTCATTCGGAAACTCATTGAGGAGTATGCCCAGTATCAACCCGCGCGCGGGGACGTGCAGATCGAGGTCATCTTTGACGAGGCCAACGATCACTACGAACTCATGTACGCCGGCTGGAACGGGCCGTATCGCATTCACGGCAGCGTCCTTCACATCGACATCCGGAACGGGAAGGTCTGGATTCAGCACGACGGAACGGAGGAAGGGGTCGCCGAGGAACTCGTCAGGGCAGGCATCCCCCGCGACCGGATCGTGCTGGCCTTTAAGCCGCCGGAAATTCGCCCTCACACCCAATTTGCGACTGCCTGAAGGGGTAATCGCGTAAGGCCCAATTTTGCACACGTGTGCAAAATCTTGCGCCCACATGCCCAGTACTTTACCCTCGTGGGTTATCCCTTCTATCCGCGAAAAACCCCCTTCGATTCCCTCCTTGTTTTTCGCTTCTGCACATATTATCTTGCTGCGTTGTGAGGATTTCCCAAGGACATCCTTATTCGGAGAGGTATACAATGGAGTTGAAAGACGCAGTCGCTCTGGTCACGGGGGGCAACGGGGGGCTGGGGCAGCGCATCTGCCACGCCCTAGCCGGGGCCGGGTGCCACGTGGGGGTGGTCTACGCCCGAAGCCGGGAGGAGGCGCAGGGGGTGGCCGGCCAGCTCCGGGAGAAGGGGGTGCAGGCGGAGGCCTTCCCGTGCGACGTGACCGATCCCACACAGGTGCAGGAACTGGCCGCGCGGGCGCTGGAGCGGTTCGGGCGGATAGATATTCTGGTGAACGACGCGGCCTACAACAAGTGGATCCCCTTTCAGGACCTGGACGCCCTGACCTGCGAGGAGTGGAACAAGATCCTGAGCGTGAACCTGACAGGCCCTATGCTGTGCATCAAGGCCGTGGCGCCCGCCATGAAGCGGCAGGGCCGGGGGCGCATCGTGAACATCTCCTCCATTGCGGGGCTGGGGCCGTCGGGGTCGTCGATCCCGTACGCCGTGTCCAAGGCGGGGCTCATCCACCTGACCCGGTGTATGGCCGTGGGGCTGGCCCCGGAGGTGCTCGTCAACTGCGTCGCGCCGGGGTACCTGGAGGGGACGCGGGCGACGTCCAACCTGGACCCGGCCTACCGGGAACGCGCCGTGGCGGGCACGCTGATCAAACGCGCGGCGGACAAGGACGACGTGGCCGAGCAGGTGGTCGCGTTCTGCCGCACGGACAGCGTCACCGGGCAGACGCTGGTGATCGACGGGGGTCGATTCTTCCATTAAGAGAATCAGGACTCAGGAGGCGTGTTATGGGAGACAGGGTTGAAATCGGCGGGTTGAGGGTGGACCGGGGGCTTTACGACCTGGTGAAGGACGAGATTGCGCCCGGCACGGGGGTGGAGGCGGGGGCGTTCTGGAAGGCGCTGGGGAAGATCGTGGAGGAGTTAGGGCCGAAGAATCGCAGGCTGCTGGAGGAGCGGGACGCCCTGCAGGAGAGGATCGACGCCTGGCACCTGGCCAGAAAGGGCCGGAAGATCGACCCGAAGGAATACCGGGCCTTTCTGACGGAGATCGGGTACCTGGTGGACGAGGGGGACCACTTCGAGGTGACGACGCACGGCGTGGACCCGGAGATCGCGGAGGCGCCCGGCCCTCAGCTGGTGGCGCCGGTGGACAACGCCCGGTACGCGCTGAACGCGGCCAACGCCCGGTGGGGGAGCCTGTACGACGCGCTCTACGGCACGGACGTGATCCCGGAGGAGGGGGGGGCGGAGAAGGGGACGGCCTACAACCCGGCGCGCGGGGCGCGGGTGGTCGCGTGGGCCGAGGCGTTCTTAGACGAAGCGGTGGGCCTTGAGGGGGGGAGGTTCTCGGAGGTGACGCGCTTTTTTCTGAAGGAGGCGGGAGGGGGCAGGCGGCTGGCCGCGACGCTCAGGGACGGGCGGGAAGTGGGCCTGGCGGACGGGCGGAAGTTCGTCGGGTTCCGGGAGGAGGGGGGGGAGTTGCGGGGCGTGCTGCTGAAGAACCACGGGCTGCACATCGAGGTCCAGATCGACCGGAGTCACCCCGTCGGGAAGGCGCATCCGGCGGGGGTCAAGGACGTGCTGTTGGAAGCCGCGATGACGACCATTCAGGACTGCGAGGACTCGGTGTCCGCGGTGGACGCGGCGGACAAGGTCCGGGTCTACCGGAACTGGACGGGCATCATGAGGGGGACGCTGGAGGCGACCTTTGAGAAGGGGGGGGGGAGGATGACCCGGCGGCTGAGCCCGGACAGGGCGTTCACCACGCCCGAGGGGGGGGCGCTGACGCTGCCGGGGAGGAGCCTGCTGCTGGTGCGCAACGTGGGCATCCACATGTACACGGACGCTGTGACCACCGGGGACGGGGGGGAGGTCCCGGAGGGGTTTCTGGACGCGATGGTCACGTCGCTGGCGGCGATCCATGACCTGAGGGGGAACGGGAAGCACCGCAACAGCCGGACGGGGGGCATCTACATTGTCAAGCCCAAGCTGCACGGCCCGGAGGAGGTGGCGGCGACGGTGGAGCTGTTTGCGCGGGTGGAGGAGGCGCTCGGCCTGGGGCGGAACACGCTCAAGATCGGGATCATGGACGAGGAGCGCCGGACCACGGTGAACCTGAAGGCGTGCATCCGGCAGGCGAGGGAGCGGGTGGTGTTCATCAACACGGGGTTTCTGGACCGCACGGGCGATGAGATCCACACGAGCGTGGAGGCGGGGCCCATGCTGCCGAAGATGGAGATCCGGAACCAGCCCTGGCTGCTGGCCTACGAGGACTGGAACGTGGACGTGGGCCTGGAGACGGGGTTCACGGGCCGGGGGCAGATCGGCAAGGGGATGTGGACGATGCCGGACGCCATGCGGGCGATGGTAGCCTCCAAGATCGCCCACCCGAAGGCCGGGGCCAACACGGCCTGGGTCCCCTCTCCGACGGCCGCGGTGCTGCACGCCACGCACTATCACCGGGTGGACGTGATGAAGCGGCAGGGGGAGCTGGCCCGGAGGGGCCGCGCGAGTCTGGACGGCATCCTGACGCCGCCGCTGCTGGACCGGGGGCTGAGGCCGGAGGAGGTCCAGCGGGAGATCGACAACAACGCTCAGGGCGTCTTAGGCTACGTGGTGCGCTGGGTGGATCAGGGGGTCGGTTGCTCGAAGGTGCCGGACATCCACAATGCAGGGCTGATGGAGGACCGGGCGACGCTGCGGATCTCCAGCCAGCACATCGCCAACTGGCTGCACCACGGGGTCGTGACGCGGCAGCAGGTGCGGGAGACGTTCGAGAAGATGGCCCGGGTGGTGGACCGGCAGAACGCGGGCGACCCGAACTACCGGCCCATGGCGCCCGACTTCGACAGGAGCGAGGCGTTTCAGGCGGCGCTGGACCTGGTCTTTGAGGGGCGGGGGCTGCCCAACGGCTACACCGAGCCGGTGCTCCACGCCCGCCGGAGGAAGGTGAAGGCAGCGCATTAGGAGGAGACCGCCATGGCCAAACGAATCAATCGCGCGGTTGAGCTGCTGGAGCAGGGGCAGCCGATCTATTACACGGGCGGGCACACGGGGCATGCGCTCACGCACGAACAGGGGAGGAGAGACGCCGGGACCTGGGCCGATTACATCAACGTGGGCATGGAGCACGGGGCGTTCAACATGGCCGGGCTGGACGAGTACCTGCGCGGGCTGGCCGAGGGGGGGCCGACCCGCAGCGGGCACAGGACACCGGCCGTGATCGTCGAGGTCCCTGTGGAGGGGTCGTCCGAGGGGATCATTCGCTCCAACGCCTGGCAGTTCCGCCAGATCCTCGCGCGCGGGGCGCACGGGGTGCTGCTGTGCCAGGCGGAGTCGCCGGACGCGGTGCGGGCGTTCGTGGAGTCCTGTCGGTACCCCATCCACAGGCTGGGCGTGGGCCACGGGCTGGGCGTCGGGACCCGGGGCGTGGGCTCGGAGCCCTCGGCGGCGGCGGTCTGGGGCGTGGGCCGGGAGGACTACGTCCGCAAGGCCGACCCCTGGCCGCTCAACCCGGAGGGGGAGTTGCTTTTGGGCGTCAAGATCGAGAACGTGCGCGGGGTCTCCAACATCGAACAGATCCTGAAGGTGCCGGGGATCGGGTTCGCCGAGATGGGCCCCGGGGACCTGAGCATGTCCCTGGGATACATGAGCGCCCCCCGGCCGTACCCGCCCGAGATGCAGGAGGCCCGCGACCGGGTGAAGGCGGCGTGCGAGGAGAACGGGGTGGCCTTTCTGGAGGGGGCGACGCCGGAGGACATCCGGGAGAAGATCGACGAGGGGGTGCGGGTGATCTCGGGCCACCGGGAGGAGACGGCGCGGATCGGCCGGGCGCACACGCGGCGCACGATGCCCGTGTAGGGGCGGCCCTCTGTGGCCGCCCCTACTGGGCTGGATCAATAGGAGAATGACCTGATGAACAAGCTGGCCATCCACGGAGGGCCCAGGGCCAAGCCGACGCCCTACCACCGGCCGAACCGGTACGGCGAGGAGGAGCTGGCGCAGCTGAAGGCGGTCATCGACTCCGGCAGGCTGATGGGGCCGGACGGCAAGGTGGCGGAGTTCGAGGGGCTGATGAAGAGGGTCTTCGGCGTGAGGCACGTGGTGATGGTCACCTCCGGCACGGCGGCGCTGCACACGGCCCTGGCGGCGCTGGGGGTGTCCGAGGGGGACGAGGTGATCACCACGCCGATGACGGACATCGGGACAGTGGCGGCGATCCTGGCGCTGCACGCGATCCCGATCTTCGCGGACATCGACCTGGAGACGCGGCTGATCTCCCCGCAGGGCGCGCGGGGGCGGGTCACGGGCCGGACGAAGGCGATCATCACGGTGCACATGGCCGGGATGCCGTGCGATATGGACGCTTTCCTGAAGATCAGTGAGGAGACCGGGGTCAAGGTCCTGGAGGACTGCGCCCAGGCGCACGGCGGGAGGTACAGGGGGCGTTTCCTGGGCACGATCGGGCACGCGGCGGGCTTCAGCATGAACGAGTCGAAGCAGATGAGCACGGGGGACGGGGGGTTCGTGTTCACCCACGACGACGAGACGGGGAGGATCGCGGCGCTGTTCCGGGACAAGACCTACATCCGGGACGGGTCCGTGGGGCGCGGGGGGCAGCCCATCCCGTTCTTCGCCGTGAACTACCGGCCCACGTGCCTCCAGGCGGCGGTGGCCATCGCGCAACTGGGGAAGCTGGACGGGGTGGTGTCCAGGCGGGATGAGATCGTGAAGCGGTACTATGCGGAGCTGTCCGGCCTCAAGCATCTGACGTTTCCCAGGATCGTGGAGGGCGGACAGCCGTCCTGGTGGCCGCTGCCGGCCACGTACGCGGGGGAGTCGCCGACGCGGGACGAGCTGGCGGCGGCCCTGCGGGCGGAGGGGGTGCCGGTGGACGCGGGCATGTCGGCGGTGTCCAACACCCTGAGGACCGAGCTGATCTCCAGGAAAAAATATTATCCCCTGACCGACGAGGCGCCGGCCTTCTGGCGGGACACGGTCTATGACCCGGACTCCTGCCCGAACGTGGACCGGCTGCAGCGGACGGTCCTGCGCCTGCCGGTGGACCACCGCTACACGGACGAGGACATCGAGCAGACGATTGCGGCGGCGCAGAAGGTGTGGGCGCACTATTTCGGGTAGCCGGTGCGCCCACCGTGGTAAAAGGAATCAGCCCTTCAGGAACAGTTCGATCACCGGCACGAGCACGTCCGGTTTCTGAACCGGGAGCGTGAGCGTGAGCGTGTCCTCGCCCGTGCCCTGCGGGGTGGTGTTCCCCGCCACCGCCGGGGGCTGGTGGAGGCGGATCTCGGAGGCGTCGTTCAGGAGCTGGGCGTAGTCCACGCGGCCGGCCAGTCCGTCCAGGTGGATGTGCCGGAACGGCCAGGCGAAGAGGTGGAGGTAGAGCCTGTTTCCCCGCTGCGTGAACCGGCAGTCGGGCGGGGGGGTGAACTCGCTCTGCGTGGCCCCGTAGATCGCCCGGCTGTGCAGGCGCATCCACTCCCCGATCTCCCTGAGGGTGCGCAGGGCGCGCGGGTCGAACTCCCCCCGCGCCGTGGGGCCGACGTTCAGGAGCATGTTGCCTCCTTTGGACACGGCGTCGATCAGCATGCGCACGAGCAGGTCCGGGGACTTCCAGTCCAGGTTGTCCCGGTCGTAGCCCCAGCTCCCGTTGAGGGTCTGGCAGGCCTCCCAGATCACGGGCCGGCCGTTCACGCGCAGCCAGGACCGGGGCTGGTACTGCTCCGGGGTCTTGATGTCCTGGTCGATCTCCGTCCGGTCGTTCAGGAGGATGTCCGGCATCAGCTCCCGCACCATCCGGATCAGCTTCTCCGACTGCCAGTCCTCCCTCCCCTTCCCCTTCGACCACCCCCAGTCGCGCTTCGAATACGAGAAGTCGAACCAGGCGATGTCGATCTTCCCGAACCGCGTCAGGAGTTCGCGGGCCTGCCCGTGCAGGTAGTCGGCGTACTTGCGGATGTCTCGCCCGGCGGCCTTTCTCCGGAACTCCTCGTCGTCCCGCATGGGGTGCAGGCCGTCCACCGAGAACTCCGGGTGGCGCCAGTCGATCAGGGAGTGGTAGAACCCGACTTTGAGGCCCTCCTCCCGGAACGCCTCCACCATCGGCTTGAGGAGGTCCCGCCCGGCGGGGGTGTTGGTGGCCTTGTAGTCGGTCAGGTCCGAGTCCCACAGGCAGAACCCGTCGTGGTGCTTGCTCGTGACCACGAAGTACTTCATGCCCGCCTCCTTCGCGGCCCGCGCCCACTTCCGGGGGTCGTAGAGGTCTGGGTCGAAGTGGTCAAAGTACTTCTGGTAGTCCTCGTCCGGGATCTTCTCCCGGTTCTTGACCCACTCGTGGCGGGCCGGGAGGGCGTAGATGCCCCAGTGGATGAACAGCCCGAACCGGTCGTGGACGAACCAATCGGTCTTGCCGGGCGTCGGGTCAGGTTTCGGAATCGCCATGTCGCGCTCCTTTTGAAAAGGTTCAAGGGGGGGAGGGATATAATAACCTCCTGCGCCCCAAATGTCAACCGGAGATGCGCCGGGACGGAAACGCTTGATCGCGGGCGGGGGGAAGGTTATATTATGGACGCTATGACACGTCTGCGCCTCTATAGGGGATGGATCGGCCTCGGCCTGCTCGTCCTCCTGCCGTCGGGCCTGCTCGCCCAGGCGGGAGCGGTCTCCACGCCGAAGAACGACTACGTGATCACCATCCATTACGACCTCGGCATGCACTGCACGGGGTTCGACCTCTCCTACTGCTGTGTCCTGCCCCCCTACAACAGCATCCTGGCGCAGGTCGTGAAGACCGCGGACCGGGACGGTCTGCCGAGGCTCCTGACGGGCGACGACCTGAGGGCGAACGGGTGGGTCCTCTGGTACGAGCACGACCGGAACACCTACTCCGAGGGGCCCAAGATGCTCTACTGGAACGTCCCTTACGACGTGAACCGGAACGGCTCCCTCCAGGACCCCGTGGACTCCTTCGCCAACGGGGAGTTCGTGCAGCTCCGCACCTACGCCGAGAACTTCCTCGGCTATAAACTGATCGACACGGACGACGTGCGGGTCATCGGCCTGGACGTGAACATCCCGAACGACCACGGCCCCACGGGCAAGCCCCTGAGCTTCAGCACGCTCGACTACACCGGGAACTACGGGACCATCGTGTACGCGAGGCTCAACGACGGCCAGAGCGAGGTCCCCATCCCCCTCTCCATGAGGCACTACTTCGAGGCCCTGGGCCTGCCGCTCACGCCCTTCTTCGACGGGTCCACCGGCCACATCCGCGCCATCACGGAGGAGATCATCCGGCCCTACCAGATCGCCCGCGTGACGCTCGCGGCCTGGAGGGACCGGGACGGGGACGGCCGGGCGCAGGGGGACGAGGTGGAACCTGTGAGGCACCGGGACGGCCGCCCCGTGACGTTCACGGGCACGAACCCCATCGACGCGCCGGGGTGCGACCGCTGCCACGGGACCGCCGAGGCCAACGGCACGGAGTTCGAGCTCTACCGCCCGGAGCGGGACTTCTGGAAGCGGACCTTCCCCAACACCTCCGACTACTACGCCCTGGTCAAGGCCGCGTCCGTCAGCATCCTGGAGGTCCACGACCGGCGGTCGGGCACGGACTTTCTGAAGAACTACAACCCGAAGGACCGGACCGGGGCCTCCGTCACGCGCCTGGGCCGGCCCTCCGTGAAGTGCCAGGAGTGCCACCCGGACAATGTCATCGGCGTCCTGGAGGCCGCGCGGGACCCCCGCACGGGCAGGGCGGTCTCGCCCCTGACGCGGGCGATGCACCTCAAGCACCTCAACGTCCGGCCCCAGGGGGACGCGCACGGCCGGCCCGCCAACTGCCAGACGTGCCACCCGGCGCACAGCCAGAGCGGGAGCCTGGACCGGTACCCGCTGGACATGGACGGGAAGTTCCGGGGGGGAGAGAAGGGGGACATCCGGGACTTCTACGGCGGCTGCTTCATCGGCCGGGACGTGCACTCCAACCCGCGATACAAGGAGGAGGTCTCCCCCGCCAGCCACCTGAACGCCGTCGGGCGGTGGATGAAGGAGGCCGTGATGAAGGACGGCAAGGGCCTCTACTGCACGAACTGCCACAACCTCGGCTCCCGCCTGCTCTACAAGGCGGACCTGTTAGACGACGCGGTGGACCAGACGGGCCGGACGCTCCGGGACAAGGACCTGAAGCAGGTCCTCACCGTGTTCCGCCGGATGGAGGCCGGGCGCTACGCCGACTATACGCTTGAGGACTTCTTCGACCCGAAGGTGGCCCCCTACAACCGCGTGCTGGATGTCTGGACCGACTCCACGAACGCCCCCTATAATATCGTGGACGACGCCGGGGACTACTGGCTGTCCCCCGCGGAGCCCCACTGCGCGGACTGCCACGCGGCCCCGTTCGTGGAGGGGATGGGCGGGACTTACTTCCCCATCGACCAGGAGGGGAAGTACGCGCTCATGCGCTACTCCAAGGGGCACCACGGGATTTCGTGCCAGTCCTGCCACGAGTCCACACACGGCCTCTATCCGGTCGCGCCGGGCGGCCCGGACCCGACCACGTGGGACCAGGCCGCGCAGCTCAACCCGGACGGCTCGCACGGGCCACTCAAGTGCGGGACCTGCCACGCCGTGGACGCGGAGGGGGTGCCGGTGAAGCTCACGCCGGATAAGCTCACGGCCTTCTCCGACGCCGAATACCCGACGCGCTACGAGAAGGCCATCGCCTACGCCCACACGGCTAGGATTCCGAAGGAGAGGGTCGCGGGGTTGAGAGAGGAGTGAGGAGTAATTACTGCTGTTTGGCAAAAATCCGATAGGAGATTGATACAGGAGCAGTTTCGGTGT
>CAYRZX010000192.1:0-8278 GCA_964428665.1 uncultured Gemmatimonas sp.
TGCGTGTGGGACACCGGCATCGGCATCGCGCCGGAGGACCGGGAGCGGGTCTTCCACGAATTCGAGCAGGCGGAGGTGGCGTTGACCAAGAAGTATGAGGGCACCGGCCTGGGGTTGTCGCTGGTGAAGCGGTTCGTGGAGCAGCACGGGGGTCAGGTCTGGCTGGAGAGCGAGGTCGGTAAAGGGAGCCGGTTCTACTTCACGCTACCGCTGGAGCCGATAGGTGAGACCCCTCCCCCGTCCCCTCCCCGAAACGGAGAGGGGAGAGAATAGCCTGCTCCCCCTTCCCCTTTGGGGAAGGGGGGTGGGGGGTTGGGTCCGTTTTAAGGAGAACGCCATGCCCGGCTACAAGGTCCTCATAGTAGACGACGAGCCGCGCAACCTCCTCATCCTGGAGGGCATCCTCGCCCCTTTGCAGTACGACCTGCGCCAGGCGAGCAACGGCTCGGAGGCGCTCGATCAGGTGGCCGCAGACCCGCCGGACCTCGTCCTGTTAGACGTGATGATGCCCGGCCTGTCCGGCTTCGACGTCTGCCGCCGGCTCAAGTCCCGGCCCGACACGCAGTTCATCCCCGTCGTGCTCGTCACGGCGCTGACGGACCGGGATTCGCGGGTCACGGGCATCGATGCGGGCGCGGACGACTTCATCAGCAAGCCGGTGGACTCGAATGAACTGCGCGCCCGCGTCAGATCCCTGCTGCGCATCAAGTCGTTCCACGACGAGAAGGAGCGGGCGCAGCAGCAGCTCATCCAGGCCGAACGCCTGGCCGCCGTCGGCGAGCTGGTCGCCGGCTCCGCGCACGAGCTGAACAACCCCCTCGCCGTGGCCTCCAGCCTGATGCAGTCCGCCGTGGAGATGCTCCAGGAGGACACCCCGGAAGAGCTGGCCCAGGACCGCGCGACGCTGGTCCAGAACCTCCAGATGGGCCTCAGGGACCTGAACCGCGCCAAGGACATCGTCGCCAGCCTCCTGAGCCTCTCCGAGCAGACCGGGGACTACACCGAGCCGGTGCAGGTCAACATCGTGGCCGACGACGCCCTGCGGATGCTCAGAGGGAGATATGATGAGGGCAAGGTCCGGGTCGTGAAAGAGTATGGGGAGGACCTCCCGACCGTCACCGGCAGCTTCGCGGACCTGGGGCAAATGGCGATGCACATCGTCCGCAATGCGATGGAGGCGATTCGGGGGAGCGGGACGATTACGTTGAGGACGTATGGGGAGGGCGGCCCTCACCCCGGCTCGCTGTCGCTCGCCACCCCTCTCCCGCATGCGGGAGAGGGGAAGGCTGAGTATGTGATCTTCGAGTGTCAAGACACGGGCGCAGGCATCTCCCCTGAGATCCGGGGGGACATCTTCAAGCCGTTCTTCAAGACGAAACCCCCGGCGGAGGGGACGGGCCTGGGGCTTTACATCTGTCATCAGATCGTGAAGAAGCACGGCGGGACGATCAGCGTGGAGAGCGAGGTGGGGGAGGGGACGACGTTCAAAGTCAGGCTGCCAGCCACGAGATAAGGCGCGGGGATTCATCCCCGCGCAAGGGGATGGGATTGTGGGGTCTATTTTTGTCGTAGCGCGGGGATTCATCGCCGCGCAAGAGCAGCGACCATGACCCTCCGCGTCTTTGTCGCCACCTTCATCTTTCGAGGCGACGCCGTCCTGCTCCTGGAGCGGTCGAGGACGGCCAGGTTTGCGCCGGGCAAGTGGACCGGCGTGGGCGGCCGGGTCGAGCCGGACGAACTGAGTGAGGTGGAGGCCGCGGCCCTGCGGGAGATCCGGGAGGAGACGGGGTTGAAGGCGTCGGACCTGCGCGACCTGCGCATCCGGTTCGTCCTGACCCTGCCGGAGGCCGGGGGCATCTCCGTCCTCGTCTTCTGCTCGGCGGAGACGGACCGGGCCGGGGTCGGTCCCTGCGACGAGGGGACGTTGCGCTGGGTCCCCGTAAACGAGATCCCTGAAATTGATATGATCGACAACGCCCGGCGCGCCCTGACCGCCCTGATCCAGGATCGAAGGTCCGGAAAGGCCCCGGAGGCCGTCCGCTACGGCGTCTGCCGGTGTGACGCGGATGGGAAAGTTGTGGAGTGGGCGGCCCTCACCCCGTCCGCTGACGCGTCCACCCCTCTCCCGTATACGGGAGAGGGGAAGGGGTGAGGCCCTGACTTTTGACTTCTGACGCAAGGAGCCTGTCATGAAACTCTGTCTGTCCGCGCGCGCGTTCGCCGTCTCCGGCGGGAAGTACAGCGTCACCGTCGAAGACCTGATCAAACTGGCGAAAGACATCGGCTACGACGGCATCACCCTCCGCCGGGGCCAGCTCGACGAGACCACCCCGGAGGCCGAGGTGGACCGCATCCGGGAGCTGCTCAGGAGGCACGACGCCCCCTGTTCCTTCGTGACCGGCTCATCCGTCAAGGACGAGGCGGGCCTCCAGGCCCTCTGCGCGGTCATCGACCTGGCCGCCTCCGTGGGCGCGTTCGTCGTGCAGCCCACCGCCAGGGACCGCGCAGAGGTCCCGTGGATGCAGCGGGCGGCGGACCACGCGGCGGCGCAGAACGTCGTCCTGGCCCCGCAGCTCCACAACCGCACCGCGCACGAGAACGCGGAGCAGGCCGTGGACCTTGTGGACAGCGTCCGCCGGAAGAACTTCGGGATCACCTTCGAGGGCTCCCATCTCCTCCTCCAGCAGCGCCCCATCCGGGACGGCGCGGCGGTCCGCCTCCTGGGGAAGCGCATCTTCAGCGTCTGCGTCCAGGACTACCGCCTGGCCCCCGGCGAGCCGGACGCCGGGAACTACGACGGCACGCCCTACAAGCCCTGCCTGCCTGACGACCCGCGCGGCGTGAACCTCCCGGACATCTTCGCCGCGCTCAAGGAGGTCGGCTACGACGGGTTCGTGACCGTCATGGCCGGCGCCTATCCGGGGATGGACCACCGGACGCATTTTGAGCGCTACCATCAGGTGTTGCGCAAGTTGATCTGAATCGCGAAAACACGAAAGACGCGAAGGACGCGAAAGCCCCACCACTTTCAGGAGCCACCATGGACCTCCCCAACCTCGACGCCATCCGCCGCTCCATCCCGGCCCTCTCCGAATCCATCTTCCTGAACACCGCCGGCATCGGCCCCACGCCGCAGCCCGTGCTCGACCGGCTGACGAAGGAGTTCACGGAGGTTGCCCTGCACGGACCGCCAAGCCTGATGGACCCCGGGCGGTCCGGCGAGCGGGTGGCGGAGACGCGGGCGCGCATCGGGCAGTTCTTCGGGGTCGCGCCGGAGGACATCTGCTTCACGAATGGGGTCTCGGACGGGTTCGGGATCGTGGCCAACGGGTTCGACTGGCGGCAGGGCGATGAAATGGTCATCACGGACGAAGAGCACCCGGCCTTCGAGATGTCCGCCCTGCACCTCGCAAGGCGCAGAGGCATCTCTGTCAAGCGCCTCACCCTGACCGACGACCCGGAGGCCATTCTCTCCAACCTCAAGGCCCTGCTCACGCCCCGGACGCGGCTGGTGGCCCTGTCGCACGTGACCACGGACACCGGCGCCCGCATCCCGGCGGAGGCGGTCTGCAGGATCTGTCACGAGCGGGACATCCCCGTGGCCTTCGACGGGGCGCAGGCCGCCGGGCAGCTCCCTGTGGACCTCGCGGCGATGGGGGCCGACTTCTACTGCGTCCTCTCCTACAAGTGGCTGCTGGGCCCCTACGGGGCCGGCTGCCTCTACGTCAGCAGGGCGTGGCAGCAGCGGCTGGGGGTCACGATGGCCGGGGCGCGCTGCGCGCGCCGGATCGACCGGCGGCAGGGCGACTACGAGTTCCAGGACTCAGCGCAGCGGTTCGAGTGCGGGCCGATGCCCGCGCCCCTGTTCCACGCCTTTGCCGGGGCGCTCGACTTCCTGGAGCCCGTCGGTCTCGAACAGGTCCACGCCCTCGGCCTGAAGCGCGCGGCCCACCTCCGGGAGGCGCTGGGGAAGATCCCCGGCGTCATCGTGCAGGGCCCCTCCGGCCCGGAGACCTCCACGGCCATCGTCGCCTTCTCCGTAGAGGGGAAAGGGGGCGGGGACGTCTCCTCCGCCCTGCGGGCGAAGCGGATCATCCAGCGCCCCGCCTTCCTCAAGTTCAGCGGCGTGCGCATAGCGCCCGCGTTCTTCACCTCCGACGCGGAGGTCGAGACGCTGATCGGAGCGGTCCGGGAGATCGCGAAAAAATAAGGAGCCCCCATGTCCCATAAATCCGTCACCCTCTCCACCGCCGCCTGGTTCGGCGACGCCCCCCTCGGCCTGACCTTCCCGGAGGCCTGGGACGTGCAGGTCTGCAAAATGGCCGGCCACGACGCCGCGGCCCTGTCCGACGACCAGATCCGGGACAGCCTGCGAAGGCCCCTCGGCGCGCCCCAGGTCCGCGACCTGGCGAAGGGGAAGAGGCAGGTCGCCGTCCTGTTCGACGACCTGAGCCGGCCCACCCCCGCCCATCGGATCGTCCCCTTCCTTTTAGATGAGCTGGCCGCCGCCGGCGTCCGGGACGAGCAGGTCCGGTTCATCGGGGCCTTCGGGGCGCACCTCCCCATGACGCGGGACGAGTTCGCCAAAAAGCTGGGCGAGGAGGTCGTGGAGCGCTTCCCGGTCTACAACCACAACGTGTTCGAGAACCACGTCTACCTGGGCCGGACCAGCTTCGGCACCCCGGTCCACGTCAACCGGGAGGTCATGGCGTGCGACCTCAAAATAGGGATCGGCGGCCTGATCTCCTACTGGGGCAAGGGCCGGTTCGGCGGCGGGGCCAAGCTCGTGATGCCGGGCGTCTCCGGCATCGAGACCATCGCTCACAACCACCTCACCCTCCCCGGCCACGGGGACGCCTTCAGGGACGACCCCCGCGTGGGGGAACTCCCGGAGAAGGTCCACCTCGGCCGCGCCGACATGGAGGAGGTCGCCCGCAGGGCCGGCCTGGACCTCAAGATCGACATCGTCCAGAACGCCCGCCGGGAGGCCGTGGGCGTCGTGGCCGGGGACTTTGCGCGGGTCTACCGGGAGGGGTCGGAGGTCGCCCGCCGCATCTACCACACCAGGCCCGCTGAAGACTGCGACATCGTCGTGGTGAACACCTATCCCCAGGAGGAGCAGCCGGGGAAGGGGATGTGGGCCGCGCACCTCTCGCTCAAAGAGGGCGGGGACCTCGTCGTCGTGGCCATTCATCCCAAGGGCCTCTCCCTGCCGCACTACCTGTTCGGGCGCTTCGGGACCGACTACACCGGCCGCGGCCAGCGCCGGGGCTACCAGGTCCACATCCCGAAGGCCCGGCGCGTCCTCCTCCTGTGCGACGCCCCGTCCAGGGTCGACCTGGAGTATTTCGCGCCGCCGGAGCAGCTCACGGTCCGCAGGACCTGGGCGGAGATCGAGAGGGAGCTGACCGCCGGCCACCGGGGCCCGACGAGGGTGGCCGTCTACCCCTGCGCGGCGATACAAGGTCAACCGTACTAACATGGCCTGGATCATATTCTCTCTGGCCCTTATCGGCCTGCTCAACGCCCTCTACTTCGCGATGTCCTATTATGGTCTCGCGCGGGGCCGGCTGATCCCGGTAGTCGGACAGGGAAGCTCGTGCCGGGCCGTGATGCAGACACCGGACGCCAGGGCGCTGGGCCTGCCCAACTTTATCTTCGGGGCGCTCTACTATGCCGGCCTGATCGTCCTGTCCTGGACCCCACACCCCGCCTCGGCCTGGATGGCGGCGGCGCAGATCGTCTCCTATCTCGCGGTCCTGCTGGGAGTCTATCTCGTCCATGCGCTTCGCTACAGGCTCCACGTCTCCTGTCCGCTCTGCCTGCTGGGGCACGGCGTCAACCTGGCCCTGGCGGTCTGTCTGACGGTCGTATCGATGTAAGGGCGGGTTGTAAGGGCGGGTTGTAAGGGCGGGTTGTAAGGGCGGGTTGTAAGGGCGGGTTTCAAACCCGCCCTTACGGTCCAGACACCGTTGGATTGCGAGGTTTCCATGCGAAAACCCCTGATCCTTCTCAGCGTGCTCTGCGTCTCTGCGGTGGGCGCCTTTCCCGCCGCCGCCAAGGAGCGCCCTCCCCATCCGCGACAGGCGGAGATCGACTCCCTGTTCAGGGTCGCCCTCGGACGCCTCGACGCGGGGGACGCCAGCGGGGCGGTCCTGCCCCTCCAGGAGGCCCTCAGCCTCAACTCCAAGAACGACCGGGCCTACCTCAAGCTGGGGGACGCCTACCTGCTCCTGAAGAACCCCGATGAGGCCAGAGACGCCTTCAAGAAGGCCCTGTCCGCCAGGACCTCCCCCGAGGCCTACGACGGCATCGGCCGGGCCCTGATGGAGGGGAACAGGATCCAGACCCGGCAGGCCATCGACTACTTCCGGGACGCCCTGATGAAGGACCGGGGCTACGCGGAGGCGCAGTATCACATCGCCCAGGCGTCCTGGAAGCTGAAGGATATGGACGCGAAGTCGGAGATGGACCGGGCCTACAAGATGAGGCCGGACGACCCGCGCGTCCACCTGCTGCTGGCCGAGTGGTATCAGTTCCCGCCCGTGGACCTGCCCAACGCGATCCTCTGGTATGAGCGCTACCTTCAGGTTCGACCGGATGACCTGGACGCGGCGCATCACCTGGGGGACCTCTATGTGCGCAACAGGCAGTATGACAAGGCCCGCGAGCTGATGGCCGCCTCGCTTCAAAAGCGGCCGGACCTGATCCGGGAGCTGCCGATCGTGGCGCAGACCCACCTGGGGCAGGGGGACTTTGACCGGGCGAACGAGCTCTTCGCGACCTATCTCGACAGGGTCGACGCGGGGGAGCGGGCCTGTTACGACGACATCACCTTCGTCGGCGCGCTGGACGAGATCAAGGCCTACGCGGCCACGTCCAGCCCGGAGGAGCGCCGGGAGTTCCTGCGCCGCTTCTGGACGGAGCGGGACCTGGTCCCGGCCACGCCCGTCAACGAGCGCCTCCTGGAGCACTACCGCCGCGTCTGGGTCGCCCGCAATCGCTTCGGGGAGAAGCAGACGCCCTGGGACCGGCGCGGGGAGGTCTACATCCGCTACGGGGAGCCCGACTTTCGCGCCCGGTCGGACGAGATCGACTTCATCAAGTCCTCGGACCTGCGCGTCCAGCGGGTCAAGGAGCGCCTGGCGCTGGGGCTCTACGGGTCGGGGTTCGTGATCAACACCCCCTCGCTCCACCAGGGGCCGGTCTACCCGCTCACCGGGCCGGGGCGGTCCGCGCAGGTCATCGCCGCGGGCGGGAGCAGCCAGGTGCCGTGGGAGTCCTGGATCTACTTCAACCTGGGCGGGGGGATCGAGGTCACCTTTACGGATGAGATGCTGAACGGGCGCTACGACTACGCCCCGGTCCCCTTCGGCGTCCCCGGCACGGCCATCATCAGCAATTCCCCGAAGGTCATCGTGGAGACCGTGGCCTCCGCCACCCCGGACTATTACCAGCCGGACGTGGCCGGTCCCCTCACCTTCGGGACCTATCCAGCGGGCTTCCGGGGCGACGGGGGCAAGACACACCTGGAGGTCTACACCGGCGTCCCGGTCTCCGAGATCGCCTACCAGGACTCCGGCCGCATCGCCGCCCTGGAGCGGAGCATCGCCCTGTTCGACACGACCTGGCGGGAGGTCCTCCGGGCAAAGGACCTCCTCTCCTTCGCCGCCTCCGCCCTGCCCGACACCGGCGCAGGGGCCTTCATCCCGGACGTGAAGGCCTTCGACCTGCCGCCGGGGGACTACCACCTCGCGGTGCAGGTGACGGACCGGGTCTCCAACCGGATGCAGTCCTATCGTCAGAAAGTGCGGGTGGACCGCTTCGGGACGGACAGCCTCCAGGTCAGCGACATCGAGCTGGCCGAGCGCATCGCGCCCCACCCCGGCCCAGACCCCTTCGTCAAGAACGGCCTGCGCGTGCTGCCGATGCCGTCACGGGCCTACCGCCGGGACCAGAACCCCTTCCTCTACTGCGAGGTCTACAACCTGACGCCGGACGCGGCGGGCCAGACGCGCTATCGGGTGGACTACATCATCCAGACACGCAGGCGGGAGAGCCTGGGCGTGAAGCTCCTCTCCGGCCTCGGCCGGCTCGTCGGCTCGGACGAGAAGAAGGGGGAGCTGACGATCACCTATGACATGAACGGGACGCAGCGGACCGACTTCCTCCACGTGGAGCTCAACCTCCAGGAGGCCCGGACCGGAAGCCACGCCGTCCGCGTGGTCGTCACGGACCTGAACTCCGGCGCAAAAGCGGAGCGGGAGACGAGTTTTAA
>CAYRZX010000192.1:8378-13051 GCA_964428665.1 uncultured Gemmatimonas sp.
ATCATCGGCTGTGGCGGCATCGCGCAGAGCCACATGGCCTCCATCGCGGCCCTCCCGAACGCGGAGGTGGCCGTGACCGTGGACATCGCGAGGGAGCGGGCCGAGCAGGCTGCGCAGAAGTACGGCGCAAAGCGGTGGGCCACCTCCACGGAGGAGGCCGTCCAAGACGACGCCGTGAACGCCGTCTCCATCTGCCTCCCGCACGCCCTGCACGAGGCCCACGCCCTCACCGCCGCGAAGGCCGGCAAGCACATCCTGGTGGAGAAGCCCATGGCCATCTCCCTCAGGGAATGCGACAGCATGATCGCCGCCGCCCAGTCCGCGAAGGTGACGCTCATGGTCGGCCAGGTCCTCCGCTTCCGGGAGGCCAACCGGGAGGCCCGCCGGCTCATCCAGAGCGGGGCCGTCGGGAGCCCCACGAACGTCATCCGCCGCCGGCACTCTTTCACCAGGGAGCACCGGGCCGAGCCCTGGTCCAACGACCCGGCGGTCGCGGGCGGGTGGGTGCTCTACGGCTTCGGGGCGCACGAGGTGGACATGATCCTCTACCTGAACGACGCGCACGCGCGCACGACCTTTGCCCTGGGCCGGAAGACGAACCCCCACTGGCGGGACTACGACGACATCGACATCCTGTTCGACCTGTCGAACGGCGCGATGGCGACCATGACCCACTCGATCAACATCAAGCCGGGCGCGTGGGACTGCCTCATCGCCGGGACCGAGGGGTGCCTCTGCATCACGAACGACGTCCTGACCCTCAACGGGGAGACCCTGCCGAACAAGTTTGACGTCCAGGGGGGGATGCAGCGGCAGATCGCGGAGTTCGTGAACGCGGTCCTGGAGGGCCGCGAGCCGGAGGCCTCGGGCCGGGACGTGCGCCGGACGATGCAGGCCCTGGAGGCCGTCAAGATCTCCCTGGCCGAGAAGCGGCCCGTGGAGGCGGATAAGTTGTAATGGATCAGATCACCAAGCTCAAGGACCTCTGCCTGACCACGGACCTGGCCGGCGCTCAGATCGTCACCCCGGCCTCCGGGGCCTATCGGGACGCGGCGGAGCGCATCGCGGCCGTGGCCCAATCCCGATGGGGTATCGTCCTGCCCATCCTGCCGGACGACCGGGTCCCTCCGGGCGGCCCGATGGGCGGCCCGACCATCGCCCTCGGAAACTTCGCGGACAACCGGCTCATCGAACACCTCTACCTCCAGTTCTACGCCTTCGTGGACCGCCGCTACCCCGGCGACGGCGGCTACGTGCTCTCCACGATCCACAACCCGGAGGGGGACGGCCACAACGTGATCCTGGTGGGTGGAAGCGACGCGCCGGGCGTGTCGAAGGCCGCGGACCGGCTCTGCGCCGAGATGGAGTCCGGCCCGGTCCTGGGCCGGCTGTTCGAGGTCGAGCTGGGAAAGGGGATGGACCGGGAGCGCCGGCGTCTGAAGGAGGCCATGTCCGAGACGCCCGAGACATGGGGATTCGGGATCGAGAGCGAGCACATGGTCCGGTTTGGACGCTACTACGCCCTGTCCGGGGACGAGGCCTTCGCGCAGCGCTTCCGGGAGGGGATGATGGCCATGATCGCCGCCGCGCCCGAGAACACCTATGAGGTCCAGGTCCACCTCTCCTTCTGGGGCAAGGTGATGCTCTGGGACGTGATCGAGGAGAGCCCGGCCTTCTCCGACGACGACCGGCTGGCCGTCACGAACTACCTCCTCCGCGTCCTCCGGTCCAGGGAGGGCTTTCAGAACCCCTCCTTCCGCAACCTGGCCCGCTTCGCCGAGCCCCGACAGAACCACCAGACCCTGCTCGGGATCGCCCTGCTGTTCGGGGCGCGGTATTTCGACCGCTCCTATCAACTCCCGGAGACACAGGACTGGATGGCCCTGGTCCACGAGTTCTACCGGGTGACGGACGATTGCTCCAAACCGGTCTGCGACTGCGCGCCCGGCTGGCACGCCACGCTGGAGAACATGGCCACCTATGCCCTGACCACGGGCCGGATGGCCTTCTTCGAGAAGGGCGCGGCGCGCCTGGCCGCGGACCGGGCCATCGTCAACACGAACAACAGGGGGGGCATGGCCGTCACCGGCGACTGCTGGGCCGGGGGCCAGCAGGACGCCCACAGCCTCCTCCAGAAGGCCGCGTGGTACTACCGGGACGGGCGTTATACCTACGTCCTGGGCCGCGACCCGATGGAGCGGGCCCTGACGGATGGGTACGGGTGTGAACTCCTCCGCTCGTTCGACTGCGGGTTGGCCCCCGTGGTCCCGGCGGACCTGATCGGGGTCGCCGTGGCCCCCCTCGACCGCTATTACTACGACCTTCCCCACGTGGACCCGGTCTACGCCTCCCACTGGTACATGACCCTCCCGAACGTCCCCCACGATCTGACGTTCGACAAGGTCTCCTTCCGCGCGGGATTCGACCCGGAGGACCAGTACCTCCTGCTGGACGGGGTCGGCGGCGGCTCCCACTCCTACGAGGACGCCAACGGCGTCACCGAGTTCGGGCAGTTCGGCCGGATCTTCATCCTCACCGAGGACAACCTCCACTGGCCCAACTACCGGGACCACAACGTCGTCACGGTCGTGCGGGAGGGGGAGGGCGTCCTGCCCCCCACCTTCGCGGGCATGGAGGGGATCGCGGACTTCCGGGCGTTCGGTCTCTCCCGGACCTTCCTGCGCGACTACCTGAGCGTGGACTGGTATCGGAACGTCATCTGGAAAAAAGGGGGCTACTTCGTCTTCATCGACGAACTGACGGCAAAGGTGGAGGGGGACTACACCCTGGAGCGCCGGTGGAAGGTGATGGGGACGCCATCGCTAAAAGAGGGTCACCTGACGGCGCGGCAGGAGGGGGAGGGCGGGCCTTATGACCTCCATATCCTCAACGCCGATGCCGCGCGCCTCTGGACCGAGCCTGTCCCCTTCGGCCTCTCCACGGACCACGACCCGGAGGGCCTGAGACAGCTCCGGGAGTGGTATCAGACTGACGACCTGACCGCGCACCAGTTCCACGAGAGCGTCGGCCTGAGGATGCGGACCGGCGAGCGCTATGTCTTTCTCAACCTGATCTACGCGACCTGTCCGCGCAGGCCCGCGTCGTGGGGCCTCTCCCGCGTCGGCCAGGCCGCCGCCCGCATCGAAGGGGGCCGGACCCTGGTCGGCGCGGGGAAGTTCGAGGCCCTGGACCTGGCCGTCGACGCGCAGGTCTTTGCCATAGACGGGGACGGGTTCGCCCTCCTGAATGCGCGGAGACTGACGTGCGGCTCGTCCTCCTTTGAGGCCGACGCCCCGGTCTCCCTCTCCCTGACCTTCGCGACCGGCGAGGTCCAGGTGGAGGCCCGGCGCCGGGCATCGCTCAAGATCGCCACGGATGCCGGCGTCCAGGAGGTCGCGGTCCAGGCCGGGATATCTGCCCTCCGGGTAAACCCCGCGACCGCCTTCGCCAGGGCCGTCTCGCAGGCCGTCCTCGCCCTCGCGGGGCAGAAGGCCGGACCTGCGCGGTCCCCGCGCCGCAGGCGCCTCCCGCCCTCCTGGGCCTGCCGGACCGGCGGGGCCGTCGCGTCCATCGCCCCCTTTGAGGACGGCTGCGTCGTCGGGTCCGCCGATGGGTCCGTCCATCGCGTCAGCGCAGGCGGCGAGACGCTCTGGCAGTTCTCAACCGGCGGGCCTGTGAACAGCGTCTGCGCCGCAGACCTGGACGGGGACGGCAGGCCGGAGGTCATAGCGGGGTCGGATGACCGCCACGTCTACGCCCTCGACGCGGAGGGCCGCGAGCTCTGGCGCTACGAGCCGGCGTTCGGTCCGCAGTACTGGCCCTGGTGGACCCTCGGCGCCTCGATGGTCAAAAGGGTCCACGCCGACGACCTGGACGGGGACGGCAGGCCGGAGGTGATCGCCGGCGTCGCCAACATGCGCCTCCACCTCCTGAGCGCCGACGGAAAGGAGCGCTGGAACTACCGGACGGACCACGGGATTTTCGTCACTCTGACGACCGCGGACGTGGACCTGGACGGAAAACGGGAGATCGTGGGCGGAAATTCGATCAAATCGTCCACCAGCGTCTGTCTGGCCGTCGGGCACGACGGCCAGGTCCGCCGGCGCTACCCCAATCAGGGCTGGACCTCCAAGCTGACGGCCGTGCGGGTGGCCGACCTGGACGGGGACGGCAGGCCGGAGGTGGTCTGCGGGACGAACCGGGATTTCACCCTGCGGGTCTTCTCAGGGCCGGAGGGCCGTCTGCTCTGGGAGCGGAATCTGGGGGATGAGGTGGTGGGGGTCGAGATTCTGGGGGAGAAGGGGGAGCGCCGGCTCATCGTCGGATCGCCCAGCTTCTATGTCTGCGGGTTCAGCGTGGACGGCGACAAGCTCTGGACGGTGAACGTAGGCGCGGCGGTGCGGGCGACGGCGTCCCTCGATGGGCGTGTTGTCGCGGGGTGCGAGGACGGGAGCCTCCATCTCCTGAGCGGGGCCGGTAAGGTCACAGGCCGGATGGAGGCCGGGTCGAGGGTCACGGCCCTGACGGCCCTCGGCGAGACCCTCGTGGCCGGCTGCGCGAACGGCAGCGTGATGGGATGGAACCTGTAGGGGCGACCAGCCGGTCGCCCCTACATCAATATTTTCCGCGTCTCCGTTCCTTCATCGGCAGGACTTCGAGGCAGCAGGTCCACC
>CAYRZX010000193.1:0-13044 GCA_964428665.1 uncultured Gemmatimonas sp.
TGCGGAGTGGAAGAAGGCGGAAGGATGAAGGATGGAGGATGAATCACGCGCGGGGATTCATCCCCGCGCAAGGGGATGGGGCGTGGTGATATTTTTGTCGTAGCGCGGCGATTTATCGCCGCGACGGATGAAGAACGAAGGTCCGACAAGAGGCAGAAGAGGAGCGGAGCGAGCTTGGGTTTCAGATGGCATCACATGACGGATGAGCAGTTGCTCGGCCTGCGTCTGTGCGACCTCCCCGTGCGCGTGGAGGGCTCGGCGCTGGAGCCTCGCGTGGAGCGGCTGTACCGCGAACTCGGGGAGCGCGGCATTCGCTTCAAGCCGCACGTCTGGCTGTCCGAGGAGTGGTTCTCGCCGGACGGGGTGCCGGGCATCGCCATTCCGTTCTACCTGGCGCACCCCCGCCTGATGAGGCTGGAGCGCAAGATGATGCTGGGGGTGGAGGGGGGCACCGACGCCGAGTGCATGCGTCTCCTGCGGCACGAGGCCGGCCACACCCTGGACACGGCCTACCGCCTGCACTTCAAGCGGCGCTGGCAGGAGCTGTTCGGGTCGTTCACGGAGCCTTACCCGGACTCTTACACGCCCAGGCCGAACAGCCGGAACTATGTCCTGCACTTAGACGCCTGGTACGCCCAGGCGCACCCCGCCGAGGACTTCGCCGAGACCTTCGCCGTCTGGCTGACGCCGGGCTCGCGGTGGCGCAGGCGGTACCAGGGCTGGCCGGCGTTTCGCAAGCTCGAATATGTGGATCAGCTGATGGGGGAGATCGCCGGGATGCCCCCGAGGAACGACCTGCGCACCCGGATCGATCCGCTCTCGCGGGTCAGGCTGACGGTGCGCGAACACTATGCGCGCAAGCGCCGGCAGTACGCCGTGGAGTGGCCGGCCTTTTATGACCGGGACCTGCGCCGCATCTTCTCCGAGGAGTCGCGCCACCTTTCGCGCCCGACGGCGGTCAGCTTCCTCCGGCGTTTTCGCCGCGAGCTGTGTCAGGTCGTCTCCGAGGGGACTGGCGTGCATCAGTACACGATCAACTATGTGCTCCAGCACATGATCGAGCGGTGCAAGCGGCTGAAGCTGCGGGTCCCCCGTCCGGAGCGGCACGTTCAGCGGGAGGTCATGGTCATGCTGACCGTTCAGACGATGAATGTCATCCATTCGGGGTATTACCGGCTCGCCGTATGAATTTCAGCGTTAAAAAGAGGTTTCGCGTCCTGGTTCTGGTCCACGAAGACCTCGTTCCGCCGGACTCGATCGAGGGCCTGAGCGACAGGGAGATTCAGCCCTGGAAGACCGAGTACGACGTCATCACCACGCTCAAGAAAATGGGGCACGAGGCGCGACCCGTCGGCCTCTACAGCGACCTGGGGGTGATCCGGAAGGCCCTCGAAGAGGGTAAGCCCCAAGTGGCGTTCAACCTGATCGAGGAGTTTCACGGCTACGCCGTGTTCGACCAGCACGTGGTCAGCTATCTCGAGCTGATGAAACAGGCCTACACGGGCTGCAACCCACGCGGGCTGACGCTGGCGCGCGACAAGGCGCTGACGAAGAAGATCCTCGCCTACCACCGCATTCAGGTGCCCGGCTTCGGGGTGTTTCCGGTCCGCCGGAAGGTGCGCCGGCCCAAACACCTGAAGTTCCCGCTGGTGGTCAAGTCGCTGATCGAGGAGGGGTCGGTGGGCATCTCGCAGGCGTCCCTGGTGCACGATGACGAGAAGCTGGCGGAGCGCACGGCGTTCATTCACCGGCAGACGAGCGGGCCTGCCATCGCCGAACAGTACATCGAGGGGCGGGAGATCTACGTG
This sequence comes from uncultured Gemmatimonas sp., assembly GCA_964428665.1. Taxonomy (GTDB): domain Bacteria; phylum Latescibacterota; class UBA2968; order SICM01; family SICM01; genus SICM01. The sequence continues at coordinate 1,809 of CAYRZX010000193.1, forward strand.
GGGGTCATCGGAAACGAGCGGCTGCAGGCCTACACGCCGTGGGAGCTGGTGATCCAGAGGCTGCCCGAGGGCGCGCCGCACATCGCCACGGACAAGGTCAAGTGGGACCACACCTATCAGGAGAAGGTGGGGGTGGTCACGCGGCCGGCGGACCTGACGCCGGAGCTGCGGAAGAAGCTTGAGCATCTCTCCAAACGCATCTACCGCATCCTCAACCTGAGCGGCTACGCGCGGCTGGACTACCGGCTGACGGAGGACGGGCGGTTCCATCTCCTCGAGGCGAACCCGAACCCCAACCTCTCCCACGGGGAGGACTTCGCCGAGGCCGCCAAGCACTCAGGCACAGAATACGAGGCCCTGCTCCAGAAGATCGTCACCCTCGGACTGAGCTACCACCCCCAGAACGCGGTGATTCCGGGGAATTGAGGCCCGAACGGGGGAAGCACATAGCCCTCTGCGGTCGCACAGACCACAGAGGGCTTTTTTATGCATCAGGGTTTGGCTATTTCGAGGCCGCCACGTACCTGCGCGCGCTCCCCTGCTTGTGGTAGGCGATGTGGCCGAGGACGGAGAGCTTTCGCAGGTCGTTCTGGAGGGTCCGGCGGGAGCTTCCGCCTGCGGGTTCGGCGGACGCCACGAGGGTCAGCAGGTCTTCGATGGTGCATCCTGTCTCTGTCCGGCGGATGGCGTCGAGGACCTGCTGCTGCCGGAGGCTCAGGGGGTGCGCGGGGGCCTGCCGGACCTGGATGCCGAGGGCCTGGGCGACCTCGGACTCCGTGAGGGTGGGGCCTTTCGCGTAGACGGCCACGGCCCGCTCCAGGACGTTCTGGAGCTCCCGGATGTTGCCGGGCCAGGGGTGGGCCGTGAGGCGCTCGAGGGCGCCGCGGGAGAGGCCGCGGATGTCCCTGCCGGAGCGGAGGGCGATGCGCCGGAGGAAGGCGCGGGCAAGGAGGGGGATGTCCTCCCGGTGCTCCCTGAGCGGGGGGAGGTGGAGGGGGAGGACGTTGAGCCGGAAGTAGAGGTCCTCCCGGAACTGTCCTTTCGCGATCAGGTCCTCCAGGTCCCGGTGGGTCGCGCCGAGGATGCGCACGTCGGCGCTGACGGTCCGCGTCCCCCCCACGCGCTCGAAGGCCTTCGTCTCCAGGACCCGAAGGAGCTTGACCTGGGTGGTCAGGGGGATGTCTCCGACCTCGTCCAGGAACAGGGTCCCGCCGTCGGCCATCTCAAAGCGGCCGGGTTTGGCCCGATCCGCGCCCGTGAAGGCCCCCTTCTCGTGCCCGAAGAGCTCGCTTTCGAGGAGGGTCTCGGGGAGGGCCGCGCAGTTGACCGCGACGAAGGGGCGCTCCCGGCGCGGGCTGCTCTGGTGAATGGCCCTGGCCACGAGCTCCTTTCCGACGCCCGACTCCCCCCGGATCAGGACGGACAGGTCGGAGGCGGCGACCTGCTGGATCAGGCGGTAGACCTGATGCATCTGCGGGCTCCTGCCGATCAGGTCGTGGAACTGATCCCCCTCTTCGAGGGCCTGCACCCGCATCTCCAGGGTCTTGACCCGTTCCTGGAAATACTCCAGGTCTCTCCTGTGGAGGGTCTCGTAGATCGTGCGCACCTGGGCCAGGACCTCCTCCGGGTCGGTCAGCCGGCGCAGCCGGATGTCGGGCCTCCAGGCGACGGTCCAGGCGCAGGAGCAGGTCCGTTCGATCTCCTCCTGGGCCTTCCTGTCTCTGTCCTGGATGAGGACGCCCATCTCCATGCCGTCCTGCGCCTCCTGCGTGAAGGTGTCCAGGCCGAGCTGGAGGGTCCCCTGAATCTGCAGGGCGGAGTTCAGGAAGAAGGTCCCGACATATCCCTCCAGGCCAAACGCCCTGAGGCCGACCTTCACCCGGTCCGGGTCGGCGTATCGAAGGGCGATCCGGAGCCGGTCCTGCCCCTCCGGGAGCGCATCGAGGTGAAACCGGCGGGCCGTGAACACCTTTTCCAGCATCAGCGGGGCCAGGGTCTGGATGAGCAGGCCGACGTTGCGCCGGTCGTCGTCGGGGGACAGGGCCGTGATCAGGAGGCGGACCAGGCTGAGGATGTCCGTCTCAGGCCTGATCTGCAGCCCTCCCCCGGCCCTCCCCACGCCGACGCAGAAGGAGCGGGGGTCGGGCAGGCCGGCGTGGTGTTTGCCGAATTCGTGGAGGAAGTGGACGACGTGGAAGAAGATGTAGCCCCTGCCCTGCGCCACCAGCTCGAACGCCTCGGGGTCGGCGAGGGACCGGAGCTCTTCGAGCAGGCGCTCACCGGCGGCCGGGTTGAGGGCGTGGAGGTGGTCGATGGCCGTCTGGGCGACCCGGCTGGTCACCAGGATCGCCTGCGCGGAGGCGCTCTTGGAGGAGAGGTCGGCGGTCAGGCCGCTGATCTGCACGGCCCTGCGGAGGCGTTTCAGGATGTCGGGTTCAGCGGCCTGCCGGGCAGGAGCGGTCCGTCTGGTCATCGCGTGCCTCCGGGTGTAGGCGTTCGGGAATGGGTTCTACGCCATATCATGCAATAACGCGCAATCTTGCGCAACAACAAAGTGTACCGCGCAGGCGGGCGGCTATAATGTCTTAGAGATTAATAATTAAGGTGTTAAGACGATGCTCTCTCTGGAGATGGGGCCTGGATGGGAATGGCATACGACTTGCACTCTAAGAGATCGATTTCAGGAAGGTCGCTCCATCCACGTGTTCATCTCACCCCTGGAGGTGCAGAGATGTTTCTGACGCTTCTCATCGTGACCTTCGCCATCGCCGTCGCGGCCTCGTCTTTCGTCGCCAGGCTGTTCGACAAGCCCATCGCCTCCATCCTGAGAAGGATCATTGCGGAAGAACTCAGCGCCGCGTGGCACCGGTACATCAAGTTCGCCATGTTCGTCGCCGGCATCTCCGGCGGCGTCAGGATATGGGAGCTTGAGAAGTACATCACGCCGAGAGGGAAGGATGGACAGGTCGTCGTGCTCAACTCAGATCGCTGGATTCTGGAGGTGTATCGCACGGTCATCGGGACGTTCCAGAGCGTCGTCTGGTTGCTGCTCGTCGTCTTTGTGGTCGCGCTGATCGCGTTCGTGATGGTGCGCGGCTCTGAGATCAGACATGGCCGGTTGTCCTCTGCTAAGGAGCGCCCACTATGAGGTACAGCTATAGAACACGGATGCCCGTCCTCGCGCTGCTGGCGGCGTCGGTCGTCGCCCTCTCCTGCGTCCATCCCTGGACGAGAAATGTCTCGCAGGAGGCCGTGCGGGCGGCGTTTGATGCCTCCCTCTCCGGCATGGTCTATGAATGGGACCCGGAGGACCTCCGCCCGGAGGCGGAGCGCCGCAGGGCGCTGGTCGGGTTCATGACCGAGACGTTCGGGAGTTCGTTCTGGGTGCCCCGGTCGCTGCTGGACGGCAACCTGATCACGCGGGCGGTGGCGGGGGACCCGGAGACCATCGCGCGGGAGAGGGTGGGGCTGGTGCTCTGGCCGGAGAACCGGGTCACGCCGGTGTACGGCGTCTCGCCCAGCGTCGCGCCGGAGGGGCCGCTCAGCTTCACGAGCAACTGCGCGATGTGCCATCTCGCGGAGATCGACGGGGTCGTCTACTTCGGGGCGGGCAACAAGGCGTTCGACGAAAAGGCCCTGGTGGCGTCGCTGGAGCGGCTGACAGGCCCCCTCGGGCGGCGCATCCTGTCCAGGGGCTCGGAGGCCGACGGGATGGCCGCTCAGGCAAACGCCATTCTGAAGCAGCGCCTCCACGAGAAGGCCTATCCGCTCACGCGCGGGCGCTCGACGGCCTTTGCGGGGTCTCACGTGGAGTTTTACATCCGGGCGCACGGCGGGGCGCTGCCGGGCGCCGAGGAGGTGGGGAGGGGGGACGCGAAAATCCCGCCGCTCTGGCACTTCGCGGCCAAGGCGCCGTTCGAGCGGTGGTACGTGGACGGGAGTTTCCGGGGGAAGATTCCACTGATGGCCTCCTCGATGGAGCTGTTCAAGGGGAGGTCGTACGAGGAGATCGAGGGGCAGGTCGTGCCCGCCATTCAGCTACAGTTCGAGGAGGTGGTGCGATATGTCCGGCCTCCCCTATATCCTTACGGCATCGACTCCACGCTGGCCGAAAAGGGGAGGGCGCTGTTCTATTCGCGAGAGGTCGGGTGCTCTGCGTGTCACGGGGTCTACGACGGAAAGGGGAACGTCCGATGGACGGGCGTGCACGCGGACGTGGGCACGGACCGGGGGAGGCTGGAGGTCGTGTCGAAGGGGTTCGTGGAGGCGTTCGGGAGGAGCCCTCTGGCGGCGAGGGACCGGCTGGCGAGGAGCGAGGGCTACGCGGCCACGCCGCTGACAGGGGTCTGGGCGAACTACCCCTATCTGCACAACGGGAGCGTGCCGACGCTCTACCACCTGCTGGGGCCGGAGGCGGAGCGCCCGAAGGTCTTCAGCGTGATGGCCGCGCGGGGGTTCGACTCACGGCGCGTCGGTCAGAGGCTTTTCCCGGACGGCGTGAAAGAGGGGATGAGCGAGGCGGAGTTGCTGCGCCGGTTCGGGGAGGGTCGGGACTGGTTCAACGCGAACCGCCCCGGCTGCGACAACCGGGGGCACGATATGTGGCCGCGGATCAGGACGGAGGAGAACCGGATGGCGCTGATTGAGTACCTCAAGACCCTGTAGGCCGGTCGCCCCTACTACGCGACCCGCTCCTCTTCTCCGGCCCGGACGAACCGGGAGGGGCTGGCCAGGTTCTGGTAGGCCGTCTTGATCCAGTCGTCTCCTCTGGCGATGTCCGAAATCCTGACCTCCTCGATGACGCCCCTGAACCGGGCCGCGCCGCCGGTCATCCGGCCGATGGCGACGTCCACCTCGTTCGTCTGGAGGGCGCCGGCGCCGGGCCTTTCGCCGACGAGGGCCCCATCCACGAAGAGCTTGACGGTCCGGCCGTTGTAGACGCCCGCCAGGTGATGCCAGCCGGGCAGGAGGGGCCGGGGGGCGGCGATGCCCACCACCGTGCCTTTGACAGTGTTCACGTGGAAGCTCGGCCCGGGCGCGGCGGCGCAGAGCCCGCCGTTGTGCCCGAAGTCGCCGTACTTCAGGCAGAACGAGGCGTTCTGGCCGGTGGTGTCGCACCTCAAGATCCTCCCGTGCATCTTGTCGGCGTGGGGGTCGAAGTCGGGGGCGGCGTAGAAGTAGCGGCCGTCGAAGGCCCCGGCGTTGTAGCCGACGGAGACCAGGCCGTCGGCGCGCTCCGCGTCCACTCCGGCCCAGCTCTTCGGGTCGTCGAAGGGCCCGAGGGTGTCGTAGCGGAGGTAGTTGCCGTGGTACACGCTCTTGTCCTCTCCCGGTTTCACCCGCCGCTGGTAGGGCACGTAGTAGACGTAGCGGCCGTCGAAATAGGCCCCGTCGAAGCCCGCCGTCTCCACGCCGGAGGTGTTCGCGGCGTCGTAGGCCCTCCAGCTCCGGCCGTCCCCGAAGTCCCCCTGCGTGTCGTAGCGCACCATGCAACTGTTGGCGTAGGCCGCAAAGTAGATGTAGCGGCCGTCGAAGGTCCCGCCCACGTTCATCCCCATGCCGAGGGGTTTTGCGTCGTAGGCGCGCCAGCTCCTCCGGTCCTCAAAGTCGCCCCGGGTGTCGTACTGGAGCGCGACGCCGGTGCAGAGGGGGACGAAGTAGATGTGGCGGCCGTCGAACAGCCCGCCGTCGTAGCACGCGACCTCCTCACCGAGGGCCGCCTTCACGTCGAAGACCCGGTAGCTGGACGGATCCTTGAAGTCCGCCTGCGTGTCCAGCCGCAGGACCTTTCCGCTGAGGGTGGCCTCGGAGAGCGGCCCCCCCGGATTGGCCGCATAGCCGGGGCAGAAATAGATGTACCTGCCGTCAAAGGCCGCGGACTGGTGGGAGTCGGGGACCTGCGCGTCGAACGCCTCCCAGCTCGCGCTGTCCTTGAAGTCCCCGTGCGTGTCGTAGCGCAGGACCCGGCTGTGATACCCGGTCCCCTCGTCGCGGGGGGTGAAGATCATGTACCTGCCGTCGAAGACGGCCCCGTAATAGCAGACCGTCCTGAGGCCGTCCGTCCGGCTGGCGTCGTAGGCCTCGTAGCTCTTCGGGTCGTGGAAGTCCTTCTGGGTGTCGTATCGCAGGACGTTGGCGTGGACGGAGAGCCGGTCGCTCTTGTAGGACCGGATGGGGCAGAAGTAGACGTGGCGTCCGTCGAAGGCGGCCCCGTAAAAGCCGGCCGCATCCAGGCCGTCGGTGTCTCCGGCGTCGAAGGCGTTGAAGGTGTTGAAGGAGGTGAGGGACTCCCACCTGGAGACCAGGGCCTGCATCGCCTCCGGCTGATAGGCGTCGCCCCGGACCCACGCCTCCACGGTGATCTCGTCGCGGATGTTCAGGGCGTCCGAGTGGGGCACGGTCACGGGGTCCCCGGCGCTGTGAAGGTGTTGAACGAGCCTGACGTGGGGGTCCCACACCTTCTTTTTTGCCCTCCTGGAGGCGGGGTCTCCATAGTACACGAAGAACTCCGTGTCCTGACTGCTGGAGAGGTCCGGGACGCGGACCCAGGCCTTCAACGCGCCTGTCTCGGGGGCGTAGGCGACGGTCTCGTGTGCGAGCCGGGTCTCTCCGTCCGGCAGGGCGAAAAAGATGTCCTCCCCCCTATCGCTCGCCACGCGCCCGCCGTGCGACGCGGATTTCAAGCGGGCGTCCGTCAGGGAGACCAGGAAGGGGAAATTTTTCTGGTCCACGTTCATCACCCGGGTGTGGTCGATCACCAGCCGCCTTCTGTAACCTGTCATGGCGTGGTCTCCTCCGTCCCCACCCTGAAGAACTCCGAGGGGGCGCGCTGGTTCGTGTATCCCGTCCTGATCCAGTCCGCGCTCCGGGCTGCGCCGGAGACCCGGACCTCGGAGATCCTGCCGTTGAAATAGCCCAGCCCGTCCTGAATCCTTCCGACGGTCACGTCCGCGTCGTTGGTCAGGATGCGTCCAGACCCCTCCCGCTCGCTAGCCAGCTCGCCGTCGATGAACAGCCGGATTCGCCTCCCGTCGTAGACGCCGGTCAGGTGGCGCCTCCCCGGCTCCAGGCCCCGGTCCGCCCGCGCGTTCAGGACGCCCCGGTCCGTGTTGACCAGGAAGCCGGGGCCAGGCAGGGCCGCGCACAGCCCGCCGTTGTGGCCGCAGTCCATCACCCGCAGGCTAAAGGAGGCCTGCGAGCCCGTCGTGTCGTAGCGCAGCACCCTGCCGTGCGCCTGGGGTTTCCCGTCCGGGTCGGTCCCCTGCCGCCAGGGCGCGCAGTAGATGAACCGCCCGTCGAACGCCCCCCCGTTGAACCCCACCGGCCTCAGTCCTCCTGTGTCCCCCGCGTCGAAGGCCGCCCAGGCCGAGGGGTCCGTGAACGGGTTCTGCGTGTCGTAGCGGAGCATTTTGCCGTGAAAGCCGGCGTAGGTGCTCTCCCCCTCCCAGAAGGGGATGAAGTAGATGTACTTCCCGTCGAAGGCCGCGCCGTCGTAGCCCGTCGTCTTGAGGCCGGAGGTGTTCCCGGCGTCGTAAGCGCTCCAGCTCTTGCTGTCGAGAAAGTCCCCGCGCGTGTCGCAGCGGACGACCACGCTGTTGGCGTAGGGGACGAAGTAGACGTAGCGGCCGTCGAAGATCGCGCCCACGCACGACCCCATCTTGAGGCCGGAGGTCCGGCTGGCGTCGTAGGCGACCCACGAGTTTCCGTCCTGAAAGCCCCCCTGCGTGTCGCAGCGCAGGACGATACCTTCGGCGTTGAGGGGGGCGTAATAGACGTAGCGCCCGTCGAAGACGGCCCCGTCGTAGCACTTCGCGTTCAGGCCGGAGGCGCTTCCGGCGTCGTACCTGGCGTAGCTGCCGGGGTCCGACAGGTCGCCGCGGGTGTCGTAGCGCAACGCCTTTCCAGTGGGGCCTGACTTCTCCTCGTAGCCGGGCGAGAAGTAGATGTAGCGGCCGTCGCAGGCCGCGCTCTGATAGGAGATCGGGGCGCCGGCGTCGAACGCGCTCCAGCTTTGAGGGTCCTTGAACGGGCCGTGGATGTCGTAGCGCAGCACCCGGTTGTGGTGGCCCTGGTCGTCCGTGCGGGGGACGAAGTAGACGTACCGCCCGGCGGCGACGGCCCCGTAATACCCTTTCGTGCTCAGGCCGGAGGTGTTCCCGGCGTCGCAGGCGCTCCAGCTTTTGGAGTCGCCAAACGGGCCGTGGGTGTCGTAGCGCAACACCCTTCCGTGCTTGTGGTCCCCGTCGTTCTGGGGGACGAAGTAGACGTACCTGCCGTCGAAGACCGCGCCAAAAAACCCCTTCGTGTTCAGGCCGTCGGTGTCCCCGGCGTCGAAGGCGTCAAAGGTGTTCAGGGTCCTGAGCAGGGACCACTTTGACACGGCGGCCTGCAGGGCCTCGGCCTGAAAGGCCCCGCTCTCCACCCAGGCCTCCACCGTGATGGCGTCGGTGATGCTCAGGCTGGCGGAGGGGCCGATGCGGGTGCAGACGCCCTGGCCCTCGCCTCTCTGAGATGTCCCGTGGTTCTGGTTGGCGGTGGAATCCCTCGGTGGGCCTTCGGCAGGATGGAGGTGCAGGACCATCTTATAGCCTGAGTCCCAGACCCTGTGGCTGTCCTGCCCGGCGTCCCCGGCGGGGTTGCCGTAGTAGAGATACAGGGTCGTGTCTGCCGTGGAGGAGAGCGCCGGGACCCTGACCCAGGCCCGCAGCGCGCCTGTGGCAGGGTCGTAGGATTCCATCTCGTGGGACAGTTTCGTGATCCCGTCGGAGGAGGTGAAACAGAAGTCCTCCCCCTGAGGCCGGGCGACGTGTCCCCCTGCGGCGGCGTTTTTGAGGGCGGCCTCTTTTAGAGCGATCAGAACAGGGAAGTCCTTCTGGCCGCCGCCGGAGACCTTCGTGTGGTCGAGGATAATCTCTTTTCGATACTTCCATGTCGGGGCATACCAGTCTGTGCGATGGGTCTTCGATGTCGCAGTCATAGGTTCTCTCAGTTCTGTAAGAGTTGGATCTTCTTCGCCGCGAGGTCGAACTCGACGGAGAGGGATCGGCCTCTCAGGGTGAGGCGGGCGATGATCGAGTCGTTGTGTTCCTCTGCGTGGAGGGACAGGGGCTCCCGGTCGGCGGGGGAGACGAACAGCCCGGTCAGGAAGCGGACGGAGGGGGTTTTTCGGGACGGTCTCAGGGCGAGGTGCTTGAGGAGGCGTTCGTCCTTCGTGTCCGGAGGGGTGTGTTCGAGATGCCAGGACGCGCCTTCGGGGAGGACGGCGCGGATCAGGAGCGAGGCCTTCGGTTTGCGGATGAGGATGTCGGAGCCCTGAATGGAGATGTCGCCGTAGGAGTGGGCGAGCCAGTCGAAGGCAGAAGGGCGGGGGGCGACCAGGTCGTCCAGGATCAGGAAGCAGTCGGGCTTGAGGAAGGCGATGCACCTCCAGAACCGGGTCAGGCGGTCGCCGTAGGCCCCGGAGGCGTCCCCGATGACGGCGTCGAAGTCCGGGGAGGGTTCGAACAGGAGGATCCTGCCGTTCGTGTTTTCGGTTTTGTACTGACTCATGAAGGTGGCGTGCTGGGCCTCCTTGGGGACCTCGGTCTGGCCCTCGCCGTCCACCAGGATCGTGTTGCTGCCGGGGGTGTACTTGAAGTACTCGAAGTGCATGTAGTTCGCGCCGTAGAGGTGCTCCAGCAGCTTCTCGCCGCCGGACTGGAGCACGACCTTGTTCTGGTCCATCCGGTCGTGGGGGCCGAGGTAGGTCCCGCCGCGGAGGGCGAGGTAGGTGTCGTGAGGCCTCCAGCCGGTCCTGAGGATGGCCCAGCCCGCGTCGCGCAGAAGGGTCGAGGGGACGGGACCTGAAGGGTCCTGGGGCGGGATGGATTCGTCGCACCAGATGTACTCCCAGTGGCCGTTGTATTCGCGGGCCTCGGGGTACCATTTGCCGCCGGGGTAGAGCTTCCCCTTCTCCGCGCCGGGAGGGTCGAACCCCTCGTAGAGGGCGTAGCGCTGGGCCTGGGGGTCGCGGAAGCGGGACGCGAACCGGAACATCAGGGGGCGGAAGGCGCAGGCCATGCCGTCGGCGCGGTCGAAGCCGGTCATGTCGTCGTCGAAGGCGAGGCCGCCTGCGGGGCTGAGGACGTGGGTGAGCAGGTGGGAGACCCGGCGGAACGCGGGGCTTGCGAAGAGGTCCTCGCCGGTGACGCGCCGGAGGCCCTCGAAGAAGAGGGCGGCGGCCGTGTAGGAATACTCCCAGACGTAGGGGCCGGGCTCGGGGAACTCGCCGTCGGCCCCGACGGTGCGGGGGAGCAGGAGGTCCACGAACCGGTCGCGGCAGAGTTTCACCCACTCCCTGGCCGGGGGGTGCTCAAAGTAGAGGGCGACGCCGGCCAGGCCGAACCCGGCGGTGTCCAGCCAGGTGTGGTTCAGGATGGAGTTCATCAGGAGGGCGTTCCGGTTCAGGGCGTGGTGGTAGAGCCGGTCGCCCTGGTAGGCGAGCATCCCTCTGACGGTCTCCCGCTCCTCGTCGGTCAGGTGGGGGCACATCCAGTCGTAGGCCACGGCCAGGCCGCGCAGCTTGAAGGTGGTGAAGATGCCGGTGTCCTCGAAGATGGGCTTCTTGTAGTCCTTTTCAGGATCGACCACCACGCCCACGCACGCCCCGCCCGATTTCTCGACGGACCGGAGTTCCGCCGCCGTGTAGTCCTCGATGGGGAGCCTTGACTCCTCGTAGGCCGCCCAGGTCCGCTTGTCCCATCGACACGGGGTGAGGGTCCAGCGTCTGGCGGCCTCTCGGTATTTTTCTTTGCCGAGCATCAGGTAACAGAAGGCGTAGAACTCCGAGAGGTTCCGGATGAGCATGGAGGCGCGATACTGCTGGACGTACCTGGCGGCGTAGTCCTCGTCGTAGTTCATGGACTGGCCGGCCTTGAGGCGGTAGCCGGAGAAGGGGGGGACCAGGGCGGGGATGTAGACCTCCCAGGAGAGGCGGGCGTCGGCGACGCGCTCCATGTTTTTCAGGATGGCCTTGCAGACGGGGCCTTCGGCCTTGCGCCGGAGGGCGGGGAGGTCGGCTTCTGAGAAAAAAAGGAAAGGATGTGTCATGGGCATGGGCGGATCTCTCGTTTATTGAGATGCAGCGTCAACACATTTTGCCACTTTTCTTGCTCGCCCAAGAAAAGTGGCACAAAAGAAGGGCGCTCGCTCAAGCGCCGCGAGGGGCTTGGCGCGACGCAAGGGCATTGCTCCAGAA